>NZ_JEXX01000001.1:0-540276 GCF_000582055.1 Acinetobacter sp. 766875 | reverse complement strand
AATAGACCTCTTGCGAAAGTCGTTATTGCAAGTTCATCCGATTTACCAGTGCAGCGATTAAGTTAATGCGTAAACCGAATCTTTTCCGTCTATTTCGATAGCGTTCACTTAATATTCTAAATGTTTTCAATTGACTATTAATATGTTCGATCACAACTCGTATTTTTCCAATCATTTTATTGTACTTTTTCTCAACATCAAATAAGGGTAAATTCTTCTTTTTCTTTATTGGCATCAATAATTTAAAGCCATCTTGCTCTAATCCGTAGTACCCTAAATCGGTCATAACATATTTACAATGTTTGAATTTTTTAACCGTTCTTCTTGCCAATTTAATGTCATGCTGACTGCCATTCGATATATCTAGCCCTATGATTTGTTTGCTGTTCGGATGATAGATCACTTGTGCTTTTAGCGTATGTTTCTTCTTTTTACCACTGTAGAACTTACTCTGATTTTTTTTTCGGACGTTCTATTGAACATTCTGTCGCATCAATAATGACCCAGTTAAACTGTTCGTCTGCTGTGGTAATGCTTCGTTTTGGCAGAGTAAACCGTCTTGATTTCATCAATGCATCTTCAACCTTTTTAATGGTTCGATTCACATTACTTTCAGCGATATGGTAATTTGCAGCCAACTCCAATTGAGTGCTGTAATTCCGTAAGTAATTGAGTGTTAATAATAATTGATCCTCTATAGCTAAAGTATGAGGACGCCCAGATTTCTTTTTAAGTGATTCTACTTCTTTTAAAACTTCGATCATTTCACTAAAAACTGGTCGAGGTACACCAACCAAGCGCTGGAATTCAGAATCTGAAAAACGATTTAATTTCTGATATCTCATGAAATTTAGATTGAGGTGGTTTTTACTTTCGCAAGAGGTCTAATATCTTTATTATTTTAGGTTTAATTATTTCAATTTTCGGCATTATTTTTATTCAGACCGGAAATGGCGATTTCAGTCTAAGTCGAGTTATAGACAATTTTTATAGTAATCCTCTAAGTTATATTTTGGCTTTTATAGGTGCAATTATTTGGGCTTTGTACTGTGTATTAACCAAGAAAATAGGTAAAGGACAAAACCCTATTTCTATTTTCTTTTTAGGCGTCGCTCTAACATTGTGGTTAAAGCTATTCTTTAGTGGTCAAGCTGTTTTACCTACACTCGATTTAAATACGATTTTATCTCTCGTCTTTGCCTCTACAGCAATTGGATTAGGTTATGCAGCATGGAATATTGGCATTATTCATGGCAACACCACGATGCTAGTGGTGGCTTCTTACTTCACTCCAATCATTTCATCTTTACTGGCCATGCTGGTTTTACAAACCGAGTTGTCAATCAGCTTTTGGCAAGGAACTGCTATGGTTACAGCCGGTTCACTCATCTGCTGGCTTTCAACAAATTGGACAGTAATCCGCTCTTATTTCAAAAAGAATTAAAAGCAGTGATGAGTAACAGAACTAGTATTAGTTTTTTGCCCTAAAGCAAAATTTACAGCTTCTTTTGTATGACTAGAAGGAAATTGCTCTCTTTATTAAATTTATAAACTGTTTTATAAAATATATTTTTTAAAACCAATTAATAAAAACTTTATGTTAGAAACAGATCGCTTAATCTTAAAACCATTTGTTCAAGAAAATTTATCTACAGTCATTGAAATGTTACAAGATAAAGATTTTATGGCTTTTTCACCTTATAGTGGCTTAACAACTGAAGCTGCAACGAGTCGTTTTTTTGAAATATTAGAGCATTATAAAAATTATAATTTTGGCAAAATGGCTGTGATCTTAAAAGATACCCATCAAATTATTGGTTATTGCGGTTTTGAAATATGTGAAGTTGATGGCCAAACCGAAGCCGAACTAGGTTTTAGACTTATTAAAACTGAACGAAATAAAGGCTATGTTCTTGAAGCTTCACTTAAGTTACTAGAAGACATGAAAAATCGGAACTTTCAGCATGTGATCGCTTTTTCAGAAAAAGATAATTTACCTGCTCACAATCTATTAAATAAGCTTGGTTTTGAAAAAACCACCTCATCTAGTTATATGAATATGGATGTTATCTTTTTCAAAAAAGACCTATTATTTTCTTCATAAAAATAATGTATTCCTGTAAAAAATTTAAGCTAGTGAAGATCTAATTGCTTCAAAGAAAACACTATTAAACTCAAATCAAAAAATTCAGAATTCACGCAAATTTCACGACAGCCTCTTTAATTTAATTTTATAAAGTTGGCTAGGATTTAAATATGAAAATTATAACCACTACCCTAGGGCTGATTACCTTAGTAGGTCTAACAGCATGCAAAAGCGTGCCTAGTTACTCAGGTGATTATGGTAAAGCCGAACGACAAATTACTGGCGTCACATTAAATGATGAGCAAGCACTAGAGATTGGTCACCGTTTTGTTGCTGCGTTTAACACTTTAGGCACACCTTCTTTTGTAAGTAATGCGAGTCAACTTTATGCGGATCAGCTTTATATCAATGATACACTTTCCCAGTTCTCGCAAAAAAAAGATCTAATTAAACACTTTGAGGGTATGAACGCACGAGTAAGTAACGTCACTGTAAAACTGATTAGCGCAACTCACCATCAAGATACAGCCTATATTCATTGGTATATGGCTTATGACTTTAAAATGCTAGGCCGTACAAAAACCATGGCTTCTTATGGCATTAGTCAAATCAAAATTAATGAACAACAACAAATTATTTTCCAACAGGACTTCTGGGACCCTGCGAATGGTCTCTACCGTTCTTTACCTGTATTTGGAGGAGTTTATAAATGGATATTGCCATTCAAAAAAGTCGAATCTTAATACTTCTGGGTATTTTAATTGCGTCTCATGCAAATGCTGCTGAACTGAAAAAATGCAGTTCAGCACCTTTAATGGTAACGAGTCAAAAAGTCGGAAAAGTTAGCTACTTTGCTGAAGATTGCCTAAAAAGTTGGCAGAACCAAAGCATAAAAATGGACTTTAGTTATAACCGAGATATTCCTGAGTGGGCATTTAAGCGAGCAGCAACTCACTATTTAAAGAAGAATATTAGTGGATTTGATGCGAAATCCCCGCTTAATCATATTAATGAGCTTTATAGACCAATCAAGAGCGGAGATTTATATAGTCTTTCTTATCACCATGAAAATCAAAAACTAGAGCTAAAATTAAACCAGAAGCTACTCGGTTCTATAATTAATCCGAATGCAAATCAATATTTTAAAATCTGGTTTGGTACTGAACCATTTAATGCTAAATTAAAACAACAACTATTAAATTAATGGCTTAATAAAATCTCATGGGTAATCATTTTATCCTCATGGTTGAGGACCATTTTGAACTGGCGGCGACCGTGTGTGAATTTCTTGAAGTACATGGTTACGTCATCGATCATGCGCGTAATTTAGATGCGGCACGTTCTTTTCTTAAGTCACAGCATTATCATCTTTTGTTGCTCGACATCAACTTACCCGATGGCTCAGGTTATGATTTGTGTAACTGGTTACGGACCGAACAAGGCATTGATATGCCAATTCTTATGCTCACTGCTAGAGATACTTTAGATGATAAACTTAAAGGATTTACTGCTGGCACGGATGATTATTTAGTTAAACCATTTGATTTTAATGAGTTGGTCATGCGTATTCGAGCACTGATCAAGAGAGCGGCAGGGGAAGTCGCAAATCACAAAATTCAAATTCATGATTTAATTCTCGACAGCGCAACTCAAACTGTTATTCGTGCCGGAAACAATATCGAATTACCCCCTATTCAATTTAAATTATTAAAAATTTTGATGCGTCAGTCTCCTAAAGTAGTAACTAAACAGGAACTTATGATGGAGCTATGGGGTGATGAAGAACCTGAAAGTGATGCTTTGCGCAGCCACATCTATAACTTAAGGAAAATGATAGATAAACCTTTTGATCCTAAACTATTACATACAGTAGCAGGCGTAGGTTTAAAAATTGCTTTAGACGATACTACCGATTAATTTAAATAGACGACTACTATTAAACCTGTGGTCATCTCTAAATCCAGCTCAGGATGAGTCGTTAAGTAATATTGCCGATCAAACAACTCAACTCGCCAACCTAATTGTTTGCAAAGCTTTTGGACCAACTGCAAGCCGATGCCGTGCCCTTTGGCTTTTAAAGAAAGTTGTGAGTCGCTGAGTTCCTGAACTTTCATATCATTAGGTAAAGAAATTCCGATACCATTATCGGCAATAATTAAGCTGTTTTTTTGTTGGATAATATCGATTTGTGAACCTTGGGAATAATTCAGAGCATTACGCAAAATATTGCCTAGAACCATTTTAGTCATAGAGGGATATAACCAGCGTGGTTGTTCGGCTGAGTCTGGGTGAATATGAATATGTATACCTTTACTCACACTTACCCCTTCTAAACTTTCGACTAAATCCCTCACAATTTCAGATACTAAATTCTTTTCAGACGGTAAATTTTTTACCGTATTACGGGCAATTGCGAGCAAGGTGTCGACGAGCAATTGCATGTCTTCAATTGTATTGTGAAGACGAGTTAAAGATTTATCTTCTCCATATTTAGTCTGACAAAGTTGTACATTGCCTTTTAAAATCGTGAGCGGCGTACGTAACTCATGGCTGACATCGCCGGTAAATTCTCGTTCACGTCGAATAAATTCACTTAAAACCTGATGATATTTTTCCAAGGCTTGTTTGAGATATTCCGCCTCCATATTGCCATTGGTATTGATATCTTTAAAAGGTGATGCTTGTGTATCTTGGTGTGCCCAATCAATATTTTCTAATGCATTTGCCAAACGGGTAATAGGGGAAAAATAGCGTCTTGCTCTTCGATTTGACCACCACAAAAAGCTATATAAAACAGATAAACTAAACATAAGTGGTGCGAGACCAAAAAGCCAGACCAGCTTATTGACATTACTTTCGCCAAATACCAGCAGTACATGCTGACCATTACGTTCACCATATACCGTCATACGTTCTTTGCCATCAACAAATATCCGATGTACCCCACTTTCTAGATGCATATCTTTAAAAGGTTGTGGGGCTACTTGAGTATTCCACCGATATCCATATAAATTTTTAGTATCTGGCAGGTCTGCATTTGGGTTACGTTCTATACGCAACCAGTAATGTTCCATTTCTTGTTCTAAAGCGGTTTTAAGTAAAGAGCCTTTAATCACCCAAGCACTACAAGCCAACCCGACCACAATTGATAAGGCAATTAGACCAATCTGCAACCAATAATATCGATTGAACATTTGGGCTAATGGATGAGCTTTGCCATCGTTTCGAGTTCTTATCATATTTTATCGCCGAGATAGGCTATCGAAATTACAATGATCTCTTTTTAAATAAAAAGTGACCAATGACCCACTCTTGTCCTTGTTCAAAACCAAAAAGTTCAGCACAAGCCATGAAGAAAATACGCCAGCGTTGCCACCAAATATTGGCATCTTTCCCATAGATCTTTTTAAACAGTGGCTTGAGCTCTTCCTCTTGATTATCCATATTATTAAGCCAAGCATTTGCGGTTCTCATATAGTGCTCACCCGACCATTGCCAATGTTGAGCCAACTCTAAATGCTCTTGAAAATGCAAAAAAGTTGAAGTCGAAGGCATTAAACCGCCAGTAAAGAAATACTTAGACATCCAATCATAGTCTGATTTTACTTCAAAAGGATAATGCAAAAAGCGATGACAGAAAATATGACACCAGAGTAATCCTTCCGGCTTTAACCACTGCTGAATTTTTTCAAAAAGTCGCTGATAGTTTCGAACGTGTTCAAACATTTCGACCGATACAACACGATCAAATCGGGCTTGGTCTAATTCGAGTACGTTTACATCACAGGTCAGTACTTCAATATTGCTTAAACCTCTTAACTTTGCTTGCCCGAGAATATGCTTTTTCTGGGTTGCAGAATTTGAAACAGCCGTAATTTGTGATCGTGGATAGTTTTCTGCCATCCACAAAGTTAAAGAACCCCAACCGCAACCTAACTCTAAAATGTGTTGACCATTTTTAAGTTGTGCTCTTTCACAATAAAGCTGAAGTGCAAGCTCTTCTGCCTGATCTAAAGTTGTTGTTTTGGTGGGAAAGTAACATGCACTATATTTCAGTCTTTTTCCAAGCACCGCCTGAAAAAACTCGGTTGGTAACTCATAGTGCTGCTCGTTTGCCTTATCTGTTTCAACGGCGATTTCGCTCTTTTTCAGCATATTAAGCACATCCATATAGCGCTGTGCCCCTTGTTCAGGGTCATAGCGACCTTCCTGAATTAAACGCTTTTTGCTTAAAGCTCGAATTGCAGCCCGAATTGCATGGTCTGGAATCACACCACTTTCAACAATTTTCAAAGACTGATGAACGATAAAATCCATATGCGCACCTATTTTTTTGGTTTCCGCGGTATAAACATTGACGTTTTTTGTTGATAATCAAGATAATTTTGACCGCGACTTTTAATTGCCTGTTTTTCACTAAATGGAATACCCGTGACGTAATATAAAAATAGCCACATGAGTACCGGATAAATCCACAATAAATATTGGCCTGCTGCTAAACCAATAATTGGATAGGCAAACCAGTGTAACCATTCAAAAAAATAATTGGGATGACGGGAATAGCGCCATAAACCTTGGTCCATGGTTTTACCCTGATGTTCTGGGTTTAATTTGAATCGGTATAGCTGCTGATCAGCGAACTGTTCTCCGATAAAGGCGGTTCCCATAACTACAGCAGCAATAATTAGGGTAATTTTATATCCGCTGTCCCATGCAATTGCCTCTACATTGAGTAACATCCACATCGGCAAAAAGAATAAAAGCACTAAAAAGGTTTGAAAGATAAAAAACAAGAAAAAACCTAAATGCTGAAACTTACCCATTGCCTGTCGCATACTGGCGTAACGACCATCTTCATTCTGTTCAGACTGATAACGTCTTAACAGGTGCCAAAATAATCTTAAAAACCATAATCCGCTAAAAAGACCAATAAACAGTCGTACTTCGACAGGAGCAACTGAAATGAGTAAAGAAGAAACAATAATGTTCACTGCCAGACAGAAACTCCATGCGGCGTCTACAATTCCAGCACGACCATTTAGAGTTGCAAGTAGCCAACTGAGCAACATGATCAGTAAATCCAGAATTAATAAATTCCATAACATGCGCATTCTCCTTGCTTGATGTGTTTGAGTTAGTAACTGCTACTTTCAAACAACAAGTGAACGTTGCTTATCACACCTTCTTTAAAGCCCCCCTCGCAATAACATAAATAAAAATCCCACATGCGTATGAAGTTTTCATCGAAACCCAAAGTCAAAACCTGCTCTCGGGCTGCTAAAAATCGCGCTCGCCAGTGATGAATGGTTTGCGCATAACTTAGACCAATGTCATTTAAATACTTTAACCTTAAACCACTTTCAGACGCAGTTTGAGTCAATACAGTTATGCTAGGAATAAAGCTACCAGGGAAAATATAGCGTTTAATATAATCAACGGTGTTGAGTGCTTTTTTATAGCGGAAGTCTTCAATGGTAATGGCTTGAATAAACGCTAAACCTTTTGGTTTTAATAGTGCTTTGCACTGATCAAAATATGTCGATAAATACTGTGCACCAACTGCCTCAACCATTTCAATTGACACCAACTTGTCAAACTTACCTTCAAGCAGACGGTAGTCTTTGAGTTGTACATCAATTCGGTGAGATAGTCCTGCTTCATTTACGCGAGTAATGGCTTCATCATATTGAGCCTGTGAAATGGTAATGGTGGTCACTCTACAGCCATAGTGTTGAGCTGCATAAATTGCAAAACCACCCCACCCACTTCCAATTTCAACCAAATGATCCATTGGTTTTAAATCGAGCTTTTTACAGATAATCTCTTTTTTTAATTCGGATGCTTCTTCGAGAGTCATGGTTTCATTTTCAAAGACTGCACTCGAATACATTAAAGTCGGATCTAAAAACAATTTAAAAAAGTCGTTGCTTAAGTCGTAGTGCTCAGCAATATTTTTACGGCTACCACTTATGGAATTCTTCCGGTTTTGATACCACGCCTTAAGAAAAAACTGACTGGCTTGGGCAACAACATTCTGGTTGATTTGGTCTAATACATCTCGATTACGCGCTAATATCTGAATCAACTCGACAAGTTGCTCACTGCTCCAATCACCACGGATATACCCTTCTGCTGCTCCTAAAACACCATTTTTTAAAATGAGATCCATCAGTAGAGGATTATGAACTTCAATTACAGCGTGAAGATCTGAAACTTCACCGACCGTCCCATTCCACGCGCCCTGAAAAGTAATCTGTCCATGACGTAATTTAAGAAGACTCTTGAGCAGTAATGGTAGCGAGTCATCTTCACCATAAAGAAATGTTTTTATCATGTCTTATCTACCTTGATCTTTTTAGGATGACGATAA
Organism: Acinetobacter sp. 766875; assembly: GCF_000582055.1. Classification (NCBI taxonomy): domain Bacteria; kingdom Pseudomonadati; phylum Pseudomonadota; class Gammaproteobacteria; order Moraxellales; family Moraxellaceae; genus Acinetobacter; species Acinetobacter sp. 766875. The sequence goes on along the minus strand of NZ_JEXX01000001.1, from coordinate 531,820 downwards.
AATGGAACTTTTTTTCGCCACAACTTAAATGCCTCTAAATATATGGAAAACAGCATTTTAAAAGGCGCTAGGCTGTTGATAAGAGCATATCGATATTGCTGTGAAGGAAATGTGATGGGCACAAGTTCAAAGCGCATAGTGGCATTAAAGAGTTGTTTTTTCTCTTCAAAGAGCTGCATGTGAATGACATTCTGCTGATCTGAAAAACTAAATCGCCAACGGTAAGTCAACTGCATGGGCATGAACGGTGAAACATGAAATGATTTTTCAAAGTTAAAATCGAAACTCTGATAATCACCCACCTGACCTTGTTGTTTTATACAGTCGTGTGTATAGACTGTTCGCTCATTCCACGGGGTATTGGTAATTTCGCTAAGAATAAATAGTGGTTGGCCTGTTTGGCTGAAAACAAAATAAAATACGACTGAATTAAACCGAAAACCCAAACAACGAGGCAAAGCCAATACTCTGATTTGCCAATCTGAACCCATATATAAGTTGTTATTTTGCAGTAGCGCTTTTCCTACCCGATCCCTTACCGAACCGTTATACATATTTAAAAAATCACTTTCGGATATTTTTAATACATTCCAATGATCAGTCGACCAAAATAAACAATCTTGTGTAATTTCATTTAATTGATCTGGGTCAAACCATAAATAATTTAAGGTCGATGTAAATTGATGAGTTTTGGGACTATAACGTCTGTGACGAATAAGTGCGGGAGCGATAGCCAGTTTAGTTAATAACATTTGATAAGCTCCCGTTTTATTTTTATAACGCTAAGAGTTGCTCTACAACACGTGCTGCACTGCGGGCGCCATCTTCATGAAAGCCCCATCCCCAATATGCTCCACAAAATGAAGTACGATTTTGCCCACTAATTTCTTGCCAACGAGATTGAGCTTGAATCGCTTTTGCATCAAATACCGGATGTCTATAATGACGTTCAACCAAAATATCTTCGGCTTTAATTTGCACATTGGGATTTAAAGTACAGAAAATCTGAGTTTTGCAGGGTAGGTTTTGTAAATTGTTCATCCAATAAGTAAAACCATAATGTATGGCAGACTCATTGTTTTGAACTTGCGATGCAGGAGTTACATGTACATGCCAGCTTGCCCACTGCAAACGGCTTTTAGGCATAATTGAAAGATCACGGTGTACCACCATATGATTATCTTGATAACCAAACTGACTTAATATTTCTTGTTCAAGCGATGAAGCATCTTTTATTAAACCTAGACTATCATCAGCATGACTAGCAAAAATCACCCAGTCATATTGTGCTTGCCCTTCTGAAGTTTCGATCCACACGGTTTCAGGGAAACGGCTCACACTTTTTACTTCTGCAAACTTCCATTCAAGCGATGGGCAACTCTTTTGAATAGCACGAATATAACTTGCCGAACCGTGTTTAACCGTTTGCCATTGTGGCCGCTCTTTTAGCTGCAACATACGATGATGCTGAAAAAAACTTACCACAAATCGATATGGAATTTGGCCTACCTGCTCAACAGGTGCCGACCATAATGCACCGCACATCGGATAAAGATGCTCATAGCGGAACTCGGCACTATATTTATGTTGATCTAAATAGTCTTCAATCGATAAATTTGGATCAATATCCGCCACATCTATATCTTTATTATCATCATAAAAACGCAGCAAGTCTGAGAGCATTTGTAGAAATTTACGATTTAAAAAGTTCTGCGGACGGGCAAAGAGCGACCATTTTTTTGAAGGATTATATTGAAGCTCACTGACCAGATTATTTACCGAAAAACTCATATCGCTGCTTTGAGTTTCTACGCCTAATTTTTTAAGCATATCAGTAAATAACGGGTAGTTATAGTCATTAAACACAATAAAACCGCTATCTACCGCTATCTTAGTACCGTCTATATCAAGCTCATGCGTATCTGTATGACCGCCAAAATAGTTATTTTTTTCATATATCGTAACCTGATGTTGTTTTGACAATTTCCAAGCCGCATAAAGCCCCGATATACCTGAACCAATAATGGCAATTTTCATAACACCTCCCCATTTTCAATTTTTTCTATCGGCAGATTTTTAATTTTTTTATATTGATAAACCTTCTCTGGTACTGGCTTTAATCCCCATACCAAACCAAATAAAGACATGACTTTTAACACATAAAAGGTAATATCGATCTGCCACCAATAAAAACCTTGACGCACACTACCCGCGTAAAAGTGATGGTTGTTGTGCCATCCTTCACCTAAAGTAATTAAAGAGAGGAAAAAGTTATTACGGCTATCATCAGCCGTATTAAACTCTCGTGAACCATAACGATGCGCAAGTGAATTAATACATAAAGTCGCATGTGTTAACAGCACAGTAGAAATCACAAAACCCCATACCAAAAGCTGTAAGCCATTGGTACCCAACGCAGGAAAACGCTGCGCCAGCCATGAACCTAAACCGTAAATTGCCAAAGCCGTCAAAATCACAACAGGTAAGCTAAATCGGTCAAGCCAAATCAGTTCCGGATACTTCAACCAGTCTTTAATGACTTTTTTTCGAGTGGCAAAATTCTGTTCGTTTAAAAACCAGCCTACATGCGAATACCAAAAACCTGCTTTCGCTGAATGCGGATCTTGTTCGGTGTCAGTAAAATGATGGTGATAACGGTGGTGTGCTGCCCACCATAACGGTCCGCGCTGTGCACTCATGGTTCCAATCAAGATAAAAATAAATTGGACAATACGGGAGGTTTGAAAAGTTTTATGGGAAAGATAACGGTGAAAAAAAGCGGTAATTGCAAACATGCGTATTAGGTAAAAGCCAAGCATGAAGATCACAGCAAACCAAGACACCCCTACCCAAAAAGCAGCTAAACAAGCGATATGTAATAGAATAAAAGGTATGATTCTTAACCATTGAATTTTCTTTTCAATGACATATTCGCTAGAAGCATCCATTTGCGCATTTTCTGAATCTGACCAACTATCGATCCAGCGTAGAAAAAATTTAGACATTGATTCTTCCTGATCTAAAGCATTTCTTTTGGTTCTAATTTAGAAAATGCGCAATGAATTTTATGTGAAGTTCACAGATTTATGAGCCAAATTTAAAAGCCAACATAATCAGCGATTTCAATAATTTGTTTGTGTTGTTTTAATGAGTTTGGAAACATCATAGCCATAATGTTTTGCCGTTTGCAAATAAGAGTTATATGTTGCTTGATCAATTTGAGGGCTACGAGAAAGAATCCATAAATATTCTGTACTTGGCCCACCCACCAAAGCGACTTGATAATCTGGGTCAACTCTAAGCACCCAATAGTCACCTTTGGTAAAAGGAATCCATCTTAAACCGGAAGGTAAGAAGCTTACCTCTAGTTTACTATTACCTTCATTTTGCGGATAAGCCACACCTTCGGATGAAATCACTTCGCCTTTTTTATTCGTACAACTATTTAAAACACCCACGGTTTTATCTGCGTTAATCGAATAGGTTGCTGTTGTATTGGCTATACAATTACGCTGAAAAAACATAGGTAAATGCGCAATCTCATACCACTTACCTACATATTTATTAATATCGATAGCATCAACAGCTACGGGTTTAGTGGTAGTTTCTGCATAGGTACTTAAAGGGGCCAATAAACTAACCGCGGCCAGACTGCTACTCATCACAATTGATTTAAATAATAATTTCATCATGATCCTCCTATATTTATTTCATGTGTTTAAACATACTTCAGAGGGTTGTGAACAAAGTGTGAAATTTAAAATTAAGCAACATTTATAGGTAGTTAATTGTATTTCTATGGAGTATCTGCGATTGGGAAATCAAGCTCAAAACATACCCCCGCAACCGTGTTATAAGCACGGTATGAGCCATGATGTAAATCCATAATAGAAGCCACAATAGATAGACCTAAGCCTCCTGTCTGACTCTCATCAGTTCGGCTTGAATGACATTGGTAGAATCTTTCAAAAAGATGTTCAAGTTGATGTTCAGCGATTGAAATACCACTGGTTATTACACTTAGGCTCACCATATTCTTGTGATCAAGTGTCTTATATTTACTTGTAACCAAGATAGTTCTGTTACAGCCCCCATGAACCAGCGCATTTAAAACAAGGTTGTAAACCGCTCGTTGAAATAACTCTGGATCTGCAAATAACATTGGAACTTCTAGATTAAAACTAATGTGGCAGTCTTGTTCCTCAAACTGATATTCAAAAATCTGGCATAGCCCATCTAAAACTTCTTGAATATTGATTTGCTGTTTGTTAACAAGCACCATTTTTTGATCGGCTCTTGCCAAGAACAACATGCTATCAATCATGCGTTTTAATCTGTGATAATCCTCTAAATGAGACACCAACAAATCTTGATATTGTTCTACTGAACGCTCATCTGTTAAAGCAATCTCGGTTTGCCCTATCAAGTTATTTAAAGGCGTACGGAACTCATGTGCGATATCTTCAGAAAAACGATTGAGCTGCGTATAGCCCTTTTCAATACGTTCAAGCATATGGTTTATATCTTTAGAAAGCAGTTCAACTTCTAAAGATGTATTTGATAGGTTTAAACGTTTTTGTAGCTGATTTACGTTAATTGAGTGAGTTTGCTTGCGAAGCCGTTGTAGCGAACGCAACCCTAAATGACATACCAAAATACAAAGAGCAAAAATTGCAAGAATTCCTCCTACCACATACATCAAAAGATTCTTTTGAAATGGTAAAAGAATATTGATGCGCTCAGACCACTGTTTACCTGCAATAAGCAGATAAGGTTCCTGATTAATAGTGATGGTTTTCCATGCAATTCGCGTTGGATATGAATTGTTAGCCAAGTCCTGAAATTGAAGATTTGTTCGCTCTGCAAGCTGAGGTAGCTGAATATGGAGTGGATTGATATTAATTAAAGCTTTGTCTTTATGAATGAGTAAAAATAAGTTGTCTTGGTTGCCAAGCATGTTTTGATACAGCTTAGGACGCGCAATAATTTGCTCAACATTTTCACTGTCTTGTAGCAAAATTTCCAAACGATTAATTCGGTCTACTAAAGCTTTATCTTGCTGCTTTAATAAAATTTGGTTAATGCCTAAATAGGTCATAAAGCCGACTGAACATAAAATGAGAGCCGAACAAAGCGTGACCAGTATGGTAATACGGACTTCAAGCGAACGCAGAAATTTAAAGTTCATAAGCTAACCGAAATTTTATAGCCCAAGCCACGGATGGTATGGATAAGTTTTGGTTCATATCCTTCATCAATTTTGCTTCTTAAACGGCGTACTGCGACGTCAATAAAGTTAGTATCAGTGTCAAAGTTAATATTCCAAACCTCAGAACCGATTTGTCTACGCGTCACGATTTGTTCTTTATTGACCAATAAATAACGTAATAAGTTAAATTCGGTTTTACTCAGTTCGATTAAGTTGCCATTACGCCATACTTTATGCCCCACCAAATCCATTTTTAGATCACTTATAGACAACTCATTTTCTTGCAAATACTGCTGTCGTCTTAACAAACTTTTAATCCGTGCCAAGAGTTCAATATAGGAAAAGGGTTTAGCCAAGTAATCGTCTGCCCCTAACTCTAACCCTTTCACTCTATCCATGACCTGATCTTTTGCTGTTAAGAAAATCACCGGAATTTTTGAGAACTGGCGTAGTACTTGTAATACGCTCCAACCCTCTATGTCTGGCAACATCACATCAAGAATAAGCAAGTCATATTGATCTCTTTTTAGCATTTCCAAACCTTGAAGCCCTAAATGTACGCACTCGGCTTGGTATCCGGATTCTTTTAACCCTTTGACCAAATAAGTGGCGATTTTGATCTCGTCTTCAATAATAAGAATACGCATTTTGTAGAGACTCATTAGAAAAATGACAACTTTGTAATGTGATTGTCATGCTTGAAATTAGGCAATTTGTTTAAGATTTTCAAAGCGACATAGAGGCAATCATTATGAACAAAATAAACTGGCTGCTACTCACAACAGTGCTATTTGCAAATAGTACTTTTGCACAGCCTCCTGCTTTGAATCAAGTTTATTCGTTAGATCTTAAAACCGCCCATCTGCTAGCTGACAGTGCTAAACAGGCATGTAAACAACTAAATCAAAATATTGCGGTCGTTGTGGTAGATCGTGGCGGTAATACTTTAACTGCCGAGCGGCATGAGTTGGTAGGCCCGCATAATTTAATGGCTGCCGAGAAAAAAGCGTATACCGCCTTATCGACCAAAACATCGACCTTAGTTTTAAGCCAAAACAGTAACCAAAACCCCGAAGCAAAAAATTTAACCACCGTAGCAAATTTACTTTTGTTAGGCGGTGGCGTACCTGTCCGTTTTGAGAACCAAGTGATCGGCGCAATTGGGGTTGCGGGTGCTGGCGGCGCGCAAAATGACAATCAGTGTGCAAGCAAAGCCATTGAAACCGTTTTTAACTCATAAGGAGCTACACCATGACTAAATCATTTATTGCTTTATCTTCTTTATTTATAGCCTCAGCTACATTTGCACAAACCAATCCGCTTAGTGTGCATGTATTAAACCTAGAGACAGGTTTACCCTCTTCTCAGGTTGAAGTAGTTTTGGAGAAAAACACCAATAACCAGTGGGTGAAACTCAACCAACAAGTGACAGACTCAAATGGTCGTATTACTGCGCTCTATCCGGAAAATAAAAAACTAGAACAAGGTGTTTATAAAGTTACGTTTAAAACTGAAGAATGGTTTAAAAAGAACAAACAGCAAACGTTCTTTAGCGAAGTACCCGTGATTTTTAAAGTGGACGGCAGTGTAAATCACTACCATATTCCCTTACTGCTCAGCCCTTACGGTTACTCAACCTATAGAGGCAACTAAAATAAAAAGCCCTTTATCTGTTTTAGGCAGATAAAGGGTTTTGTTAAAACACCTTGCTACGAACAAATACCATTGTTGACGACTACTTTTTTATTTGAATCTAGCGCCAAGATGGAAGAAGATACCGTATTAATAATTTGGCTCATTGCCTCACTTGAAGCACTAACAATTGCTTCAAGTTTTTTAGCTTTTTGATCAATCGGCTGCTTAAAAGCAATTCGACAATTGAGCTGCGAACCCGCATTCGTGATGACTTTTGGATTAGATGATTCTAATTGAGTAGGCGGTATTTGACGCTTCACCACCCAAGACACTGCAACATTGATATTGCTGTTATCTACAATATCGAAATGAGAAAAGTCTGTAGAAACTCGGTATAAAGGCTGATTATTTCCAGCAAGTCCACTGCTATAGCTATCAATAGCGCCTAACTTTTGCTGTAAACCCGCCGACAAGGTATCACGTAATTGTGTACTCATAGTCGAAGTCCAACGCTCATTATCCAGTACAGTTGACTTGCCATTACTGTCCTGTAGCACCAAAGGCGCACGATCTAAACGGTCTGGAAGACCAACCGGTAGAACTTCAATAACTCGAATACTTGAGTTAACTGCCGGAGTTACTTTAGGACTAATCGTATAGTAGTTTGGCGTTGGCGAACTAGAACAGGCTGTCATAGCAACCGCTGTTAAAAGTACCCCACTCCCAAGCAGCCATTTGGCTACTTGAGAGTGTTGAAATGATTGGTTCTTTTTATTTTTCATCGTTGGCCTCTGGTCTCTTACCACGAATAATAGATTCAGGATGTTGCTCAATATAATCTGACATGAGCTGTAAAGAAGCAGCCGCACGAGTCATCTGTTGCAATGCTTTACGTACGTCTTGTTGTAACGGCGCATCACTCGACAAGATAGACTCGGACGATCTTACAGTTTTACGAACATCGTCTAAGGTTGCCTGTAAACCAGGTGCGACTTTACCGTCTAACTGTTTAACCAGCTTGTCAGTAGACTCAATAGCTGTATTCATGTTCTTAAGCGTTTTACGAACATCCTGCCCAATTTCTACTAACGGGAATTTGGTTAACTTGTCAGCAATTTGAGAAACCTGTGCCTGCAAACCACTTAACTCTGTTGCAGTGGTTGGAATCACTACACGACCATCATTTAGCGTTTGTAAAGTTGCCGGTTTAGCTTTAGGGAACTTGTCTAACGCAATATAGTTTTGGCCTGTTAAGAGGTTGCCCGTTCTCATTTGTGCACGCCATCCATGCTCAACAAAATCTTTGAAAATTTCACTGTTTGGATTGAGTGCCAAGCCATTTTCAACGCGTGACGGATAAATTACCGCCTCAACACGCATACGAATCTGTTTATAGTTGTTATAAAACTCTGCATTAATTGATTTAACACTACCAATTTCAATACCCATGAAGTCGATTGGTGCACCAACTGCTAACCCACGTAATGAATGATCAAAGTACATAATCACGCCACGCGGTTGTCCATCTGGTTCTTTTAATGCCTCAGCTTTTGAGTCCCAAAGATTAAAGTGACTCTTATTGGCTGCTACAGTTGCATTTGAGTTTTCAGGGAAACCAAACGCAATACCACCAGCGACAATACTTGCAAGCGACTGAGTATCTAAATTAAAGCCTGAAGCATTTAAGGTGACGTCTATACCACTTGCCTGCCAAAAACGAGCGTCTGTTGTTACAAACTTATCATACGGCGCACGAATAAAAGTCTGAAGCTCTACGCTTTTACCGTCATCGGCTAAGTTATAAGCGGTAATTTGTCCTACGTTAATTCGACGATAATAAATCGGTGAACCGATATCTAAAGATCCTAAATCATCGGCTTTTAGGAAAAATACTTTGCCCGGTACATCTGAGGTAATAACGGGTGGTATTTCTAACCCCGTAAATTCAAGTTTTTTCTCGGGCGATTTCCCGCCATCCACTTCAATATATGAACCCGACAATAAAGTATCTATGCCTGAAACTCCACTCGTCCCAATGCGTGGTCGCACCACCCAAAACCGTGAATCTTGGGCAGCAAAGTTGCTTGCATCCTTACGTAAATCAATACGTGCAATAACGCGCGAACGATCTTCTGCAAGAGCAATTTGCCGTACCACCCCAATATCCACTTGCTTATAGCGAACTGTTGTTTTACCTGCGACTAAACCTTCGGCTGTACGAAAAGACACTTCAATCGTGGGCCCATTAGACAGTAACGCTTTCACCGCGAGTGAAAGTGCAATTAAAAGTGCGACCAGTGGGACAATCCAGATAAGTAAAGGTTTCCACCGATTTTTCTTTTCTTGAGGTTCTGGTAAATCATTCATGTTTTCCAGTTCAACATCTGTCTCATGATGATCTGAGGTACCGCTGGTTGTTTTGTTTTCAGACATACTCATTTTTCTTTTATTGACTGGGATTAATGGAATCATTATTCAAGGACGAGTGCTCTGCCTGAATAATTGTGGTTTTTTCCGAGGAAAACTGATTGGGTTTATTCGTATTTTGAGATGCATAAAAATTATCCCAAATAATACGTGGATCAAAACTCAAAGATGCAAACATGGTCAAAACCACAACTGCACCAAAGGCGATAGAACCCGGCCCTGCTAAAATAGTGGCAAGCGATTGAATTTGAATGAGAGCAGTCAATAAAGCGACCACAAACACGTCAATCATAGACCAACGCCCGACAAACTCTACAATTCGATAAAGTTTAATACATTGCTCAGGCGCAAATTTCCAAGCTGCCGATGACTGTATATATACAACCAATAACAGGAAATACAAAATAAATAGCTTAAGCATCGGAATAAAAATACTGGCCATAAAAATGACCACCGACACCAAATAGTCTCCATTTTGCCAAAAGTAAATCACGCCACTCATAATGGTATCTTGCTGACTTCCTAAAAGAGAGTCAGTCACCGTCATGGGCAGCACATTTGCCGGTATATAAAGAATAGTTGCAGCAACCACTAAAGCAAAGGTACGGTTTAAACTTCCCGGTTTACGTTGGTGCAGCACACTGTGGCATCTCACACAGCGTAAAACTTGATGTTTTTTACCAGCGACTGCTTTATCTACTTTTGATGAGTTTAATAACCCGCAGCAGTGACACAATATAAGTGAAAGATCTTTGGCTCTTGGATATTGCTTTAGAATCGTATCGGTATTTTCGGTTTTCACTGTAGTCACATTTTTTATTGTTTTCATAATTGTGACCTATCAATTTCGTTCCATATGTCACTGACTTTTATGGATGTAATATAAACCATTAATAGGCTTAAGACCGCAAATGCCCACAAGGCAATTTCGGGAATAACCAGTACCATACCCATTAACTTTACGAGAGTGACCAAAATTCCAATTAGGAACACCTCAACCATTCCCCACACTCTCATAAAATAAAGTGTACGTAAGGCACCGACTAAAAACTTGGGGCGTCTTTTAAATACACTCACCGTACCAAGGACATAAGCCATTAATAACAAATATGAAAGCGGCACTATAAATGTAGTGATTAAAATGAGGACACCGACGAAGGCCCGATCATAATGAAACATCACCCATACGGCACCAAGTAAAGTGGTTTCCGATATGTTGCCTTGCAACTCAATTTTTACAATCGGAAAGCTATTGGCAATAACAAATACAATTAAGGCCGTTAAAATTAAAGCTAACAACGTGGTAAACGGTTTGGTATGCCGATAAAGTTCCGCACCACAGCAGACACAATAAGCTCTTTTTCCGTAAGCAAGCGGGACTCTACGATAGACGGTATCGCACTCCTCACAACCTGCTAATTCTTTAAGCTTCATAGTTATACTCTAAGGTTTATCATTTTACTGTGTCACACAAAGCTCTTTTTATTACTAAGATAAATTAAAATATAAATCAATCTAAAAGCTATATCAGACAATGTAAATTACCATGACTACTGTTCAATATATTGTTGAAACTGCTAAATAATCTGTACGTATTCGGTGATCAAATCAAAATAGTTTTATAAAGTCAAAAACTTATGCTCAAATAGCACACTTTTTCACCCAAGTAGCTGAGAGCGTAAAATGACTAGACTCTCACTATTGCTTAACATCTCCCCCGCACGGAAAAATTTATGCTGCTGTACATTACTTCCGGTAAACCCAGAACAGCTCAGCAAAAATCATATTTAATGCAGCATGTGACAGCACAACTCCACCAGGAACTTAATATTCCAGAGCAAGATGTCATGTTTGTGATTGTGCAAAACAGTGCTGAAGATTGGTGCTTTGGTCATGCACAGCGAGCAGATCTTTACTTAAAAAATGTTAGCTTCGAAACAGTAATTCCAAGGTTTTAAATCACTATAAGCCACTACTTTCAAGGTAATAAATATTTTTAAATATCAAGCTTAGATAACCAGAAGCTTTTTATTTAAAAATGAACACGGTTCAAGTTGATTTTATGTTTTTCTTTAAAATAAGTATTATTATGAAGATTTATTTAAATGTATTCCAAATATATTAAAAATTAATTTATGCGACACAATTATTAAAAAATTAATTTTAAGTAGATTGTTTTTTAATTTATATAAAAATTAGGACCAGCCTAACAATTAAAAATTAATTACTTAAATATCAATAAACTAAAAACTTGTTTTCAAGATTAGATATAAGCAAGACGCTTTAATTTCATAAAATATTCTTTATATTATTGTAAATAAATTTTATCTATGATTAAAAAATTAATAGTTGATTTAAACACTCAGAATTACCACCACCCCTTGGATTACAAGCATTTTAAACTCATTAATTCTTATAATTAAACTTAAGAAAACCACCAAACTTAAAGGTTTGCTTAAGTAATTTTCATATTGTATTTTAAAAATGAAAAATAAATAAATTTATATATTAAAGATAGATCTAATAATAAAAGTGAGATCAAAATGATTGAATGGTTACAAGGTGTTTTAAAGCACAGCCCCGAAATATTATTGTTCTTATCACTCGCAATAGGCTTCTGGATTGGACAATTCCAGTTTGGAAAGTTTCAGTTTGGCGGAGTCGCAGGCTCCTTACTCGTCGCAGTTGTTTTAAGTCTTATTGGCGTACCTGTCGATAACGGCGTTAAAGCAATTTTATTTGCTCTCTTCATTTACGCAGTCGGCTTTGAAAGTGGCCCTCAGTTTTTTAAATCACTGGGTCCACAGTCAATAAAAGAAATTTTATTAGCAGTATTCATGGCAGTGTGTGGTTTAGTCACTGTTTTAGTGATGGCTAAAATTTTTCATCTCGATAAAGGCTTGGCTGCGGGTCTCGCTGCGGGCGGCATGACTCAATCAGCCATTATTGGGACTGCGGGAGATGCAATTTCTAGACTTGATCTCCCACTCGCAGAAATTCAAAGACTTCAAGCAAATGTCGCGATTGGCTATGCAGTGACTTACATTTTTGGTTCATTGGGAGCAATTATTGTCTGTGTGAATATCTTGCCTAAATTTATGGGTAAAGAAATTCACGACGATGCATTAAAAGCTCAGAGTGAACGACTCAAAGGTGCTTTTGAACTCGCACCGGGCCAAGAACTCGCAATGCCGGAAATTGTTGGCCGTATTTATAAAGTTAAACAAGCCAATGGGCAAACTATTGCGGAAATTGAAGCAAAAGAGCCGAGTATTACGATTGAACGGTTAAAACGTAAAGATCAGTTTATTGATGTCGCTCCCGAGCTAACTTTACAAACAGACGATGTCATTTTACTGGTTGGTCGCCGTGCCAGTGTTGTTTCGGTTGCCGAGCAAATCGGTAGCGAATTACAGTCATCGCAAGGTATGGAAATGATTATGGATACCAGCGATGTCATCCTAAGAAATTCCAAATATCTCAACCGTACTTTAGGAGATATTAAGGCCAATACGCCTGCGTATTTAAAGCACGGTATTTATGTACTTGCGATTAAGCGTAACGATGAGTCCCAACCTTTAAGTAACGACACCGTTTTACGCCAAGGTGATGTGGTCACTGTATACGGAACAAAAAGTGACCTCGACCGCTTGGTGAAAGAAGCTGGTAAAGCCCTGCCTGAAAGTTTAAAAACGGACTGGATTTTCCATGGTGCAGGCCTTGTGGTTGGCTTAGTGATTGGTCTTTTTGTGATTCGTTTGGGTGATGTGCCATTAACTCTTGGTGCTGGTGGCGGTGCTTTACTATCAGGTCTTCTGTTTGGTTGGATTCGAAGTCGAAATCAAGTGCATGGCAATATGCCTTTAGCGGCTTCACAGCTTCTTAAAGATTTGGGTCTTGCAGGCTTCGTTGCTGCCGTCGGCTTACAATCAGGTTTACAAGCAATTCAAACCATTAAAGAAAGTGGTCTTTCACTCTTTATGATTGGAGTTGTGGTAACACTGGTTCCTCTCCTACTTTCCATGCTCTTTGCTCGTTATGTTCTGCGTTATGACAACGTTGCAGTAATGGCAGGGGCACTATCTGGTTCACGCAGTGCAAACCCTGCATTTGGTGCAATTTTAGACAAAGCAGGAAACTCGATTCCGACCGTTCCATTTGCAATTACCTATGCCCTAGCAAATGTGTTCTTAACCTTACTCGGACCACTGATCGTAGGCTTGGCCTGATTTTATACATTGAATTAGAAATTTTATTCATCTCACTATAATTAAGGAGACGTCCCATGGGGAAAGTCGATTATTCTAAATACGCAAAACTCAGCCCATTTGAACTTAAAGATAATTTAATAGAATTAGCTCAAAGCAAAACTGACCGAATGATGTTAAATGCTGGGCGTGGTAATCCGAACTTTCTTGCCACTATCCCACGTAGAGCATTCTTTCAACTGGGTTTGTTTTCTGCGACTGAATCCGAGTTTTCATTTTCCTATATGCCGGAAGGTTTAGGTGGCTTCCCGCGCCCCGTTGGACTCCAGTCACGTTTTGATAACTTCATTTTGGAAAACCGTGACAAACCAGGTGTGGTCTTTTTAGGCAAAGCCGTGTCTTATGTGCGCGACCAGTTAGGCTTAGACCCAGATCTTTTTTTACTTGAAATGGTTGAAGGGATTTTAGGCTGTAACTATCCAGTGCCAGACCGAATGCTTCGAGTGAGTGAAACAATTATTAAAGAGTACGTCTTAAGAGAAATGGGCGTACAAGGCATGCAAAAAAGAGACTTAGATTTGTTTGCGGTCGAAGGCGGAACAGCCGCAATGGCCTATATTTTTAACTCATTAAAAGAAAATAAAATTATCAAAAATGGCGACCGTATTGCCATTGGTAGCCCTATTTTCACGCCATATCTTGAGATTCCAAAACTCAATGACTACCAGCTTGAAGAAGTATTGATTGAAGCCGACCCTAAACTCGGTTGGCAATATCCAGAGTCGGAGCTTAGAAAGTTAGAAGATCCGTCTATTAAAGCATTCTTTTTAGTCAACCCAAGTAATCCACCATCGGTGAAAATGAGTGATGAAGGACTTGCGATTTTGGCCGATATCGTCAAAAAACGCCCTGATCTGATTATTTTGACCGATGACGTTTACGGTACGTTTGCAGATAACTTCAAATCACTTTTTGCAATCTGTCCTGACAACACCATTTTGGTTTATTCGTTCTCTAAATACTTTGGTGCGACTGGTTGGCGACTCGGTGTCATTGCACTTTCAAATAACAATGTGCTTGATAAACAAATTGCGAACTTATCGAAAAAAGAGAAGAAAGAGCTTGAAGAGCGCTATTCATCTTTAACTACCGACCCAGCAAGCATTAAGTTTATTGACCGTTTAGTTGCCGATAGCCGAAATGTTGCTTTGAACCATACCGCTGGTCTGTCTACCCCACAACAAGTTCAAATGGTTTTATTTGCACTATTTAATATGATGGACTCACGCCAAAGCTATAAAAAAGCAGTTAAATCTGTTGTTCGTGAACGCGATGCAGCACTTTATAGAAAGCTTGGTGTCGAGGTTCCAACAGATCCAAATGCTGTGGACTACTACACCCTAGTCAACCTTGAAAACACATCACGGACTCTCTATGGAGATGAGTTTGCAGATTGGGTTATGAAAAATAAAAATCCGACCGAGCTATTATTTAGAGTAGCAGATGAAACAGGTGTGGTTTTATTGCCGGGTTCTGGCTTCGGTGTGCAGCACCCTTCTGCTCGTGCATCTTTAGCTAACCTGAATGAATACCAATATGCCGCAATTGGTGATTCTCTAAGACGCTTTGCAGATGAAGCTTATGCAGAATATTTAAAAACTAAAAAAGGCAAATAAGCACCTATATACAGTGAGGCTCTAGCAGCCTCACTTTTTCCTTTCTGTTCTTTAATTTACTATTTCAGTTTTTCAATTCAAAAATTTATAGTGCAGCTTTACATTCAATATATTTATCTAATCAACTAGAATTTTTGAATATAAATAGTTAACCTTAGAAAAATAAAACTTAAATTATTCATCCATTTAATATGAAAATTAATTTCGATGTTAAATTCGTTTCTGGTTTAGTAGGCTCTTTAAATATTCAAATTATACCTTTGGATCTAAATAGAAATAAAGATTGTATAGACTCTATAGTTGTTGATGAAATTGCTTTTTCACTCGTTGAAAATGTATTTAACCGAGATAAAGAAAAGTTTTTTCATTGGGGAGCTACTTTTATTAACCAAGAAAAAATAAGAGATATTATAAAAGATTTATATTGGCTTCATTCATTTATAAATCAGTTAGATAAATACGATAAGGCATTAAAGCTCATTTTCGAAGAAGAAACAGAATGGTTTGCAACTCACTTTAACTTTTTCAAACCACAAGCACTTAACATGATCATAGAAATTACAAAATTTCTTGAGAAAGCCGAAAACGAATATGACGGCATTACCGTATTAGGCGCTTAGCAGCCCAAGCCCAATAGCTTGGGTTGCTCTGAGTTTTTAGGCGACTCTCACCAAAAAGTAATCTAACAACTTGGTTTGTTCTTCAACTCTGTCTGAGGTCAAAAGCCCTAAAATTGCCCCATCTATCATAAATACCAAAATCTCTGCTTCTGCATAAGAAGTCATTTTCTTAGTTTCTACCATGAGGCAGAAAACCTCATTTTTTAGCCAACGCCTATAACGCACGGCACTTTGGTAAGCATAAGGATAAAGTGATTTAGTTTCAAAAATTGCTTTAAACAATAGATAATAAGCGCTATTTAAGTCGGCATGTAAAAGATAAATTTGTCTGAGTTTATCGGTTAACGTGGAATATTGGGTTGTTTCTATCACCTCTCTTACTTTTTCCATGAGTGTGTCTTTTTGAAGTAAAAGGCATATTTCAATGAGGCCTGCTTTTGAGCGAAAGTAATTGTAAAGCGTAGCTTTCGGAATGTTGGACTCTTTGGCAATCAGGTCTACGCCTGCGGTATGAAATCCATAGGTTGTAAATAGACGTATAGCCGTTCGAATAATGTGTAATTTTTTGGAAGGCGCTTCTAAATAACGTGGCATAGTTTTACCAATTAAAATAATTTTTTGTTGTATATAAAAGAGATAGAAATGCCGTCACTCTTAAATTGAGTACTAAATACAGGCATGCAAAAGCCGCACAATAACGGTGTGCTCGCCTATCTCGGGTTTATTGTTGCTATGATTTTTAGTCGTAACGATTCTTAAGGCGTAGAAAACCTAGAGTCGATTAAACCGTTTTATAGACTTTTTAAGCGGTATGGGCAGAGAGAATTTGGCGAAGGCCAATAAAGAAGAATTAGTACGCATGTGCGGACTCCTTTTGATTTAAAAGAGTCTTACCAATTACTGTCAAATAATGGTGGCAAGACTAGAAGGGTTGACAGACTGGTACAAAAGGAAACCAGCGCACGCAAGCGTGCCCCTCCTAGCCTCACCATAAAGGCGTGACTTAGGAGTACGCACAAAACGATAAAAACGTTGTTGTGCGCCTTTTGTACCAGCTCTGTCAAAAGCTGACTGGCAATGTAGGCCAGCAGGCAAAGGATAGTGCTCAACCCTATTGCAGTCAAGCATACAAAATGACATTTGTTTTAATTTAGAGCATTAAAAAGTAAGGATAAATAATGAGTTGGTTATTGTTAAGTGGTGTTTATAAGGGGGGAATTCAAAAAAGATTATGATTAAATTTTCATTAGCAATAAGACACATTGCTATTGATGATTTTTATGAAATGATTTGTGAAAACTGATCTATGTTAAGGCATCAATTCAGCCATAGGCCATCTAGACAAGTTGAATTCAGACCTATAATGAAATAGAAGTTAAAAAAATTATTATTTTCTTAACTTCTTAGTTTGTTTAACTCATTAAATAACTTTAATTAAAGAAAGAAACAGCTTCCTCTATTAAATCCGCAACTTCAACTGGCTTGGAAGCTAAAGAAGCATGACTCGCATCTAAAGAAATGACTTTTTTTGCATTTAATCTAGAAGACATAAATGCTTGATTTTCTGGACTAATCATTCGATCTTGGGTAGAAATCTGATACCAAGAAGGTTTAGTTTTCCAAGCGGGTGATGAAATCGTGTCACCAAAGGTACTTGCTAACGGGGCCTTTTGGGTTATACCCATAACTAACCCTTCATCTTCTGTTAAATCTTGGCAGAAACTTTCATGAAATTTATCTGCTTTAAGCCATAGGTAACCATCACTATCTGGCGATAAATTAGGCGCAGCTACTGGCAGATGCTTTTGCGTAATCTCACCTGGGCTTTCATTTGTATCAGGAGCAAATGCTGCAATATAGACGAGACCAATAACGTTTGGAAGATTATCAGCTTCAGTAATAACTGCACCTCCATAAGAGTGTCCAACTAAAATTACATCTCCATCAACCTGCGCTATCATTTTTTTAGTCCGTTCTACATCATCAGCGAGTGAGGTTAAAGGCAATTCAACTGCTTGTAATGAGGTAAAGCCTCTATGAGAAAGTTCAATAATAACTTTACTCCAGTGGGCTGCACCTCCCCAAAAACCATGTACTAATATAATTGTTGGTTTATTACTCATAACGTACTCCACCTTAAACTATAGTATTGAATTTAATAAATTAAATTAAGAATATTCATACATAATGGTTTGATAATTTGATCAAATATCAAACTAAAAAACTTTGTAAAATGATTATTTGTTATAAAACTACTTTCCACAATTACCAAAACAGCATATTTTTTTGCAGAAACATTTTTTTTGATGAGATGTAGTGAGATGGAAAATGAGCATGAGATAAATAAATTAACTGATATATTTTTTGATATTTATAAGAATGCAAAAATATCGGGAAAAATTTATCATGTTGAAAATTATAAAAATAAAAATATTGTTTTTCTGGATAATAATTATTCGTATATTCATATATTTCAAGGTGGTAGCTTTAAAATAAAAAGTAACGAACAAAAACTAAATGAAACCGTACATGAGGGAGATGTTATTGTTATTCCATCGAGGTTTAAGCATTCTATCGAAATTATAGAAGATAAAGCTGTAGAACCCGTTGTTATTACATGTGTTTTTCAATTAGACGGCGTATATGGTCAAACAATTGCTGAAGGATTGCCTAATTACATATTAGTTCCCTCACACCAAAATGGTAAAGTTGCAGAATGGATACCCATGACAGTAGCTGCAATAAAATTAGAACTTGATCAGCCATCTTTAGGTAGTCAAGTTATGCTTTCAAGTGTTATCGATTTACTGTTGGTATGGTCAATAAGATTCTGGCTAAACAAAGAAACACTCAACCATAAAAGTTGGATATCAGCTTTGCAGAATCCTACTATTAGCAAGGCGTTATTCTTAATGCATTCTAACCCTGCTAAAGAGTGGACCGTAGAAACTCTTGCCAAAGAAACTAATCAATCTAAATCAAAATTTTCAAAAAGTTTCATAGAATTGGTCGGTACTACTCCGATTAATTATCTCAAGCATTGGCGAATGAAGTTAGCTAATCAGTATTTAATTGAAACGAATAAAAGTATTTCACAAATTTCTGATTTAGTTGGTTATTCTTCACCCGCAGCTTTCACCAGATCTTTTATTCAAACATTTGGTTATAGCCCAAGAAAATTTAGAGAGATTTCAGAAACCAAAACTAAATAATAAAAAGAAAAGTTCCTAACCTAAAACAATAAAATCTTAAAAAGTAAGGATAAACAATTAAATTTTATTGTTAAATTGAGTTTATAAAACAGATTTTTTCTAGTTCGCTTGAAGCTGTAGATAAACAACTAAGTTTTAAAACAATTTTATCTTCGGTCAATATATTCCAGATAGCCCCTTCCTACTAATGGCTGATCATAGAATTCACCTTGCCACGCATAGGAAGAAACAAAACCAGCAGCCAATCCAAAACAATATGGAGTGTCGACATGAGCTGAAATATCTAAAACTTTTTGATTATTGTGATAAGCAGCCCAGCGAAAAGTATTTGGTAAATTCATTGGAAAACCATCAGGTGTAATCTGTGGTTCTTCTTGAAGACTGGTTACTTCAAAAAGTATATCTCCGTTGTATTGAATTGATGTTCCATCAATATGACGATAGTAAACAGAAGTCAAAATGGGTTGGTCTTCATAGCAAATAAAAGCCAGCAATAACTGCTGTTCACGGTCAATATTGATGACTTGATAACTAAAAACTTTCACGGGAACTTGTATATTTTCTACTAACCATTTGTTCTTAAGCATTGAGGTCGCTATAGCTTTCCAAGACTCCAAAGTACAAAGCCCTTGAACTGTCTTACTATTCCCCTTTTGTTTAATATAACCTTCATAGTGCATTAGCACACTAAAGTGTTTATAAAAGTCACTATAGGCAAACCATGAAATAGCTTTTGTCGGCTTCAAATAAAGTTCTAACTCAAAGTCTTCTCTTTTGGTAATTAATATATATCCCTCACCGTCCTCATGCATGACCGTTTGATTGTCAAAGTTAATCGCAAAAGGCGCTTGGTTAAATTTAATATCATCTTTAATTGAAAATGTTCTGTAAGCTTCAGAAGTTGTCGATAATGCTGTTCCATGCACTAAAGAAGCTGTATCTCCTTTTCCATCCTTAGACATTTGATAGTTAGTATCTGTAATCGTAAATCCCACATAACCCAATACCGAAGCCCAAGATAAGTATCGAAATGGTTCAGGTAGGTCAGGTATCATGATTCCGTAATGTGTACTACCGAAGCGTTTATAAAGAGTATGTGGACTGAGTTCAAAATCCTTTGGCAATGTTGATTGACGCTCTGGTGTAACAGCTCCAAATAATGCGCCAGAAATTTTTGCAATTTTTTGGTTGGCTTTATCCTTAAAACTCTTTGGTAATCTATGGCTTGAAATTAACACTTTTTAGATCCTTTATTTTTAATTTGATTAAAAAGAGTTCCATATTAGAACTTGATAATTTTCAATTGAATGTTAATAAAGGACATCTTGATTTAAATGAATACCAATTTTATTAACGATAATATTTCCAAAAAACTCTTTAAATAGAATGTATTAAAACAAAAAAGCCAATTCTTTCGAATTAGCTTAATTACAACAGACCAGCTTTACTTGAAAATTGCTTCTTGCTTTTATTGTTCGCAACAATCTTCATCTTTTCTTGTTATAGGCTTAACTTAGCTTTTCATTATGACAATTCGGTTAAAAAAAACACCAACCTTATATATAAAAACAAACTTGATACACAAAATAGTATTTTTAGAGAACTAGATCACAAATTAAGCAAATTGGATATTTTAAATACATATTCCACTAAGCGCTTAAGTCTATTATGCTTGAGTTATCTAATTGTTAAGTATGTATGATGGACCAGCAAACTTTATTACAAGAACTGAACTCTCTCATTGAATACTATTCAAAAAGAACCGATTGCCCACCTACTCGTATACGCATCGGCTATAGAGCTTATGCCAAACTGATGCAATGCCCGCCTTTTGCGGATGAAGTAATGAACTCGGCGCTCGATCCAAATAAACGGAAATATAAAAAGATAAAGATTAAAATTACTAAAGATGATGACCAATTAGAGCTTGAGTAAATTTTTTAAAACTAATGACTTCATTTAAAGACAAAAAGCCCATGAACTGAGCTTTTATCTTTCATACAACACAACTTTTAAAACTCGACTTGTACCGTAACCGTATCCTGATACGTTCCCGCTGGTACAGTGTCTGCATTTTCATCGACAATTTTTGTGGTAAACACATAACTCTGCTGGGTTACTCCGTTATGCACGCCCGGATTAACCGTTGCGTTTAAACTCGACCAACGTTCGTTACCACTGCCCCATCGGTCATTCGATGAATTTTTAAAAATATCGTATTTTAAAAATGTATTTCCCGTTTGTGACTTCATGGCACGCTGGTTACCGTTTTGAGGGGAAAGTCCATTATTTAAACTGACATAATATGGTGTATTTACCGAGCAACGTATTCCCATAGAAGACTGAACAGGTTCAAGCTTGGAAGCAAACGCCGCCGTACCAAAGTTTACGTCTTGAGCTAAAATTCGGCAGTCTGGAAGTACGGTAATTGAGAGTGAACCAAGGGAGTCCGCGCCAGTTCCCCAGTTAAAACCAATACCTAATACCCCACGTTTAAACCCCGGGCTTTCAAAAAAGATCCCGATGCCAGCAATAGCAACACCCGGTACCGAATAAAACCATTTTACTTTTAAAGGTGAATCAGCCTGATAAACACCAGGTGATACACTTTGCCCAGCCGGAAGCCGTATGTAGAAAGGTAAATTGCCATCAGGCCCGCTAAAAAGATTGACCAGCGTAAAGCTACTCATGTCTTTTTCTTGGCCTAAGCTTATGATTTCATTGTTACTGTCTAAAATAACAGCATTGAGCTTTTCTCCGGTTTGAGCATTGGTAAATGAATTCGACATTTGCTCAACCCGATATTTTAGGTAGGTCATGTTCGCCAAAGCCAAGCTAAAACCCGTGCATGACAAACCTGAATTAAACTGTGAAGAGTTTTCACCGTTTTCTGTTAAATAGATAGACGGAACCGAAATAGAAGATGAACCCGAAGCACTCACATTACATGCAGCATGAGCCAAATTTCCAGCTAGCATTAGTCCAGAAAATATAAATAAATGGCTAAGTAATTTTTTTGTTTTTATATTCATGGTAAAGATACCTCATGACACGTAACAGGCTTAACCACCACAATTTGTTGCTTGGCTTGCTCTACATCTACAGAAAAATCTGCCTTACAAATACTCTGATCCGAACGTTGAACAGTTACGGTATTGTTCGGTTTTAAATTTTCTAAATAGACAATGCCATCCATTCCCACATAAGACGACTCTTGGTCAGCTCTATGCACGACAGAACCTACAGGCATCGGTTTGCCGTCTGCTTGAGTTAAATAAACGTTAGCAGCAATAGACTGATGAACTGGGAACTTAATCACAACGCCAGAACCGCGTTTGGCAGCAATACGCTGTTCAACTTGTGTGATGGTGAAGTTTGAAGGTAAGTCGATTGGGTCGACGCTGTATTTACCCGAATAGTAAGGCGTAACGGATGGCACAAAAATATGGCCTTTTTTATTGCTACGGCCAATTAGGCTGTTTTCATATCTGACCAAAACATCCGGCACTTGGTTGGTATCAATCAATGCAAAAGAATCACCTAAACGGTTTGAAGCAAATACTTCTCCTGCCATATAAATGAGAGATCCGGATAGACCAAACCAATAGTTATAGTCATGGTTTCCAGATATCCCAAAGTCGGTATTGATATAACCGTTGCGGTAATTGACTCGTGCCTGATTTAAATCTTCACTATTTTCATTATAACGTCGGGTTAAATCGACACCGAAACCACCTTCGGATGGCACAGAACGGTTAAAGTTAATGTAGCCGGTATCGCCTTGTTTATTAAATGCATAACCCGAGTTTACAGTTGCGTTTCGTTGAAACAGCGGTATCGAAAGTTGAAATGCAGCACTCCACTCTTTTTCAATAAAGTCACGGTTGGCACTTAAAGAAACAGTCACGCCATTCATATAAGTCGGTAGAACAGGCGCCCATGACAAGTTTAAGAAGCGGTTTTTAAAGTCATTTGCTTTAGTATTGATATAACCAACACCAAAGGTGCCTGAGTTTTTAGTGGCAAAGTAAGTATTAGCGGTTAGGCTTTTATTGCTATTCACTGAAATTAAGTTGCTATATTGCAGCCGTGAAAGGTCGGTATATTCATCATCACGCTGGTTATGGTTAATACTAAAACCAAACCGATTGCGGTTATAGCTGTACCCAACCGTATATTGTTTCCCTTCCAAGTCTTTCGTCCGATCTTCAGACATAGATTTATCGGCTTTACTTTGGCTAAAAGAAGCACTCAGTACACCTAAGTTTGCAAGTTTGAGTACAGACCCTGCACCGAATAACTGTAAGTCTGAAGAAAGCTCGGTACGCCCTTCTACTGTAAACCAGTCATTTACCCCATAACGGGCATCGGCTGCACTTGCAAATTTCCCATAAGAAAAATTCTTAAGTCCGTAGTCTTCACGGATTTTCCCTAAAGACAATGAGTAGTCAAATAAGCCAGGCTTTAGCAAAGTATTAGAAATATAAAACGGGACTGCTGTTGTGACCTGACGTCCGACTGCATCGGTCGTGACCACTACGGCTTCCCCTTTACCGTTAATAAAAGGAACATTATTTAAAATAAACGGACCAGACTGTACTTCTGTTGAGCTGGTCTTTTGCCCGTTAATAATTAAATCGACTGTACTGGGTAACGCGGCTTGCCCAATAAACTGCGGCAATGGATAGGTAATTAAATCTGGTCGGGTTGAATAGTTTCTTTGTACCTGAAAACCGCCCAGACGAACAGAACTTCCCCAAGTCGTTTTACTACCCGTAATAATGTCACCAAGCACAAAAGATGTAGCGTTCTTTTGGTTATCGAATTGCCAAGAGGTGTCATAACGACGATAGCCGTCATTGTCTAAAGACTCGGAATTACCTTCATTTTTAAATTGATTTTTAACATAGACCCCAGAGTTTTTAATCACACCGAGCGGTGAGAAAAAGCGCTGCTCTGTAAATAAACTGCTGGTTGAACCACCCTGATGTGGCCTATAAGTATAAAAATCATAGTTATTGAGCAGTCCTATACCCGACTGAGCAACGACAGGTTTATACCATGAGTCTTTACCCAAAACTTGAGTCGGCATCCAAGCAGGTGGAAAGTTAAGCTTAAAATATTGATTTGATGATTGATACTCATAGCTCACATCTTTTAATTTATCTAAAGATATCCAGTCACTCGCATCGCCACTAAATCCCAAAGTTAAAACATCTTGATTGGTTAAAGTAGTCTGGTTATTTGCCAATAACTCTTGAGGAATTTGAATTTCCAACTCATCAATCAGCTTGTTTTTTTGTATGAAGTACTCATCATTTTTAACAATAACAGGTACAACCTGCTGCACTGAATATTGGTTTACAACCAAGTCTAGGTATAGCTTAATCAGTTGATTAATTTCGTTAATATCTTTTGGTGGTGGAGGTAAATCGCCAGCAAGAGCAACATTTGGAATATTTAAGCATCCACCCGACAACAAAATTAGCAAAATACTTTTGCATAAATTATTATGCCGAAGGATCATGTTGGATCCTCCATTTTGGTGATTTCGATTAACTCTTGTTTTATGCCAGAACTATCCACACCATAAATTTTAGAAGTTTTTAGTAACTCATTTGCGGTCGATTTATCGATAGCAAACTTCACGGTACTATTCGATAACACATAGCCAAAAGCAGCTTTTCCTAAAGAAATATCATTGCCAGTTTTTGAAGTTTTAAGTGCCGAAAGGCGCGCAAATTTCTGTCCATTATTTTTTAAATATAGCTCAGACTGTCCTTGGTCATTGTTGCGGACTGACCACTGTAAAACAGGTTTGGCTAAAGGATTTTTTGCATTCGCTTTTTGGCTTTCTTCAGTTAAACCACTACCCATACCTTTTCCATAGGCAAATAACGGAATGGAGTAACGCATTTGGAAACTCACTTTAGAAGCGTCTTGGTCGTTTCCATCAGAAAAGCGGATCGGTAACTCATCGACAATCAAACGATATGACTGCTCTTTACCATCTGGCAAATTGACACTTTTGGTTAAACGAAGCATATGCTTCTCGCCTGCTTTAATTTTAGCTACAGGCGGGCTAGGTATAATTTCTGATTGCTCGCTATAGTCATCTTTTAAACCATTTTGACTCCATTTAAACACCCGAATTTGCACCATCGCATCGGTCTTGCCAGTATTTTGGAGCCAAACCGCGGTTGCTTTTTCATTGGCTTCTATTTTTGGATAAATTGGCCAAATTAAGAAGGTTGCTTGCGCCATCACAGGTGTAACAAGTGATAATGTACTTGCAAATAAAAAAGATTTTAAAATGCCATTTTTAATAAATGCAGAATTGTTCATACAAATCACCATGTAATCATTATTGAAACAGTATCTTTATAAATTCCAGCCGCATGTGATTCATTATTATTTTCTAAATCAACGACACCATATATTTCAAAATTTGCTAGACGGTTTGTAGGTTTTGTAGCAGGCAATAAATATTTATTACCAACTACATATTCACTAGCCAAACTACTCGAATTATATAATTTGTAAGGTAAATAATTAGAAGATGTGCTATTTCTCATTCGCCTTATATTATTTTGTAGATTTTCACCACCATCTATAGAAATACTTACAGGTAAACTTTCTGTACAGCGTATATTCCAAGAACTTTTACTATTTATAATGCTAGCAACCACTTTATCTTTTGATAAAGCCGAGTATTGACCAAAATCCATCTTTTGTTCGATATTATCTATCGAACAACCATTCTCAATTTTAGCTTGAACTTTAAAACTCGAATTTAATTGAGGATCAGCTGCATATATAAGTTGACTCATAGATAGCAACAACATTACCTTAAAATAAAAAAATTTCATTTTCTTAAAACTCAATTGTAATTGGTACTATATCTTTATATTCACCCTTAGATATACCACTACCATCATGTACAGCTTGACCAAAAATATCGATATTCTTTTTAGTATTCATATCATTAAGTATAAAAACATCATTTGCTCTAATGACTTGTTTATTTAAACCATAGAGCAAATTATAAACGATAAAATCTCTACCATTACTTAATGCATGATAATAATTTTGTGAGAATGAAACAGGAACTTTACTATCATTATTTCCAGATCCAAATATTATTTTTACAGTTGAAATACCAGCACATTGTATTTGTAAGCCGGAATTTCCGTTATTTATTAAACTTGCTTCCAACACCCCATTAAAAGTAGTTGTAGCTTCTCCAAAATCTAAAGATCCAAAATTTAAATTTGCTGTATTATTTTCTACAACTTTATTATTGATAGAACAAGAAGGTAATAATTCAATTTGACTCGTTAATTTAGCTCCAATTTCACCCGCATTTAATGAAGTAATTAAAAAATATGAAAATATAAATACTGAACCGCGATTGAATATCATCTTCCCTCCATTTAAAACAGGTTCACTCGTCTCTGAGTAAACCTGTCACTCAATTAATTATTTCTTTTTATATTTAGAAATTTACAGTGACTAACAGAGTATCTTTATAATCACCTTGTGCTTTTGCTGTACCTGTATTTGGTGCAATTGCACCGAAAATTGGCACCGCTGTAGCTTGTCCACTCACTGTAGTGAACTGTTGTGGTTGGTTCACAACATAGAGGTTTGTACGTGCAGCATCACGGTAAACGTTATATGCAACTACATCAGCAGAAGCAGTATTTTTTAAAGTACGGTCTGTACGTTCACCACCATCAATTGCGACTGTAAAATCAACAGGATCTGTGCCGTCACAAGTTACAGAAATATTGCCACCTGTTGCAGCTGAAGCAACTTCAGCCGTTAATACGTTGTTCCAAGTACCGGAAGTTTTACCAAAATCTAAAGTACCAAACTTGTTCATATTTCCTTCAGTTTGACTACCACCTACAGTACAGCCTGTCGAGATATTTAATTTAACGTCAACCTGTCCAGTAACAGCTGCTTGAGTATTTACCGCATAACCAGCAACTATTAATGCTGCAAGAAGTGATTTCTGAATGTTTTCATATTCATAACCTACATATATAATGATTAGATTTGTAGAACAAAATGAATCAAACTTGATAAATAAAATACGGCTAATTTGTTTTATATATAAAACAAACTATCTTTTACTATTGTGTGATTCTTTTCACAATTTAATAACAATTATTTAACTTGTATACATACATTACAAAAAGACTATGTTTACTTATTTAAAATTCTTTTTCTAAAGACCATTAAAAAACAAGATTAAATACCCACCCATACTTTATAAAAATGACTAAAAATCAAAAAAAACAAATATCACTCTTTAAATAAAAATTAGTCAATATTTATTCAAATACAATCATTTATAGACTGTGTAAAATTGAACAATATTTATTCTTATTTAAATAGGTCAAATGACCTATTTAAACTATTTCTAAAGAAAAGGAATTAAGTCGCTCGACCTATTTTTTAATTTTAGATTGGGTCGCCTGACCTAAATTATAAAAATATAGGTCATATGACCTATATTTAGTTTAATAGAATTTAAATATTTTATTTATATTTTTTTAATTTCATGGTTTAGAATGCCTTTTTTAAATAGTACTTACAGGCTGGATAATGATCAAAATTGATACCTTTGATACTATGCAAATAAAGAAGTCCTTTACTACACTAAAAGGGCAAGAAAGAATAAAGCAAATCTTAAAAAATGCTGAAATAGTTTTTCTTACGAAAGGTTATTCTGGTTTTAGTATGCGAGGAGTTGCCACACAATCCAATATTAGTTTAAGTACCCTACAGCATTATTTTAAAAACAAAGATCTTTTATTAAAAGCTTTACTTAATAAATTAATTTGTGACTACATACAGCGGATTGAAATTTTAATTAATTTAAATGTGAATGAACCTCCTTTACATCGGTTTATGAATATTATCACCAATATAATGTATGAAATAGAACAACCGATCATTACTCATACATTTAAAGAGGTGTTTTCTATTTCAGACCATCTCCCCTATGTTTACGATTTTTTGTCAATGATACAAAAGTATAATTTCGAACTGATATATAAAATTATACTTCCCATTCATAGTGAAATATCTTCAGAAGAATATAAAGAAAGAGCTATTATTATAATTACCCAACTTAATGGATATTTAGTTCAACATTCAAATAAAAACACAGATGAATGTTATAAAGAATTTCTAAGAAATATAATTTTAAAAAATATATCAAGATTAGTGAGTGAACCATAAATTTAGAAACATAGGAGCACTTCTCCTATGTTTTAATAAAAAAATACAAATAGATTAGTCGTATTCTATACAATAATATTCTTAAAAAATAACAATCAAAAAATGATTAAAAACAAACCAAATTTCATTTTTATTGAAGAAAAATTTAAATCAAAACATAATAGTTACCATGATGAAAATAGAATTTTGAACTTTTAGAGAGTCTCAATGGGTAATGCTAAAGCGTTAAAATTTATAAACTTTGTACTCGCTTTCTTATGGATTTATCAAGGCGTCGTTCCTAAAATCATTTTTATTAACTCTGATGAAATTTTTGTCTGGCAAACGATAGGACTTTCTTTTGATTATGCAAAACTTGCAGGTCGTGGCAGTGGTATAGCTGAAGTGATTTTTGGTTTATTATTTCTTTTCTCTCCTCACAAATATATTCATTATTTAAGTATTTTAGGATTATTGGGTTTACTGCTGTTAATTGGTTTTTTAATACCCTCTACACTTATTTCACCTTATAACCCTATCGTAATGAATATTTCGATGATAAGTTTATCGATTATTTATCTGCTTTTATTAAAAGAGCAAACCGCTCATTTATGAAAAATTGCTCAATAGCTTTGAGTTTTAAAAATTTATAGAGATTTCAATGAGTTTATCTAACTGTGAAGCTGGTTGTGTAGTCATCACTGGAAGTACAAAGGGTATTGGTTTAGCACTTGCCCATGCTTTTTTAGATCTTGGTTGTTCAGTTGTAATAGCGGGACGAAATGTTGAGCATCTTAACCATGCCCTATCCTATTTAGAAACTCATTTCAATAAAGAGAAATTTATTGGTTTATGCTGCAATGTGACACAAATTGCTGATGTACAAACACTGTGGGATCGAGCAATTCAGCATTTTGGGCAAGTCAATGTATGGATTAATAATGCAGGTAGTTGCCACCCTACAAAAGAGCTCCTTGACCTTCAACCCGATGAATTGCAAACGACCATATCGACTAATATTTTAGGCACAATGCTCGGTTCGCAAGTGGCTCTAAAAGGCATGTTTAAACAAGGGTATGGCCAAATCTTTAACATGGAAGGTTGGGGAAGCAATGGCGAATGGAGTGCTGGAATGACTGCCTACGCGACAACTAAACGGGCGGTAAGTTATTTTAGTAAAGCGCTTTATAAAGAGACTAAGTCGACTCCTATCTTAACCGGTACTCTCAGCCCGGGTATGGTAGCAACCGACTTGTTAGTTTCATCTTGGACTAATGGAAATATTCAAAACTGGAAAAAGATGAAGCGCTTATTTTTCTTTGTAATTGACCCACCAGAAGTTGTTTGTGCGTATTTAGCAAAACAAATTATTCAAAACACAAAAACCAACCGACGCATCGCGTGGATTACACCGTGGAAGCTTTTTCTTAGATTTTTACAGCCTTATTACTGGCGCAGAAACCCTGTTAAAGGCACGGCGTTAGAGCATCTCTAGGTTGGTTTAATATGGTTAACCATCTAACTTCACTAAAGTAAGACGGTTTGATTGATAGGCACCCGTATCGATAAAAAAGCAGTTATTTAGCTTCAGCATAGTTTCAACGACTGTATGGCCTAAATAAATCTCGTTAATATTTTGAACAGTGCCGTAATCTTCTTTATTTTTTATGCGAGACCTGCCCCACAAAATTTCGGCATAAGATAAGAACGTATTAGAAACTTCCGAGTTCTTCATCTCAACATGAGCTTTCAAAGCATCCCAATCATCGAGCCGCATATCTCCATGAAGGACGCCAATCTTTTTTCGGCGTGTATGCAACTCAAGCATAATCGGTAGTTTTTTTAGCTGAGCGACAATCTGGCTTCGGGTCTTATCCTCTAGTGTATAAAACCATTCACCGCCATATTTTTCATGGATTTTTCGAAAGTAAGAATTATAGTTGCCTTGAATACATAGCTCTTCGTGATTGCCCCGAACCATCGTAAACCACTTCTTTTCTATAAGTTCAAGGCACTGGTAACTCTGCGGCCCTTTATCGACTATATCACCGACACTAATTAATAAATCTTGCTCAAAGTTAAAATTAACGTTTGCAAGCGCATCCATTAAAAGTGAATAACAGCCGTGTATATCGCCGACTACATATATATTTTGATATTTTAAATCAGCATTTTGAATGACCGTACACATCTCTTTCATGGTTTAAACTTTATTTTCACCATGTTGAGCAAAAGCTTTAATTTCACTTCGAATCAGAATATGTCGAGATGGAAAATAAAACCGATAAGCCAACTCATAAGTTTCAAATAAAGCTAGATCAGATTGATGAGTTGCCCAATAGTAAGCCGTCATACCCTTCTCTTTCCTAAGACTTAAATAGTAAGGAACATCGAAGTTATTCGAAACAATCATAAAACTCATCGTATTTGGTCTATCTATCTAGTTCTTTTGGGTAGGGTCAGCTTTGATTACATCTAACGCGCGTAATATTGGAGCCAACATGGACTCAGCAATACGCATAGCTTCTGTCTCAGATTTATTGGAAATGGCTTGAACGAGTTCGCTATGTATTTGCTGATTTGGATCAGGTAAGTTTTTATTGGTGACTAACTCTAAAGTGTATTGATAGCTTGAGTTTAAGAAATAATCATAGGTTGCTTGCAAGGCTTTATTATGAGTTGCCTTAGCAATTGCCAAATGCAGTTTTTTATCACTTAACATGAAGTTCGCAACATCTTCTTCATTTGTTCTAGCTCTATTTTCTAAGCACTCCATAACTTCACGCATGTCTTCAGGCGTACTGTGCCGAGCAGCCAATTTCGCAATCTCAATTTCTAATAAACATCTCACTTCTAGGTGTTCATATAAATCAGAATGATGAATGGAATTAATCACAATCGAAAAATCATTTTTAGTTCGTACAAAAGTACCTAGCCCCTGTTTAACTTCTAAAACACCTAAATATTCTAAAATTTTAATTGCTTCACGAATGGTGTTTCGGCCCACACCTAAACCTTGCACAAGCTCAGGTTCAGTTGGAATTTTCTCGTCTACTTTCCACATGTCATTTTTAATATTCTGGCGTATGACATGAATTACTTCGTCTACGAGAGATCTTTTTTGGATTTGCTCAATCATTAAAATTGGTACTAGCAAGCTAAAACATACGGTGATACTATCATCCTATGTTTAATTATTCAAATTCTCTTTCATGCATTTTTAAAGGTTGAGCTCATGGAATTAAGTCAGACAATTTCAAATCTTATTTTTGAAATTCAAAAACTTACTCAAGCAGTCGAAAAGATTTCTAAAATCCAAGAAGTTTCTGTGGATGTCTTAGATGAAGCGATTGCCTTTAGATGGGAAAGAGAAAATAACAAAGGTTCCCTCATTGCTATACGCAAGCCTCAACTCATTTCTTTTAATCATCTGTGCAATATCGACAACCAGCTCACCAAAGTGAAGTTAAACACCGAAGCTTTTGCAAAAGGATTATTGGCAAATAATGTGTTGATGACTGGCTCGCGTGGTACAGGTAAGTCTTCTATTGTAAAAGCCTGTTTAAATGAATATCACCACTTGGGTCTCCGAGTGATTGAGCTTGAGAAGAAGTATCTAGAAGATTTGCCTAAAATCATTAACTTGCTGCAAGATCGTGAAGAGCGTTTTATTATTTTCTGTGATGATTTGGCATTTGAAGCTGGCGACACAAGTTATGCAACCTTAAAAACGGTGTTAGACGGTTCATTAGCCACTAGCTCAGACAACACCCTCATTTATGCAACGTCAAACCGAAAGCATATGGTGGCTGAGTACAATAAAGATAATACTGAGTTAAATGTGGGTGAAAACGGCGAGTTACGCCCTGGGGATAGCATTGAACAAAAGATTTCTTTGGCAGACAGATTTGGTCTACAAATTAATTTCTATGGTTTTAGCCAGCAGGAGTATTTAAAAACAGTGCAATACTGGCTAAATGAATATGAATGGCAGCAACATGAAAGCTGGGAAACGGTTCAGTTAAAAGCTATTCAATATGCAACTCAGCAAGGTAACCGTTCAGGAAGAATTGCCAATCAATTTGCTAAAATGATTGTAGGTCAAGAAATGCTGAGCGCAGCAGATTTAACGATCTAAGCTTTTCTCGCCATAAAATTGTTCAGTAAAAGTTTGCTAAAAGTGCTTTTACTGAGCCTTATATTAATCTACGTTCTCATTATCCGAGACATTATCTTTATTTAGAATACGCCCTTCTTGTTTTGGTCGAATCAATGGCGCTGTCGGTCTTGGATGATGAGTATGTGTATATTGCATACCTACCCCTGCATTTACGTCATCTGCTGCAATTTCAGTTTCAAAACGCTCATTATCCAGATCTCGAATTTCCTCAGTAATTCTTTCTACTTCGTCTTCATCTACGCCAAGCTCTTGTAAAATAACGCCGCCAAACTTGATTGCAGATTCAAATGTTTCACGAATCATAAAGTCCACTTTTTGTTTGACTAAATGCAGTGAGTGCTCGCGGTCATATGAACGGACTAATAGTTTTGCTAAAGGAAATTCATGAGTCACAAGTTCTACAATCCTATTGGTCGTTTCCTTGCTGTCGACACACACCACAATCGCTTGCGCTGTTGCAGCACCGGAAGCATGTAAAATATCTAGACGGCAACCATCGCCATAATAAATTTTAAAACCAAATTTTTCAGCGTTTCGGATCATGTCGGTATTATTATCAATAATGGTGACATCAACACCTCTTGCTAACAATAATTGACTGGTGACCTGTCCAAAGCGCCCAAAACCGATCATTAACACACTACCACTTAGCCCGTCGGCAATATTGATATTTTCTAGTGAAACCTTCGTTTTTGCTTGAGTAAAACGTTTGAAAATAATACCGACAATTGGGGTCAACACCATTGAAAGCACAACAATGGCGGTTAAGTTAGATTTAACGGTACTATCAATAACTTGTGCGCTTAATGCAGCCGAGAAAAGTACAAAGGCAAACTCACCTCCTTGAGCCATAAGTAAAGCGCGATCCAATGCTTCAGTATGAGAGCTTTTCGTTACTCGAGCGACTATATAAATCATGAGCGCTTTGGCAAGCATCAGCGCAATTACACCACTCACAATGAGCTGCCAGTTTTGAGCAACTACCGATAAGTCCAATGACATGCCAACACCAAGGAAAAAGAGACCCAGTAAGATTCCTCGGAACGGTTCAATATCGGCTTCAATTTGATGTCTAAAGGTCGATTCAGATAAAAGCACACCCGCTAAGAAAGCACCCATTGCCATAGTCAAACCACTGACTTGCATGAGTAATGCCGCACCTAATACAACTAATAAAGCCGCGGCAGTCATAACTTCTCGAGCTTTAGCAGCGGCCAAGAGTCTAAATAATGGGTTAAGTAACCAATACCCTGCCGCAATAAGCCCTACAATTGCGAGTAAACCAATTCCTATGCTTTCTAGACGTACCACTGTGCTTTCGACCACATGATTTGGTGCCATAAAAGCGACAATGGCCAGCAAAGGTACAATCAATAAATCTTCAAAAAGTAAGATGGCTACAATTTTTTGCCCACGAGGTTGAGTCAAATCACCACGATCGCCCAATAACTGCATCACAATGGCAGTCGAGGTTAATACAAACCCTGCCGCACCAATAAAAGCGACTTGCCACGTAAAACCAAACAACAACCCGACGCCAGTCAAAGCCAGCGCACAAATGATAATCTGTAGCGTACCAAGACCAAAAATTTCGCGTCTAAGACTCCATAAATGTGATGGTTGCATTTCCAAACCAATCACAAATAGGTACATCACAATTCCTAATTCGGCAATATGCAAAATTGCAGTGGAATCTTGAAAAAAAGCAAAACCAAATGGGCCAATAATCAGACCTGCAATTAAATAACCTAATACTGAACCTAAACCAATACGTTTAAAAATAGGGACTGCAATAACAGCCGCTGCCAATAAAACTACGGGGGCAACCAAGCTAATTGAATGTGCTTCTGAGCTCATACATTTCTCATTTTATTTATCTGCAATTTATTCTATGTGAAACGAGGTTTAAGGGCGATTATTAGTTTTGAGAAAAAGCATCCTAAAAATAAAATGGCTTGAGTCATACGAAAATAAAAATTGAGCCTATAAATAGGAATCAAATATTCATAGACAAACACCCATAAAAAAAGCCCTGACGGGCTTTTTTTATTTTATTAAACGATGAACTTCAACATAAGCTGAATCACAGTCGCATTAATTAAATCGACGAAGAATGCACCACAAAGTGGAACAATTAAAAATGCCTTATGCGATGGACCATACATGTTGGTAATCGCTTGCATATTTGCTACCGCTGTTGGTGTTGCACCCATACCAAAACCACAGTGGCCTGCTGCTAGCACTGCCGCATCGTAATTTTTGCCCATAATACGGAACGTCACAAATGCTGCATATAAAGCCATCGTAATGGTTTGAGCACCTAAAATAACCACAAGCGGACCAGCTAGGTCGGCAAGTTGCCAAAGCTTTAATGAAAGCAATGCCATAGCTAAATAAAGTGACAAAGACGCATTACCAAACACATCAATCGCACGGTCAAAAATATCAATTTTCAACACGCTTTCTAAAATATTTCTTAAGATTACACCGCCACCCAGTGCCCAAACGAAAGTTGGTAACTCAAACCAAGTTCCCTTACTAAAACCAGTCATAAATTCAGCAAACGCCAAACATGCTGCAAACATACCCAACGTGGTAATTGCATTATCGGCAGTAATTAAACGAACTTGATGTGGGTTTTCAAATGGCGCGAGGTCATCCGAATTTTGTTCAACATGCGTATCACGATGTTGGATTTCAGCATTGGTTTTTGGTTGAGCAAGGCTATAACGATTGATGAGCAATTTCGCTAACGGGCCACCAATCACACCACCAATAATCAAACCAAAAGTCGCACTCGCCATACCCAGTGCTAAAGCACCTTGAATGCCATGCTGACTTTCTAAGATTTCACCCCATGCACCTGCTGTACCATGACCACCAGTTAAAGTGATTGAACCTGCAATCAAACCAATCAGTGGGTCTAAACCCAATAAAGTCGCAAGGCTCATACCAACAGCATTTTGCACAACAATAAATGAGGCCACACAAATTAAGAAGATGACTAAAGCAGTACCACCTTCTTTAAGCTTCATAAAATTGGCACTTAAACCAATTGAAGCAAAGAACACGAGCATAAAGCTGGTTTGTAATTCGCTACTAAAAACAATGCTGTACCCCCACAAAGTGTGGACAAGTAAAGAAACTACAGCAGCAACCAAACCACCCGCTACAGGTTCAGGGATATTATAACGTTTTAAAAAATCAATCCGATTGACAAGAAAGCGGCCCAACAATAAAACAATGACCGCCGAAATTAGCGTATAAAAACCATTAAAAACAAATTCCATATATATTACATAGACTACTTTCTGATTACATTCCTAATCGATTGTAAAATAATTATATTTTATTTTTGCATATTTAAAAAAAACACAAACAAACTTTACAAAATCCCTATTTATTTAAGAATATCTAAATAAATCAAAATATTATTTTGAGTATTTAGTAAAAAATTACGATGTACTCTCTCTTAAATTTCGATATTGTTTCGGAGTCTGATTGGTCCAACGCTTAAATGCCCGCGTAAAATGAGTGACCTCTGAATAGCCCAATTTTTCTGAAATATAAGAAATACTATATTCATGATGATTCAATAATTTTTTTGCATGACGCTCTCGGACCTGATCTAGCAAAATTTGGAAAGTAACTCCTTCTTTTGCTAACTGGCGTTGTAATGTTCTTTCAGTTAAGTGCAACTTGTCGGCAACATCTTTCATTTTAAAGAAGCCTTCTACTTCATCAAAAAGTAACTCACGAACTAAAGCCGTAAGTGGATGTTTTTCACCACGTTTAGCAGCTAATTTGTTTAAATCATGCTTACACTGTTCACGAGCTAAACGTGCCGCCAATGGATCAGCCATAATTAATGGCAGAGCTAAAAATGCTTCAGAAAAAACCAATCGATTGAATGGCTGATTAAATTGAATTTCACATGGCAATAATTCTTGAACTTGTTCCAAGAAAGCGGGTTCTGGGTAATTTAATTCGGCTTTTATTTCTAGTTTTTGTCCCGTAATGGCATTCGACATTTGGGCAAAGCCCACCATCAAAAATGTCATTCCTACAATACCCATTTTAAAGTTTGTCATGGGTTGATCTAAATATAAAAAAGCTAAATCGTTTTCTATTTCAAGACGAGGTTTTAACGCTGGACAACGTAGTCCAATGAACTGTTCCATGACATTTAAAGCTTCACCCAAATTTTGTGAAACCATTGCAGCAAGACCAACCGAACCATGACAAGACACGGTCATTTGCAGGCCAAGATAGATACCTAATGCAGGCTCATTGGTCAGTTCGACTGCTCTATTCAGTAGATCATTAAAAATATTGAAATCTAAATACCAAAAGGGTTCCAACAGTTGCTCAACAGAAACTCCACTTCCTTCCAAGAGTTCTTCAGGAGATACATTTAGCTTTTGGACGACATCAGCCATAAGGCTGACATAGGTTCCTGGTAAAGACGGATTCACAATACGCTCTCTTTATTTTTCTCGATAAAATGTCGTGAAATGGTCAAAACTGTCATTTCAAGAACTATGACACATATTTCATATTCGGCATAGTAGCTCTTACTAAGTTGCCGCATTTTTATCCACTTTGTACAGGATAAAAATCTAATAAAGATTGGTGAAATATGAAAGCTCTGGTTACTGGTGGTGCTGGTTTTATAGGTTCCCACATTGTACGTACTTTACTCAATGAAAATTACGAAGTACGTGTACTGCATTTACCTCAAGAAAAATTAACCAATTTAGAAGGGTTAGATGTTGAGTTAATTGCAGGCGACATTACCGACCCAGCAAAAATGGATGAAGCAGTATCTGGTTGTGATTTGGTTTTTCATACTGCCGCAATTTATGCCTTATGGCTTCCAAAGCCTGAGCTTATGCGTAAAGTCAATGTTGAAGGAACACGAACCGTACTCAATGCTGCAAAAAAGGCTGGTGTTAAACGTGTTGTTTACACCAGTACAGGCGCATGTTTTGCAGGTCAACCAAAAGGCATTCAGGCCACCGAAACCAGTCCATTTGCTTTAGGCGCGACTGGAGATGCATACGTTTTAACAAAATTTGAAGCACATCAGGTTGCCTTACAGTTTGCCGCGGGCGGTTTAGATATTGTGATTGTCTGCCCGACAGGTCCAATAGGTCCTCAAGATATTGCCCCAACCCCGACAGGAAAACTTTTACTCACCATCGCTACCATGCCTGCCCTTGCTGTACCAGGTGCAATTAACAACATGGTTGATGTACGCGATGTAGCAAAGGGCCATGTCTTGGCTGCGCAAAAAGGTAAAAGTGGTGAAACCTATATTTTAGGTAATCGAGATCTTGACGGCGTAGCGATGGCAAAAACAGTCCATCAACTCTTGGGCATCTGGCGCCCAGTAATGATCATTCCAAGTGTAGTTGAAGGCGTCTCATCTCAACTTGCGGGCCATGCAGCTTTGTGGGTAACAGAGCATATTACTCATAAAGCTCCCCTTGTGACGCCTTCAGCAGCCAAAATCGGTCAGCTCGGCACCTCATTTAATTGTACAAAAGCCGTTCAAGAGCTTGGACTTCCACAAACGCCCGTTGAAATTGCAGTACGTGATGCATTGCAGTGGTTTGCAGCCAATGGTTACGTCAAATCTCGTAGCTTGATCAAAAAAATTGAGTCAATTTCGATCTGATTTAAGTAGGCAGGATTCTACTATGAGCACATTTATTGATCATCATATTGTTGCACGGAAAGTACAGTTTGATTTTTCTCAAACACCTCGGCATTGGGTTCCAAATGATGTGTTAACGACACATGTGCTGAACAGCATGCATGTTCTTTTACCTGCTGTTGAGCACTGGTTTTGTCGCCTTGCAAACAAAACGTTACCCTATGTTGAAGATAAAAACCTGAAAGCAGATATCCGTGGTTTTATTGCCCAAGAAGCGGCCCACGCCAATGCACATAAAGGTGCAGAGATTTATTTTCAGACCCATGGCATAGATCCAACACCTTTTAAAGATTTTTTAAACTGGTTCTTTAAAGATGGCTTTATGGGCGATACTCCTTTTGGAATTTATGGTCCTTTTAAGCGCTATCCAAAACAGTGGCTCGCTTTTCGTATGGGCATTATTGCAGGGCTTGAACACTATTTTTGTTTCTTTGGTACATGGGCTTTAGATGCAGAAGGCCTAGAAGGTGCAGATCCAGCCATGCTAGATATTGTACGCTGGCACGGTGCCGAAGAAGTTGAGCATCGCACAGTTGGCTATGATGCTTATCGAGCTTTAGCTGGAGACGGCGTTAAAGGCTATTTAGGCAGACAGCTCAGCATGGGGTTTGCTTTTGCTGCAATGGTTGGTTTCTGGCTCGGTTCAACGGTCTATCTTTGTCATCTCGATGGAACCAAAGAAGCCCAAAAAATTGCTAAAAAAAATCCATTGGCTTTAGTTTGGTTATTTCAAAAAACTGCAAAGAAAAAGAAAAGCTTACCTGATCTCGGCATGATTTTGACTGCTTTAAAAGGATGGAGCAAATTGAGCTATCACCCTGAACATGATGGTGATGTCGAAAAAGCTTTAGCTTATTTAGCTCAATCGCCCGCCGCTCAATTAGCCGCAGAAGCATATGCCAAAGCACTTTCTTCAAAATTGAAAAGCTGAGCAGTGCCATGATTCAAGTCGAGCAATTAACCTTATGCCGTGATGGACTCACTTTGCATGGGACTCTATATGGTGAAGCTGATGTCCCTTTGGTGGTACTTATACATGGTTTCCCAGACACACCGCATAGCTGGGACCACGTATATCCTTTACTCGTGAAAGCAGGCTATCAAGTTTTTATCCCTTGGCTGCGTGGTTATACCCAAGATTCTGTAAATCGGCAGGCACATTACGGTCTCGCCTCTGCTCTTGCAGATTTAGCAGCTTGGTTAGAGCTTTTAAAAACGAAAGGACGCTTAAAAAATAAAGCTCACCTCGTTGGACATGACTGGGGAGCTGCGATTGCAATGAGCTTTGCAAGTCGGCAATCCGAAGCTTTGCATAGCATGATTTTGTTGGCCGTTCCTCCTATTCCAAATCTTAAGGATATTGTTAAAGCCATACCTAATTTCCCGCGTCAGCTCTACATGTCTTCTTATATGTTGCTCATGCAATCAAGATTTGCTGAACAGGTGCTATCTCGTAATAACGCAAGTTTTGTAGAAAAAATTTGGCGTAAATGGTCACCTACTTGGAAATTTACTGAGTCGGATTTTTCACCTACTCGCGCGGCTTTTCAAAATCCAGATATTGCTTGGGCAGCTACCCGCTATTACCACAACTTATTTGCAGTTTTAAATTCTGACAATCTCAGAGCAAATCGGCATTTATTAAGTCCAGTCACCACACCCACACTGGCTTTAGCGGGTTTAGACGATGGCTGTATGAATATACGGTTACATCAAGCTTTAGCTCAGACATCTTATTTCCCGCAAGGAATTGAGAGTGTCTACGTTCCCGGCTGCGGTCATTTTTTACAAGCCGAACAACCCAACATTATCGCTCAGTACTTAATTCAACATTTTCAGAAGACTGATCGCTCCACTTAAGGCTGCACGCAACTCTATCAGCCAAGTCATTTATACTTTATTTCAGGATTTTTCTATGAATAAATTAGTCAAACCCTCTACTCAGGCTCAACTTGTAGATGTACTTATTATTGGAGCTGGTCCCTCAGGTTTAAGTACTTGCATCAAGTTAAAAGAGCAAGGAATTAAAAACGTCATCATTTTAGATATGGCTAGCCGTATTGGTGGCACATGGGCTTTAAATGATTACCCGGGCCTATTTTGTGACGTACCGAGTGAAATGTATTCTCTAGGTTATGCTCCAAATCCAAACTGGTCGCGAACCTATGCGCCTCAAGCCGAAATTCGACAATATTTAGAAGATGTGGCTCATAAGTTTGAGATTGTGAACCAAATTAAACTTAACACCGAAGTCACGCATGCCGAATGGAATAATGACTTAAATCGCTGGCTCATTAGCACACGTGATGGTAAAAAATATAGTGCAAAAATCTTTGTACCTGCGACAGGTTTTATTGGCGAAGCAAAAATGCCGAGCTTCCCGGGTCAAGAAAATTTTAAAGGCACTATGTTTCACTCAGGTAAGTGGAATCATGAGCATGATTTAACAGGTGAAAAAGTAGCTGTGATCGGTAGCGGCGCTTCAGCTATTCAATTTTTACCAGCCATTCAGCCTAAAGTTGGCCATCTTTATAGTTTCCAACGTACGCCTTCATGGGTTTTACCAAAACCGGACTTTGCCGTTCCCAATATTGTAAAAGTTACCTTTAAAAAAGCGCCAATTTTAGAAAAAATTATTCGTGAAAGTGCGCTGTGGAGTCTAGAACCTTCACTTCCTATTTTCATGAATGAAAACATCATGCGAAAACTGCATGCCTTAGGAAAGTTAAATATCTTTTTAAGTATTAAAGACCCAGAAATGCGTAAGGCATTAACACCTACGCATACCTTAGGTTGTAAGCGCCCAATGTTTTCTAATAACTGGTATACAGCTTTAGCCAAACCGAATGTGACTGTCCTCTTTCAGGGCTTGTCTCATATCACTGAAAATGGTGTAGTTGGTGAAGACGGGAAAGAAATTAAAGTAGATACCATTATTTTTGGTACTGGCTATGCGGTCGCAGAACCTGCGATTTATAAAATTATTAAAGGTGCAGCAGGCCGTAGTTTAAGCGATGTATGGCAGCGTCAACCGCGTGCATATATGGGGATGTCAATTCACGGCTTCCCTAACATGTTTATGATGCTAGGTCCAAACTCTCAAAACACTGTGGGTTCAGTGATGTGGACCGCTGAGCAGCAATCCGTTTATATCGCAAAAATGGTGAAATTAATACAGCAGCAACGTCTGGACCGTATTGAAGTCAAAGCAGATGTTCAAAAACGTTTTAATGACCGTATAGATAAGCGATTGGCTAAAATGCCGGTAAGACCAGATGTTTGTAAAAGCTATTATCTAGATGATGCAGGTCGTAACCATATTATTTGGCCCGAGTTTGGTTTTGTGATTAAACATAAACTGCATCACGTCAATTTGAAAGACTACGACGCCACAACCAAAGTAATTAAAGTAGTCGCTTAATAAACCCATTCAATCTAAGTAAAAAAAGATCAAGATACCGAAGTATCTTGATCTTTTAATAAGTACCAATTAAAAACCAAACAACGAAGCAAGCCAATTAAAGAAACTAAAAACAACGTTATTGGTAGTTTTAGGTTCAGTT
This sequence comes from Acinetobacter sp. 766875, assembly GCF_000582055.1. Taxonomy (NCBI): domain Bacteria; kingdom Pseudomonadati; phylum Pseudomonadota; class Gammaproteobacteria; order Moraxellales; family Moraxellaceae; genus Acinetobacter; species Acinetobacter sp. 766875. The sequence continues at coordinate 490,140 of NZ_JEXX01000001.1, read as the reverse complement.
GTCGGCTGTGAAGTTGTTGGTGGATTAGTTACTGACGGTTGAGTCGTTGGCTCTACTGACGGCGGTGTAGTTGGTGGTGTTACTGCTCCAGTTTGGTTTCCGGCAGCAGACCATTTTACCAATACATCATTGATTTGATTAGTATATTGACAGATTACAGCACCGTATTTATCAGTACCCGCAATACCGTTATTAATACCAATTAAAGTATTATCATCTGACAGCCAAGGCCCACCTGAGTCCCCTGCATTCATAGAAGCAGTTGCTTTGTAGTAAATCCCTCGTGCTAATGGTGAAGAGCCTACATCTCGAATATTGACATACGAAGTGCCATATAAATTTGCAGGTAAGGCTGCGCCTGTAATACTACGACCTAAGTAAGCCGTTACATCACCACGCCCAATATTTTGCCTTGCTTCAGTTTGACTACATGCGGCTGGAATTTTGGCTATGGTTGCACCGCTATTATTATCAATAGGATGAGATAGACGTATTAAAGCGATATCTACATCGGGAATCTCAACCCAGCCCTCATCTTTTTTAAAAGATGCTGCTTGAGCTTGAGATAAAAAGCTCGAACCATATTTCACAGCTCCGCCAAGTGCATAGCCTTGATTCGCACTATCACCCCAAACTGCCGCCGTACAATGTGCCGCCGTTAAAACTACATCATTGCGAATTAAAACTCCTCCACAAGTATTACCTGATGTCTGTGAGAAAAAAAGGAAAGGTTTGGTGACGGTAAATTCTAGTTTTACAAAAGAACTTGAGTTATCTGCTGCCATGGCTGAAGAACTGTATATAACTAATGCTAGAACATTAATTAGTCCCCCAATATTCTTTTTATACATGTTTGTCTCCTTCAAATATTTAGAAGTATTTAGGCTGCTATGACTATTTTTTGATAAATATTTCACAAGACTGCGATGATTTATCAGCCAGAGATTAACCACTTAACTTCTTGAGGAGAACTTCATTTCACGACATAACTGACCATTTCACGACAATATAAAATCATTTTAATTTCTATTTATTTTTCATAAAGTTAATCTATAAAAAATAATCAAAATTTAAGTTTTTTACTGCTTTTAATTTAGTTATCGATAACCTAACAGGTCTTGATCGAGTTGATTAAACTGCTCTTCTAAAAAATCCAATAACCTTTTGATGGCAGGTAATAATCCTTTTCTAGAGGCATAAGCCGCATGGACTATACCGCTTGTAGGTTTCCATTCAGGTAAAACCACAATCAGTTCTTTACGCAAAATATATTCGTGAGCCATCATAATCGGTAAAGGAGCAATACCTAAGCCATGAATAACAGCCTGTAATACCCCGGTCATGTCATTCACGATTAAATCAGGGTCATGCTGGAAATGAGTTGTTCCATGCTCCTGATGATGAAGTACCCACACACTTTGCTGTTCTGCATTGCCAAGCCCAATAGTTCTGAACTGATGCAATTCATCTAAAGTTTGAGGTATCGGCTGCTTAGACAAAACCCGAGGGTGCGCGACTAAACACTGATCACTGGTCACAAATTTTTTCATGACCAAGCCACTATCTTTGAGTGGCGGATAGCGAACACGAAAAGCAATATCAATTCCTTCATTTAAGACATCAACATTCCGGTTGGTCACATCAATATAGATTTTTATTTTTGGGAATTGCAGCATAAATTTAGTGAGAAACTCACCCATATGATGATGTAATAACGCAGGCGGACAAGACACCCGAATCGTTCCACGCGGCTCTGACTGATTTAAATCAATAAATTCTTGGGCATTTTCAGCATCGATCAAAATCGCGTGACAGTATTGATAATATTGTTGGCCGAGTTCAGTCACACTAAATTGTCTAGTGGAACGATGCAATAAACGTACACCGAGTCTTTCTTCTAAAAATGCAACTCTTCGGCTGAGTTTAGATTTTGGAATATCGAGCGCTCTAGCGGCAGCAGAATAACCACCATATTCAACAATTTTTGCAAAGTAATATAGATCGTTTAAATCCTGCATTTCCTACCTCTTATTGTTCAAATAATAGAACACTAAAATCAAATTTCGGCAGCTTCTAGGCTCATATTTTCGTTATATCTTAATTAAACAAGAAGTGAATAACTATACAAAAACAGCTATCCCCCTGTTTTATTTAGTCATCCTTCCGACTTTAAATTTATCGAAATAAAGTGGAGCATAAAATGAGTACACCAGCAAATTTTAACGGTCAAGCACCCGTAATCGACCCAAATAATGTTGCAATGCTACTAATCGATCATCAAAGTGGCTTATTTCAAACTGTAAAAGATCTTACTGTTCCTGAGTTACGTGCAAATGTGGTTACTCTGGCTAAAGTTGCAACCCTATGTAATGTACCTGTCATTACTACTGCTTCTGTTCCTCAAGGTCCAAATGGTCCTTTAATTCCAGAAATTCACCAGTTTGCTCCTCATGCACAATATGTTGCCCGTAAAGGTCAAATTAATGCTTGGGATAACCCTGACTTTGTTGAGGCAGTCAAAGCAACAGGTAAAAAACAACTGATTATTGCCGGTACTATTACCAGCGTATGTATGGCTTTCCCAAGTATCAGCGCAGTTGCTGAAGGTTTCCAAGTCTTTGCAGTCATTGACGCATCTGGAACATATTCATAAATGGCTCAAGAAATTACATTAGCTCGAGTTGTACAAGCTGGTGTAGTGCCAATTGATACAGCGGGTGTTTGTTCGGAGCTACAAAAAACATGGCATCGTAGTGATGCAGCAGACTTTGCAGCAGCTTATAGTGCAATTTTCCCACCGTACCAATTGCTCATTGAAAGCTATCAAAAAGCGCAAGATGTTGTTAAAAACAATGAAATGCTAGATTCTGAAAGAACCTAATTCATCAGTTTTTCAGCTTAAATGTCCAATCTCTTACGATTGGACATTTAAAATAAATCTATTAAAACCCAAGCTGTGCTTTAGTGCGCTCTTCCAAAGCTTTTGAGTCGTGTTGTTCTGGATGAAAATCTAATTTGTAATAGTCCAAATAATCTTTCCATAAAGTACTTAAAAAACCATTCTTTCCAAGAATTAATACATTAAATTCTTTTAGGTGGAGTAACTTCCATGCGGAAAAGTGAGTTATGCCCAAATACACCGTACCCGCTGCCATTATTCCTGCCATATATAAAGTCACAAATGGCATCACAAGAAGCCGAATGAAATTGCCCCCAGAGACATCTTGATATAAATCGAAGGCCACACTTTTATGTTCGCTTTCTTCTACCGCATGCCATAACCAGATATTTTTTAAAGTTTCATTACTCGATAAACGCTCCTGCAAATCGGAACGTCTCATAATCTGCCGTGCAATAATGGCCGTAAAATGTTCAGCAGCCGAAGTAATTGCTAATTGCTGGGTTGGTGTGAAATATTTTTTCAGCCTAGCCATTAACCATTCCACATTGGCTGAAACAGGCTCGGTATCAAGTCCAGATGACTGTATAAGTTGGTTCAGATGTTCATGTTCTTTGGCATGCATCGCCTCTTGTCCAATAAAGGCTGCAATATCTTTTTGAAGTCTTTCTGTTTTAGCCTGATTTTGTAAGTTTCTTACACTATGTACAAAAAATCGTTCACCCGCAGGAAACATGGCAGACAAGGTTGCCAGCCAGTACTCCCCCCAAGGGTTATCCTTAAATAAAGTAGGTTCAGACTGATTAAAATTAAAACTCATATGGCGCACAGGAAAGTGAGCACCGCGATCAAAGACTTTAGCTAGAATTCCCATTTTTTATTCCTTCATTCTTTCATTGAATACAATTCAATGGATTTATTTTTCTATCGGTTTTGAGCTACATAAATGTACGACATCTAAATAGCTAGGCGGTTTAGGCACTTTGCCACGGCTATATAACAACTTATGCAGTTGGGGAAGGCGATAATAAGGAGCGGAAGCCATCAAATGATGTTCCATATGAAAATTTACACGTATAGGTGCCACAGTCATACGCGCAATCCAACCAGCAGAAGTAGTACGAGTATTACGAAGCGTATCGGGTACAAGCTCTAAACACGCATGCTCTGCCATTGCACGAATACGTACAAATACAGTAAAAGGGATGGCATAAGCTATTATCCAAATCAGAAATAACCAAGCATGCCCCGTCACAGCAAGGATGAGATATAACGCAAGATTAGTCACAAAAGTTGGCCAGAAGTCCTTGATAAAGTTGGTAACGTAACGATGCCATGGCCAACCACGCGTATCTGCCCGCTCACCTGTTGCATCAGACCACTTCAGTACGCCAGCACTCATCAAAATTCGGCCAATAAAGAATTTAATCCCTGTTAACCCAACCAAATCACGACCAAATTTTCGAATTAAAGATTTTTTAGTCACAGGTAAAGCTTCATATATTGGGCGATCAGGATCAAAACTTGCTGTTGTATTCGCATGATGCACCATATGGTGGGCACGAAATTTATGTACATCATTCCAAATAAATTTGGCCGATGCCCAATTAGCGAATACGTCATTCATCCAGCGGCTTTTAAAGAGTGTATAGTGTGCTGCCTCATGCATTACAATCGCCAATGCCAAATGGCGTCCCCCTAAAACCACTGTTCCTATGCATACAATAGGAACTGCGAAATACCAAGGTAAGTAGTCAATTGCCAGAGCCATGACTGTAAATGCTAAGCCAATGATTAACCATACAGAGAAAATGCACCATAATCCCCATAGATTTGAACGCTGAGAAAATTGGCTAATCTCCTCTCGACTAAGAAAGTCGCTTATACGAGTTTGTTTATCCGTAATCATCACTCGCCCTGCTCTACACTATTTAATGGGTGTTGATTGGTTTGACGATTAGACAACATATGAATAACTTGCGCATAAGTTGGCGGCTCTGGAACATGGCCACGTTCTCGTAACATCTGATGCATTTTTGGCAACTTAAAGAAAGGCACTGCCGCCATTAAATGATGTTCCATGTGATAGTTCACTCGAATGGGAGCAACAAAGGCCCGAGCCAACCATCCTGCTTTTGTGGTTCGGGTATTCGTTAAAGCATTATTGCTTATTTGAGTACCAGCATGCTCAGCCATAGACCGAATACGAATAAAAAGTGGAAATGGGGTTAAATAAGCAAGAGGCCAAAGTAAATATAATTCTGGACGACCAAAAGCCCATAAAATGCCAAAGATAGAAGCATTAGCAATAATTGCCTTACTACTATTTTTAAGAAATACTTTTGGATAGTCATACCACTGACGGTTTTCACGCGGTAACCAAGTTAAGTCATTCGCAACTGTCCATTTCAAAACTTCAGCATCCATCAAAATACGGCCCACTGTAAATTTAAAACCTGTAATACCAACTAAATCACGTAAAAATTTACGAGTTAAAGACGTTTTCGTGGTTGGAAAGCCTGCGACTAATGTTAAGTCAGGATCTTCTGGTGTTGATGTTTTGGCATGATGACGTATGTGGTGAGCCCGATATTTATGTACGTCATTCCAGATTGGGCGTGCACATAACCAATCGACCAGATAATCATTCATCCATTTTGTTTTAAACAAGCTATTGTGTGACGCGTCATGCATCAATATTGCCAAGGCTAATTGGCGTCCCGCCATTACAGCCAATGCTGCCAAACAAATCAGCAATTTACCCCACCAAGGTAAATAACTCCAAGTTAGTCCAACACCTGCAAAAGTTGCTCCAATAACGGCCCACGTAGAACCTACTGCCCACAAACCATGTATATCCGACGGCTCAGTAAGCTCTTTAATTTCTTCACGACTAAATAACTCAGTCACACTCACACGCGTATTCATCTTTTTTTTCTCCTAAGCGGGATTGAGAAGACTTAATTCATTTCACAAATTAAACTTTATTATAAAATATGAAATATTTCTATTATTTTTATAAAATTTATTTTTTGTAATATTTAAATTAAAGAAAAAGAAAGCTTAAGGATATGTTTTTCATATCCTTATTCATTTGTAATCAAATAAAACTAACTTTACTGAACAGACTTAAATAACTAATTTATTAGAATATTAAAGAGATTTCTTATAATTTTGATTGGTTCATTTCTTTAATAACATTAGGTATACCATCTCTATGAAATGCTTCAAATGGTTTTGATTTTTCATGATCAATCAATGGAAAGAAAGGTGAAACTAAAGATGCTCCCCCATCAATTCTGACGTTCATCCCTGTTATAAAAGAAGCTGCTGGCGACAGTAAAAAACACATTAAAGCTGAGACTTCTGATTCTGTAGCCATTCGTTTTAAAGGGATTTTTGAAGACACTGTAGGGATCATGGCTTTCATGCCATCTTTATAAGAGTCGAGACCTGAGGCCATTACCCATCCTGGTGCAACAGCATTAATTCTTACCCCAGCTCTAGCCCATTCGAGTGCTGAAGTTTTAGTAAGGTTATCGATACCAGCACGAGCAGCTCCAGAGTGTCCCATACTCGGTAAACCGCTCCACATATCTATTGTCATATTCACAATACTACCGCCCGTTTTCACCATACTTTGATTAAAAACTTCTCTCATCATAAGAAAAGTACCCAGCAAGTTATTGCGGATTACACTATCAAAAGCATTAGCAGACATAGTTTCAAGAAATGCAGGGAATTGACCACCTGCGTTATTGACTAGTCCATTAATCTGGCCGAACTCTTCAACAATAGAACTAACTGTTTGTTTTACTTTCTCTTCATCACGATTATCACATACTCGATAAGATGCCTTACCTCCATCTTCAATAATTTCTTGTTTTACTTGTTGTAGTTTTTCTTCGGTCCTACCTGTAAGAATGACTTGCGCACCTAAGGAAGCCAGTTCATGAGCAGTACACCGGCCAATACCCGAACCGCCTCCAGTTACTATAATTATCTGATCTTTAAAAATATCCTTTGCTAAAGCTGATTGATATAAAGGCATATCCATACTCCTGTAATCATGCTCTTCTATTAATTAAGAATTTTAGGAGTTACATCCGCAACGGCGGGTAATTCTAAATTTAATAAGCTCGTTGCGGCTGTACCAAAAGTTAGTTCATGTAACTGTTTCCATAATCTTTGCCCAACTTCATCTAACTTTTTAACATCTGCAGTAAATTGCTCCCTTGCCTCAACATTTACAAAAGGTTCAGGGAGTAAAGGATCATTCATTAATAAAGAAATTGTCTGGCGGCCCAGTAATAACGATTCTCTTGCAGCATCCTCAAGGCCTAAAGCAGGTACTCGACTGAGCCAATGCTGAATAATATGGCTATATTTTTCATAATTTTTATTTAAGTTTTCGGTTTGCCATAAATCTTTAATCATCCCTGTCGTAATCTGATCAAAGGAATTGATATGGCACATCTTGGCTCCTGACTCCAAGCCTATAGATTTCATATGCTCTAGCATGCCTTCCAAAGAAATAACCAAGTTATCTGGTCGAATATATACACTTGGTTCAAGTTCACGAAATCCGTATTTTTTAAGTGCTCTTTCTCTTCTTTTTAAAGCTGTACGGTCAACACGCCCCAATGTTCCTGTAAGAACACATAAATACTTTTGATTCCAAGCTTTTGTTTCTTTTAAACCTGCTCTTCGGTTTAACATTACATCTGCCCATTCAAGAGATTGCTCACTTAACTGATAAAATCCTCTTTCAGCAGAAACAATGACCCCTTCACTAGCTAAACGAGTGACAGCAACTCTTATTCCGTTTTCACTAATTCCAAACAGCTTTGCAGCAAGGATCATTTCTTTAATTGAAATTATTTTACCTTCTGAAGCCAGTAACAGATCTGTGATTAAAGTACGTGCATTAATTTTTTGTGTAGTCATCTCATTTCCAGATCGAAAAATTTAAAATTTGTGAGCACTCTAAACATCAGAACAAAGCTTACCACAATATTACATTTTTTTATTTTTATTTTTATTAATGAAATAAATCACTCATCAAAGCTTTACGGAAAATGTTCTAGGAGAAATCTAATTTCTTAATTATAAAAAAGATGCTTAAGCCATCTCACCTAAGCATCTTTTTAAAGTCAGTTAGCCACTTGTACTTCCTTCACTTAGACAAGGATCTGATGGTTGTCCCATAGAGTATTTAAAGTAGTGTTGACATTATTTAAGGTTAAAAATGAGGTACTGTGATAAGCAGTTCCTGCACCATCTCGGTCAATACTCAAAATACTGTTATTTCCATTGAGGGCTAATGAGAGATAAGAAAAAATAGAGTTTACAGTGCTGCCATTGGCATAATTGATGAGCAGTTCACTAATATCAATTTTGTCCGCTTCACTGTCGGTTAAGGTATTGCCGACTTTAAAGTCTTTCCAAACGTCAGCTCCGTTACCACCCGTTACATCGTTTGTATTTAATAGTTTATATAAAGCAGTGTCAGAGCCTAAGCCGCCAATCAAGGTATCGTTATCTTTTCCACCATTTAAAATGTCATTACCCGCACCACCATTTAGAACGTCATTATTGGTACCGCCACTTAAAATGTTATTACCACTGTTCCCAACAATGGTATTACCATTTCCATTCCCCGTTCCATCAATATTATCTGTACCTAACAGATTCAAATTATTTAGCGCGTTGCCGCTATCTAACGCATAACTCACAGTTGAGTTGACGGTCTCAAACCCTTCGTTAATCTTCTCGATAATGACATCATTTACATTATCAACATAATAGATGTCATCACCCAAACCTCCAATCAGCGTATCTGCTCCACTTCCACCATCTAAAGTGTCATTGCCCGCCCCACCATCTAAGGTGTCGTTTCCGGCTCCACCATTCAATGTGTCATTTCCAGCATATCCATTTAAAATGTTATTGCCAGCATTACCAATGAGTACGTTACTCAGCGCATTTCCATTGCCGTTTAAATTATCCGCGCCATTTAAAGTGAGGTATTCTACATTATCTCCTAAGGTATAATTTATATCCGAGATTACTTTATCGTTACCTTCAGCAGTATTCTCTACAATGCTATCGCCTAAATTATCTACATAATAAGTATCGTCACCCGTTCCACCAATCAGGCTGTCCGCACCTTTTCCACCATCAAGGATGTCATTTCCGGCACCGCCCAATAGCACATCGTCTCCCCAATTTCCTTTTAAAGTGTCGTTACCAAGACCACCTTCAAGTCGGTTAGATAAATTGTTCCCAACTAAAATATCATCGTAAGCACCACCAATTGCATTTTCAATCTGGGTTCCAAGGTTGATGCTTAGTTGGTTTGCACTCGATATATGAGAAGATTTTTCACCAATATAGCTCCAACCACCCTGATTAAGATCGATGGTAGCTGCTTGTGTAGCATTGCTCGCATTGATTGTATCAACGCCTGCACCATCCCATATTAAAACGCCTTTAGTGCCATCAAACACATAGCTATCATTACCTGCACGGGTTGAACTATTGACTCCATATATCGCTTGCAAAGCTGCAATATCAAACGGTGCAAAAGATCCGTCATATGACATACCACTACGGTCATATGACATCACTGACCATGCCCGTGTGTCTTCTTCTTTTGAGAAACTATCAATGGTGGAACCTTCAAAGGTATGACGTAAACCCAGAGCATGTCCCAACTCATGCGGATAGCTTGCAGTCACCCAAGTTCCTGCTGGATCAAACCAAAAAGCTGGTCCAAAAGCCACGTCTGAACCAACAAATGCTCCGCTTGGATACTGTGCATAAGCCGTAGCTGCGGTACTGTTCCGGTAGGCAGCAATAGTATTAAGCTGTGATGCATTGTCCGTTAATGTAAAAGTTAAAGCTGAAAAGTCAGAAGCTTTTTGGTAGACCTGAGTCATAAAGTCCTGTTGGGCTTTACTAAAAGGACTCCACCATGAAGGTGCTTGACCATTTGCATCGAGTAGATAATCAGGTGCAGTAGAAGGGAAAATATACTTAAAATCTGGATTACTATTAGTTGTGGCAACAAGTGCACGTACCCAGTAATTTACTCCAACCGTCGTATCTAGTTGAGCACGGTCAATCGTGACGCCATCGGCAAATTGAATACTAAAGTTTTTATTGTTGTTAGCGAGATAGCCAGTTAGCTTAACAACATCACTATCGCTGTATTGAATATTCAAAGTGGTTTTATCAAAACTGTATTGAACATCGGTAGATTTAACGTCTGTAAACACAATCGTGTTGTTACCGGAATAATCTCCATTAATTGTGTCTATTCCATCACCTAAAGAAAAACGATAAGTATCGTCACCTTCGCGCCCATTTAACGTGTCATTACCTTTGCCTCCAGTAATCACATCATTTGGAAGAGTACCCGAAAAGTTATCGGCATTATCTGTCCCATTCCATGTTGCAGTTTTTCCTGTTAGAAACTGTTGATAGGTTTGGACTACACCATCTGAAAGAATGTAGTTGTTAATATAGGCTTTTAAAGTGATGCTATCCGTTGCTGAATAATTAATAACTAACTCATTATTAGCATTAGTTGTGAATGTAATGTCTTTTGAAGAAACATCAGTAATTTGGATGGTGTTTTTACCCGAATAATCGTTAATGGTATCGTTACCATCTCCCTTACTAAATTGATAAGTATCGTCCCCACTACCCGAGGCTAACCAATCATTCCCAGTACCACCTATGGTCAAGTCATTACCTGTTCCGCCATATAACTTATCATCACCTGCACCACCATTTAACGTATCATCCCCAGCATTACCATTTAAGGTATCATTACCTTCAAGTCCATTAATAATGTCATTCGATGCAAAGCCATTAACCGTTTCATTGCCTTTGGTGCCAGTGAGTGTAATGGTTTTATTTGTGAGTAATTGATCGAGTGTGGCAGTTGTACCATCTAAAAATTTAAAGCTACTTACATTCCCTTCAATTAATACAGCATCACTATCCGAATATTTGACCTGTAAATTACTTCCACTGCCTTGTATAGAAATATCGGCCAAATTACTGGTCGTGAATTGGATCGTGTTATTTCCACTATAGTCCGTGACCTTGTCTATACCATCCCCTTTACTGAATTGATAAATATCGTCTCCTACTCCACCAAAGAGACGGTCATTCCCAGCACCACTACTGATTTGATCAGCTGAGTTTGTACCAACAATCCACTCACTATTCGCCGTAGAAATATTTAAACCATTTCCAGCACTGGTAAATAAAACCTGCTTTTCTACCCCGTCACTAAAAATCATACGGGCTTTAGCAAGAGAGTTAAAATTTAGTGAATAATAAGTTCCTGAATAATTAGTGACGTATAAAACACTATTTATGTATTCAATTTGCCTAATATCATTTGAAGTAAAATTATCGAACTTTAGCCATAAACCATTTTGATCATTGCCATAAGTTACCATTGAGGTTTCCTTATTTTTGTTATTGATAGAGGAAATACTATTTAATTTCACTTAATAGAAGAACCTCTTTTGGCGACAAAAATTACCATTTAGCGACATATTTTTTATTTTTTTTAAATTTACTTAAAATCAAATTTAGATCTATTTTTTAAAAATTTTATATTTTTAATATTAAATAACTATTTTATTAAATTAAGATAATTAGTTCGCAAACATGTTTATAAGAAATTCCTTTTGGTATTTTTAAAACGAAATCCTGTCTTTTAAGTCACTGAACTCACCTTTTATTCCATTTAATATCCGCAAAAGACCAGCTCGTTATTTGCTCTGGGCAAAATATTTACAGGTTTTATATTCAATGAGTTTATTGCTTAAAGTTCGACAGAATGTTCCACAAGTGAAGTCGATTAAAACGTCACTTAAAAAGCGTGCTGGTCAGAAAATACCTCACATGCTGACCAATGCATCAGATCTGTTTTTTAGAGGCCCTCAAATTGCCTTGTCAGGAAAAACGCCTTTTGATGTGATTTATAAGCATGAGATTATGAGCTTACGTCACTATAGAAATGAGACTGAAGCTCCTACACATAAACACCGCGTACCGTTAGTGATTGTTCCGCCATTGGCAGTGAACATGCTTATTTACGATTTGTTCCCTACTCGCAGTTTTGTACGCTTCTTTTTGGCACAAGGGTTTGATGTCTATTTAATTGACTGGGGCGTGCCAACTCGACATCAGGCAAAATACAATTTTGGCACCTACATTAAAGTCTTTATGCCTGAAATGTTAAAACAGGTTCGTATACATAGTGGTCAACAACAGCTCTCTTTACATGGCTGGAGTTTAGGTGGTGCTCTTTCACTCTGCTATACCGCGTTATTTAAAGATAAAGATATTAAAAATTTGATTATTCTTGCTTCACCTATCGACACCCATAAAGCGGGTTATATGGGTAAACTTTATGGAAGCTTGACCAAACCTGCACAGTGGGTTCGTAAGCACACCCCTTTTCGTATTCGCCAACATGTACCAAGTGAAGTGTTTCATATTCATGGTTGGCAAAACACACTCGGTTTTAAATTAACGGACCCAATTGGCAATTTAAAAACCTATTGGCAGCTTTTAAAAAATCTTGATAACCGAGAATTTATTGTTGACCACGCCACCTCTAGTTCATTTATAGACAATATGCTGGCTTATCCAGGCGGCGTTATGCGTGACATTATTTTACGGTTCTGGATTGATAATGAGCTATCAACAGGTGTCGTTAAGTTTGGCGAACTTACAGCTCATCTAAAAGATATTGATTGTTCAGTGTTAGCCGTGGGTGGCGATACAGACATTATTGTGACCGCCGATGCCGTTAAACCCCTTATGACCTTAATTGATAGTAAAGATAAAACATTCAAAACCGTACCAGGCGGCCATATGGGGGTGGTTTCAGGTAGCCAAGCTCCTAGTTTTGTTTGGCCTGAAATAAGTAATTGGTTAGCGACCCGTTCAGACTAATACTTTTAAAAACACGAAAGCCAGCGTAGCCAGTTCTACGCTGCTTAAAATTCAAACTATGCAAAAGCTTTTTATTTGATTAATCCATATGCATGTAATTGCTTATCACACGTTATAAGTACGATTTTATAAAACACAAAGATAATAAAAAATTGCCACTTTATAGTTAACCAATATATTAATTTAGTCATAAAAACATAAATTTTATTTATCACAAAACCATTTTTAAAATAAAAAATTTTATCAAACGTTAAATTTTTCTTAAAACACATCCAATTTATTTAAATAATATTTTTGACTTTTAAGATTATCTACCTAAAGTCGATGTTACTTTTTGTTATTTGTGTAAAGCTCAACTCAACAGGGGGTTCACTCAAATATTTGAAACATAATAATTTTAATTTATTATTCATTGTAAAATATGTATATTATTTGAACAATTGTAGGCAATATCTCACAATCATGTAAGCTAAAGCTTACAACACAAATGTTTGTTTTTTCTATAATTAATTTCAGTACATATAAGCACTCTTTACTATTAAATAGAAAGCTGAATATTAATAAAGAGATCTGGAGAAAATGATAAAGTCATCTTTATTAATATAAAAAATCTTAATAATAGAAAAAGAATCTCAAAAAATTAATATGTACTATCTTTCCTCTGGAAACAGAGGAAAGATACCTTTTTATAATCTTCAGATAGGGTATAGAAAATGTTTATCGCAAAAAATATATTTGTATATTTACTATCAATGTTAGCTCTATGCTTAATGATTATTTTTTTTAATTACCTAGGAATGAATGAGACGACTAATCTCTTAATTTCTTCGGCACTCTTTGGAATATTTATTACGTGGTACTATAAAGGTAGTGGACTATGTATTGCTCTATTTAGTTTTTTTTACTGGGCAATGTTCGTGATTAGTCAAAGTTTAGAAGTGATATGGATGCTTTCGGTTTCACTGATTGTATATTTAGTGATGACTAAAATTGTACCTAAACTCAAGCACATCCATATCGGTATAACGTCAAATAGTTAGAATGGATTTACTCCCCGATTAACCATTCCAACTTTCCTAACCGTATCAACTTTAGTTTGCTCTGCAATTAATAGTTCATTTAAGAAAAATTTGAGATTTTGCTGATTAAGCAAAATTGGGTTAAAAGTACTTTCTCCCATCTTGAGAAAGAAAGCCTCGATATTTGTATTGCGTTGCACATATTTCATTGACCAACGTTGAAAAGAGTTTTCTTCAATGGAATATGTGCATAACCATTTAACATTGTGGTGCCTTTGATCTTTTTGAATTTTCTCAAATAATCTTTCTACTACCTCTTTTTCGCCTTCTAAACATTGAAAAAATGCATTATCGGCATAATAAAGTACTCCACAAATCTCGTTCAAATCATTGAAATCACGAGCTTCTGTTAGGATATCACGCAAATCTTGTAGCAAATCTTCATTATTTTCATTTCGTTGGCTGGCATAACACAGTCGAACGTTCATAAGACTTCCGTGAAATATAAAATTTCATTATTAATGGAATTTTCAACTTAACACACCTTTAACAGAAATACTTTACATTTCATTATTATAAAAAAATCGTAACCTTTCCTAATTTTAATAAAAAAGCCCGAAACTAGTTCGGGCCATGACGTTTATAACTACATTATTTAACACGTTCAATTTGTAAAACTTCAATTTCGGTGGGCTTAATACGATGTGTGTCAACTTCACCTACAATACGTACTTTATCTCCCACTTTTAATTGCCAACCGTTTGCTAAGTCATCATCAACATCAATCACGATGGAACCCGTTTTATCTTTAAGCTCATAATGGTCGCCAGCAATATGCTTTACGATAGTTCCTGTGAGGGTTACACCTGTTTCATCAGCTAATGTTTTTGCTTTTGAAACAGTGACTACATTTTTTGCGGCTTGTTTGAGTATAGCCGGATCAGTTCTTGCAAAGGTTGCACTGCTACCGAATAAAACCAGACTGGTAATTGTGGTTAACACTATTTTTTTCATTAAAATTTCTCCTATTCTTTTATTCATAGTTATCTAAACAATTTCTTAAAACTGTGAGTTTTAGCTTTTGTGATTTTTTGTGTCATCATGTCAGATGTACAATATTATTGTTGGAGAAGCTTTTAGACTGGCTCTTTTTTTAATCATTAAAATAAAAAAAACCACATCGGGTGATGTGGCAAAAAGATGTAGCTTACTGAACCAAAAAAATAGCGTGTAACAGAGGATATAAGTCTAGAATAGATATTAATTATTAAAATAAACTTAAGAAAAAAATATTAATTAAAGATTTTCTAAAAATTTAGATAAACCTTCTGGTGCCCTTCCTTCTAATCGACTACTGGTGGTTACTCGAACTAAATTGCTCCATGTAATATTACAACACTGTCTTATCAATTTATTAATGAGGGAAACATCTTCATGACAGGGAACTGGTTCAAAACCACCAACTTGCATATAAACAGCAGCACTAAAACTTAAATTTGCACCATGAATATGATGATGATCCATACAGTCTTGATAATGTGACAAATACTTTTTTTGTTTTATAACAGATAATCGGCTCAAGTCATCTAAAGTCACAATACCGCAAATTGCATCTGTAGGCTGATGCAAAATTTGGCAACGCAACCAGTCTGGACTGACGATACTATCGGCATCGGTACAGGCAAGCCAAGTTGCTCCATTTTGAATAACTTGACGAATACCTAAGTCTCGGGCCTTTCCAACACACGCATAATTACATTCAATCCAGCTTACTCCATAACTTTGTACAATTGAGCGCGACTGGTCTGTACAGCTATCGAGCACAACCATAACCTCAACCTGTTCATCCGGTACTTTTTCTATCGCATCTTGAATTGACTGCAAACAGGCTGGCAAATGCTGTTCTTCATTATGCGCTGGAATCACAACACCTATTTTCATCGTAATTGTTCCCGCTGAGCTATTGACGAAGAATTAACAGTCCAAACATCAACCATAAAGTCCGGATCGTTTAGACTTAAATAGTGATGAAATGGAAAATATTGTTGAAAGCTTTGGTGTACTTGCTTGGCATTCAATTCAAAATCCTGAATATCATGTCGCCAATGGCAACACAAAATTTCCCCTTCCGGGTTTAAAGCCTGCTTTAATTTTTCAATAAACTCATCTAACTCATCACATGTGAGGTAATACGCCACTTCGCTAATCACAATTAGGTCAAATTTTTGTTCATAAAAATCTTCAGGTATTTTTCTATTTTCAACAGTCACATGTTCAAATGCTTCTAACATTTGGGATGCGAGTTGAACGGCCTGCTCAGAGACATCTATACACAATAGACGCGCAGCACGCTGAGCTAGATAAACGCTTAAATGCCCATTTGAACAGCCAATTTCTAAAACTTTTTCATAATGAGGTCGTGTTAATAATGCAAGGCAGATTTGTCTTTTACGGGCTTCGTACCAGTGATAATCATAGCCCCATGGATCATTATTACTACGATACAACTCCTCAAAATACATACGAGAATGAGTCACTCAGATATACCTCATAAGGCATTAAAAGACGGCTAATGGCACTAGAAGACAAAACGGCGGAATTGCCTGTACTTTCATCGGCTTCAATTTGTGTTTTAAATTGCATAACTGCTTGAACTTTTTTATTTAATTGGTTTTCAGTTAAGGCATAAGCTTGTGCTTTGGACCAATCAATACGTGGGTCTAAAGGCTCTGCCCAATGCCATGCCCAAATCAGTACATGCACACATACTAATTGATGCACTGTTGCAAAGGCCTGCACTGTTTTCCCGACGGCCTCATGATCTGGATGCCCATCAAATGCATAACTACAAATTAAAATATCTTCAGGTTGAACGATTTGGCTGAGCGCTTGATTTAATAGATGAGCCTGTGAGTGAATCTGACCATCCGTAAGGTTTAAAGCAATTCGTTCAGAATGATCTGAGACACCTAAACTATTCAAAGCAGCAAAAGTCTCTTGCGGACGTAATTCGTTTAATTGGTCTGGGCTGTATTTTGTTGAATGGGGATGGCTTTGCGTGCCATTACTGACCGCCACAATAACAAGATGACAATTTTCTTTGACTAGCTGCTGCATTAAACCACCACAGCCAAGCACTTCGTCATCAGGATGCGGAGCGACAATCACCACTCTTTTCGAACGAAACAATTGTAAATTCAGCCCATCTAAAGGATGCGTTTTAAATGCCTCTAGCCACTTAAACTTCGGTGTTCCTTCACCTGAAATTACGCGATCTTCGACTAAGGGATGAGTTAAAGTTCCCATAAGCTTTTCTCCGGCAAACAGAGCTCTGCAATAGACTCATAATCAAAAGCCGCATGGCTCTGACGAATAAAGACAGGCAAATCAGCAATGAGCTGTGAAAATATAGCTTCTTCACAATAAGGACGCGCGCCTAAAGCTTTACCAACAAGTTGAATAACACTCTGGCAGCATTGTTCTGTTTGAGCACGCAATATACGGATTTCTCGCTCATGACTGAGCATAGGTTCTTCATCAATAAGCTTGGCAGTATATTGAAAATACTGTTTTGTTACAGAAAGCTGTTGAGCTAATTCCCCTAAATACATTTTTTTAAATGCGTTTGGGCTGAGTTTGCAACTTTCATGTAGGAAGCTAACTAAACGTACCGCTGCACCATACCAACAAGCGGCAACACCAGCCGCACCATGCCAAAATCCGGGACGCTCTAAATAGCGATTTGGCTGACCTATAACCGTAACGGGAGTATTGTCAAAATGTACTTGGGCTGTTTGAGTGCCTTGCATACCAACGGCTTGCCAATGATTTAGGTCAACATGAACCGAAGGATCACTTAATTCAACAATACAAAGCTGTGCTTGGCCTTGCTTGTCCTTATAGCTCATTAAAGCCTTGTGAATAAACTCAGCGCCAGAGCACCAAGTTTTGATACCGCTACAATGATTGTTCTCGACTTGTAGAGGTGCAGGCCCACCCTCTGCTGTCCATACCGCCCACGTTTGCTCATCTATTTCAGCTTGATAACCCAGTTCTTTTAAAATACTTAAAGCATCACAATGTGACTCAAATAATTTAGCTAGACTTAAGTCACTCCCTGCAATTTGAGCGAACATTTGCCACCTTTGGTAGGTTTGACCTGATGCTGGATAGGGTAAATTTTTAGCTAAACTTACTAATTCTTGAAGCAAGTCTTGGCGTAGCTGACTTTTGTTTTCAGCTTCAGCATGTTCGAATTCATTCAACATACTCAAGATTTTCATATTTATAGATATTTTAATATTCATTACAAATAATTATTCAAAAGTATTAACTTAAACATATCGAAATAATTCTGTTTAATTAAAGATATAAAATGTAATAAAAAGATATTTTCTATAACTTTATTAAATGAATATTTCGTTTTATTTCATTGTTATTTAACTATATCGCTTAAGTGAAAATATAAAATAATCATGTAAGGTTTATTAAAAAAGAAAGATTTCTCCGATTTTATCCAGTAATTTAGTTTCTACGATTTTTCTATTTCCAAAGAAGAGGTCAAAAATGAGTACTTTAAATATTAATGATATTAAAAAACATGCAGACGTTATTGCTTCTTGTGGTACCAAAGTAGGAACTGTTGATCACCTTGAAGGTGAAAATCAGTTAAAACTTACTAAAGACGAAAATGATCAACATCACCTTATCCCTACTTCTTGGATTGGTGAAGTAAAAGATGATCAAGTCATCTTAAATAAAAACTCTCAAGAAGTTAAAGAAAATTGGCAAGCCATTTAAATTTCTTTGCACAGTTAGTTTATAACTGTGCATCTTATTTAAAAATATAAACAACAATTAAAATAAAATAACGAGAATTAAAAAAGTAAAAAGCTCCTTTTTATTAAGGAGCTTTTTATTTCTATCATAAAAATTTTAATTCAATATTTTTATAAATTACTCTGATTTATTGCAACCGAACGGGTTGCTTTACGCTTTCGGGTTACAAATAAACCGCACACCACCACACCTAACGTTACCCCTAAAGATAGAGTCGTTTCATAACTATAGGCTGGTGAGAAGAACATATAAGCCAATACACTTAAAATAATGATAATCACAAACCAAGTCAGCCATGGAAACAACCACATTTTAAAGGGAATTTCTGCTCCAGCTGCTTCTAACTTATGTCTTAATCGTAACTGTGAAAACGCAATAACCAAATACACCAGCAAAGCAATCGAACCTGTGCTTGAAAGCAATAAGGCAAACACTTTCCCAGGGAATACATAGTTAATGACACAGCACACTAAACCAATAAAAGTTGAGGAAAACACCGCAATTGCCGGTACCCCCGCATAATTCACTTTAGTGACTGCCTGCGGTGCTTCATTGCGTGTTCCTAAGCGGAATAACATACGAGAAGACGTATAAATTGCGGCATTCATACAGCTTGCCACGGCGATAAACACAACCGTATCAATAATAAGTTTAGTACCCGGTACATTTAAGCTCATTAAAACGTATTGGAATGTCCCGTACTTTTGTAAGTCTGGTGAACGCCAATCGACAAGCGAAACAGCAATAAACATTGAAACCACAAAGAAAAGAATAATACGGTACAGCACCAAATTGGTAGCACGTCTAATTTTCTGTTTAGGGTTGGATGACTCTGCCGCGGCAATCGAGACAATTTCTACCCCAAAAAATGAAAACGCCGTAATTAAAATGGCAGATAAAATACCTCCCATACCATGCGGCATAAAGCCAGCGTTGTTATATAAATTGGCAACACCGCTAACATTTTTTGCTAAAGGCCAAATACCCGAAATTGCCAAAATACCAATTATGATAAATCCAATAATGGCGACTACTTTGACTAAAGAAAACCAGAACTCAAACTCACCAAAACTTTTGGTACTAAAAAAGTTGGCCAGGCTTAAGAACACAATAAAGCAAAATGCATAGATAGAAACCGAAACGCTCGGAAACCACGAATGTAAAATTTCTGCGCCAGCAATCGCTTCTACTGGAATAGCAAGCACCCAAAACCACCAATATAACCAGCCAATAGTGAAGCCTGCCCACGGGCCAATCGCTTTACGGGCATATGTAGAAAATGAACCGGTGTCCGGCTCTAAAACAGCCATTTCACCCAACATTCGCATGACCAGAAAGACCATAATACTGGTAGTGAGATATGCAAGAATGACCGCTGGGCCTGCTTTGGCAATTGCAGAAGATGAACCGACAAATAAACCTGCACCAATAACACCGCCAATACTAATCATTGTGATATGGCGATTTGAAAGTCCTTCGCCTAATTTTTTTGTTCTATCATTATTCATATTTCATTCCTTAAAAATATATCCATAAAACAATCTATTACATGTTTAAAAATCCTTTGCTAATGAAAAAGGGAAAACCTGATGTTTTCCCTTTGTTGCAGACATTAATTTAAAGTTGGCATTGAGAACTGTTTTGCTTCACGGACTTGAGCCGAAGGCCAGCGCTGTGTAATGGTTTTACGGCGTGTGTAAAAACGGACGCCATCTGGACCATACGCATGTAAATCACCAAACAGTGAACGTTTCCAGCCACCAAAGCTGTGGTAAGCCACAGGTACTGGTAAAGGCACGTTAATACCGACCATACCCACTTGAATGTGGCTGCTAAAATAGCGTGCTGCTTCCCCATCACGGGTATAGATACAAGTACCGTTGCCATATTCATGGTCATTAATGAGCTGCATCGCTTCTTGCATGCTATTCACACGCATAACTTGCAACACAGGACCAAAAATTTCTTGCTGGTAGCTGGTCATATTCGGTGTGACTTGATCAATTAAAGTTGGTCCAACAAAGAAACCTTTTTCATAGCCTGCAGGTTTTGCATCACGGCCATCGACCACAATTTTTGCGCCTTGCTGTTCTGCACTTTGAATATAAGCCTGCACTTTGTCTTTATGCGCTTGGGTAATAAGCGGCCCAAAGTCGTTACTTGCATCTGCATAGTTACCGAACTTCAATTTTTTCATTTCTTGAGTGAGCTTATCAATCACGACATCGGCAACTTCATCGCCAATAGCAACCGCAACCGACAGTGCCATACAACGTTCGCCCGAAGAGCCAAAAGCAGCGCCTAATAATGAAGTCACCACGTTATCAATATCGGCATCCGGCATAATGATGGCATGATTTTTTGCACCGCCTAATGCTTGGCAACGTTTACCTGTTGAAGTCGCTGTACGGTAAATATATTCAGCAATTGGCGTCGAACCCACAAAGCTGACTGCCTGAATACGTGGATGATGCAATAAGGCATCTACCGCTTCTTTGTCACCATTCACCACATTAAACACGCCGTCAGGTAAACCAGCCTGTTTTAAAAGTTCAGCAAGGTATAAAACCACAGAAGGTGCTTTTTCAGAAGGTTTTAAAATAAAACAGTTACCGCAGACTAGTGCCATTGGGAACATCCATAAAGCGACCATGGCCGGAAAGTTAAACGGTGTAATACCAGCGACAACCCCTAGCGGTTGGAACTCGCTCCATGAGTCGATATCTGGACCGACATTTTTTGAAAACTCCCCTTTTAAAAGCTCTGGTGCGCCGCAAGCATATTCAACGTTTTCAATACCGCGTTGCAATTCGCCTTGAGCATCATGAGAAATTTTGCCGTGCTCTTGCCCAATCAAAGCGCAAATCTTTTCGGCATTTTGCTCTAATAATTGTTTGAACTTGAACATGACACGTGCACGTTTAATAACTGGTGTATCACGCCATGCAGGAAATGCTTGCTCGGCCGCCTGAACTGCTTCATTTACCGTTTGAGCATCTGCAATTTCGACTTCTTTACTAATTTCACCCGTCGCAGGATTGTAAACTGGCTGTTTTCTTGCCGTTTTAGATACAATTCGTCCTTGAATGAAATGCCCTAGCACTTTTTTGGCTTGTTCACTATGCGTACTATTTTCAGTTGAAACTTCGTCATAGCTAAAATCTTCTAGGCCATTTGTCATTGTTGTTACTCCTTACTACAATTAGTTTTCAGATCAAACTGCTTTTTCATTTGGTTTTTAAAGAGCACCTAGAGACAACCCCGATGCTCATAAATATCTATAAGGCTTATTTCACTTGATAAAGTGCATCGCCCACGGCATTCAATAAGCGGTCAATATCTGCTTCCGTACTGTTGAACATTGGACCGAACTGAAGCGTGTCACCTCCAAAGCGGACATAGAAACCTTCTTTCCAGAGTTTCATACCGAGTTCAAAGCCTCGAATGGTGGCATCGCCATCACGCGGAGCTAACTGCAACGCACCAATCAAGCCACAGTTGCGAATATCTAAAATGTGCGGTGCGCCTTTTAAACCATGCAGCATTTTTTCAAAACTTGGTGCCAACGCCGCTGATTGAGCTAACAAGTTTTTCTTTTCTAAAACTTCAAGTGCAGCTAAAGCGGCAGCGCAAGCAACCGGATGTGCCGAATAGGTATAGCCGTGGGTAAATTCAATGGCGTGTTCTGGTAAGTCTTGCTGCATAAACGCAGAGTAAATTTCATGGCTTGCCACCACACCACCTAAAGGAATGGCACCATTGGTGACTTGTTTAGCAAAGTTCAAAATATCTGGCGTAACTCCGAAATATTCCGCCGCAGTCCATGTTCCTAAACGCCCAAAACCTGTAATCACCTCATCAAAAATTAACAAGATGTCATGCTGATCACAGATCTCTCTTAAACGTTGTAAATAGCCTGTTGGCGGTACAATACAACCTGCTGAACCGGAAATAGGCTCCACAATGACGGCTGCAATATTTGAAGCATCATGTAGCTCAATTAATTTAAGCATTTCATTGGCAAGTTCTACCCCGCCTGTTTCTGCACAGCCTTTGGTAAAAGTTAAATTCGGCTGTAAAGTATGTGGTAAATGGTCTACATCCATAAGCTGACCAAACATTTTACGGTTGCCGCCAATCCCACCTAGACTTGTTCCCGCAACGTTTACGCCATGGTAGCCACGGGCACGACCAATCAATTTGGTTTTGCTTGATTTACCTTTAATGCGCCAATAAGCACGCGCCATTTTGATAGACGTATCTGCCGACTCTGAACCTGAGTTGGTAAAGAAAACGTGTTGTAATTTTTCAGGCATATGCTGAACAATTTTATCTGCCAGCTTAAAAGAAAGCGGATGACCAAACTGAAAAGCTGGTGAGTAGTCGAGCTGACCTAATTGGGCGCTTACCGCTTGTTGAATTTCAGGTAAGGTATGGCCTGCACCACACGTCCATAAGCCTGAAAGTGAGTCATAAATTTCACGGCCAGAATCATCAATTAGGTACGACCCTTTTGCACCCACAATCATGCGCGGATCTTTAGCAAAGTTTCGATTTGCAGAAAAAGGCATCCAGTGTGCCTGATAGTTTATGTGCATATTATTATTAGTTTGAACCGCATCCAAAGTATGCTCAGAGTCGCTGAATTTATCCGTATCAAACATAACCATTCCTGTTTATTTTCAAATTATGGTTTGAGTGTACATAGCGAGATAAGTTTGATAAATTCAAATTATCTTGAGTTTAGATTTAAAAAAACAAAACTAAATGAAACCTAAAAAATTAAATCAAGTCACTGATTTTGATATAAAACTTCTCAAAATATTTAAAACGGTTTGCGACTGTCACAGCTTTACATCTGCCGAAAGTATTTTAGGTATTAGCCGCTCTGCAATTAGTTTGCATATGAGTGATTTAGAAAATCGTTTAGGCATTCGGCTATGCCAACGTGGCCGTGCTGGATTTGCCCTCACCGATGAAGGGCGGGAAATTTTAGAATATATTGAAGTGCTCACAGCAGCGATTGAAGACTTCCGCTCTAAAGTCAACCAAATGCATAACCGCCTTAAGGGGGAGTTTAATATCGGCATTATTAACAACCTTGTGACTATGCCAAGAGGTTATATCACCAACACCTTGACACAACTTGCCGAGGAACATGCCGAGGTTATTATTAATATTAGTATGAGCACCCTTTCAGATATTGAGTGTCGTGTACTCGATAACCGATTGCATGCAGGTGTTATACCCCTTGTTACACCTTTATCTGGTTTAGACTATTTCGACTTATATAGCGAAAGTTCATTTTTATACTGTGGCAAAAACCATCCTTTATTTAACCAATGTAGCAACATTAATTTAAATGAATTAAAAAAATGGCAAGCTATTCTTCCTAATTATGCCATTACCTCAGAAGCCGCAAAGTTACATCAGCTTTTAGACTGTAAAGCGACAGCAAGTGACCGTGAAGGGATTGCCTTTCTGATTTTAACCGGAAAATTTTTAGGTTTTTTGCCCGACCACTATGCAAAAAAATGGGTTGAAGATGGTGTGATGCAACCTGTTTTAAAAGAGAAGATGCATTACAGCACCCCTATATGTTTAATTACGCATAAGGGTAAGAACCACAATAATATTTTAAAAACCTTTATGGAGATGCTTGAGAAAAGAATCAGCAGTAGTTAAAAATATTTATATATAGATATAAGAATATAGATTATTTATAAATAACAAGTCCTTTTATTTAAAAAAACTTCATAATAGAAATTTACAAAATTTAGGCTTCATTGTGGCTTTTTAGATAAAAATGACTATCGAGTATATTTAAATATATTTAATACTTAACAAATATTATTTAACAGTCTGTTTTTAATAAATAAAAAATATATAATCACCCCGCAAAGTAAACATAAATACTTAAGGTTTATTCATGAAAAAAATTTCAACTTTAGCAGTTTCTATTTCATTTATTATGTTAACGGGGTGCGGTGGAGGCAGTTCAAGCTCTAATAATACTGAAAATGTATCATCGCAAGCTCAAGGACAATCTAGTCAAAATGTAAATAGTCTAAAGTGTGATAGAGGTATTCTCTTAAACTCTACACTTTCAACAAATACAATTTTTGATGAAACGCTATATTCTTTAAATTATAGATTTAAGGAAATTTCTTCAGGAAATCCTCCAACTTCAATTCCACAACTTTATGCATATGAAATTAAAAGAAATGATCAAATGTTATATGCTTATCCAAAAGCACTTTACAATATAACTGCTGATGAAATTGAGAGTAGTTTGGCTGAAGATATCGTCCAAAGTTATGACCTTAACTCTTTCGGTCTTTTCACTAAAAAGACATACCAAAAGCAAAATAATGGTTGGCCTTTAGGTTATGTCGTTGCATCCCAAGGCTCACAAATTACGACTGCTCAATTTAATGATACTTGTAGTTTAAATTCATATAACATTAGTTACGACTACGAAAAAATAGATGTTTCGGGTAAAAAAATATCTGATATTTTCCCATCAAATATTTTAACCAGTCGACCAGAAAATATAGACTACTTATATATGAGTGATCGATTAACTCTAATACTTAAAAATAATCAAACGGCTTTTACGAGCTTATTGAATAGTAATGCGACTTTCCCAAGCGGTTCTTTTATTTATGTACCGAAGTCTGTTATTTATAACAATACAGAGTTTTATTTCTCTGACAACAATAGCACTAAGTTCAAAACTGTAGCTGAGTGGCAACAAGCCCTTTATCCAAAGGCTAAATATAAATTTGATACTGTGGCTGGCTACAATGTGACTTACTCTGTAGACAGTGCAGGAAACCAAATTTATTCTGGCGGAAAAGACCCAGCCGTTGAAATGAATGGCAAAATTTATGATGCCGAATGGCAAGTTAAAGGTAATGTCACATCTGAGACATACGGTGAACCAGCAACTATGTGGACCACTAACTATCAAACAAAAGGAGAGTTCGCTTTATACAATAAAGCGAGTTATGACTTTCTTGTTGCCCAAATCCAAACTTACTATAAGTAAAATTTAAAACCTGTATATCCCAAAGTACCTTGCAATGTACTTTGGGATATTTATCTAAACCAGCCCTACCCTTAATAAAAAGTAATCTAATGCCTTATTTCCTTCATACGCATCGTTCTTATCTAAATACTGAATAATTGCACCCTCAATCATATATAAAAAGAGTTTCGCTTCATTAAATGATGCATCGGCCTTAAGTGTTCTAAGTACGCTATAAATTTCATTGGTCAGCCATGTTCTGTACCTTACTGCGGTTTGGTAAGCATTTGGATAGCTATTTTTAGTTTCAAAAATAGCCTTAAATAATAAGTAATATGGTCCCTCTAAGTCGGTATGTAGAACATGCAGTTTCTTGAGTTTATCTATGGCATTTGTATCATGCTCATACTCCACCAGTGCAACCACTTGGTCTTGGAGCCGTTCTTTTTGTACGACTAGACAAATATCAATGAAGCGCTCTTTTGAGTGAAAATAATTATAAAACGTCATTTTGTTCACTTCAGTTTCTTTCACAATTTTGTCGACGCCCACAGTGTGAAACCCACCGTGGTGAAACAGATTTATTCCTTTTTTTACAACTTCTAAAGCACGTGTTGGGAGAATTAAATTTGGCATAGTTTTACCGTTATAAAATAAATTTTTGTTGTATATAAATGAGTTAAAAAAAGTCTGTGCCCTTTTTAGGAGAAAAAAAGGCAAAGCAAAACCCATAAAGACTGTGCTTGGCACGTCTTGAGTTTTATAGTTGCTAAGTTTTTGGTCGTGATGATTTAAAGCTTGATAAACCTAATGGCGATCAAACTTGTTAACAAACTAAGTTGTGTTGTTATAGCTTTTGGCAAAAGCTGCCAAGAAATAATGGATGTGCAAAGCCGACTCCTTTTTATTGGGAGTTCTGCCAGACATTAAAATTATGGTGGCAGAACGAAAAGGGGTTAGCAGACTGGTCAAACGTGGCCAGCACACCCGAAGGTGTCCCCCTCCCGTTCCGCCGCAGAGGGGGCACGAGGGCTCAACACTAAAAGTATGAAACTTTTAATGTACGTTTGATGCGGTCTGCTAAAACCGACTGGCAATGTAGGCCAGCACGCAAAGGATAATAGTCACTCTATTTATCGTCAAGCACAAAAAGTGACAACAGTTTTAAAATAAAACAGACAAAGTATTTGATAAATCAGTGGGTTTTAAGATGTACTACAAAATCTACGGGTAAAAAACAGATGTTGTTATTTTTATAGATTTTTTTAAATAATTGAGTTCGGCAATAAGAAAGATTGGGCTAATTCTTATAGTACCTAATCAGAATAGATGAGAAAAATAAGCTTTTTACTCTCAGTTGGCTTGAGGCTTGGTAAATTCATTTTAATAGCACCCATTTAAAGATGCTACACAAAATAATTAATGGTTCTTTTTAGAGAATTTGTGACCTTTAGGAAGTGGAGCATCACATGGTTGATCTGTCTTTACATCGACCATTTTCACTGGCCCATCCTTGTAGACCGTTACTTTACAGCCTTTTACAACATATTCCTGTTCAATACCACCGTACCTTTCATCATCAGAAACGGGAGCTACAGAAGTTACCGCATCACAAGCTTCATCAGCACGACATTGACCGTTCATTCCACTAACATCCGCTCTACCCGCTTCAGCCACTTCTGCTCCAGCAGCTTCCATTGCATCAACCTCTTCAACCTGTGTCTTTGCTGCATATGTATTTGAAAGACTCATCATCAGAAAAACTGCAAGAAAGAACTTACTACTGCGATTTATTGAATTCATGTTTTATCCATAGCTATTGATTTGAAATTGGTGCTTTCTGGGAAGGGATGAAAATTAATTAGTGATAGTAGAATTTCTACTTCAATTTATTTAAAAGCCTTTCTATATCAACCTTATGTTTATTATATACATCTTTCTTTATTTCATATTGAAATATTCTATTCAGATGATAACTCAATAGAGTTAAATCTTCATTATTTTTATCAGTTACAATTTCTTCCAAAATTTTCATAAACTCTGACAACGGTGAAATCTTCAAAAATACTAAATATGGCCTTTCTGATGAAAATGGTAACTTATGTAAATAATAATTCATTAATATTTTCTTTCCTTTTTTCCCCATGAAAAATGAGGGATTAATTGGAATGCCAAATAATAATCCTCACTATTTAAAGGATAGTTATTCAACAACCAAAAGCATCTTTCCTCATTAGTATATTTTTTTAAATTTTTGATAATATTCTTTAATTCATCAACCATTTAACCTCCCATAAAACACAAATTTTTATAGATCTTACCTACTATCTCAAACTTTTAAATTGTACAAGTCAAATGCTTATGTATCAATACAGGAAAACTCGGCTTCCTCCGTCGCTCTCATTTAGTCCGTGACTTTATAAACACTCAATGGTATAGAAATTTTATATTTCCCGATTAAAGATAAGAATTCAGCATTTAAAACCTCAAAATTACATTGCTCATCTTCTGAAATATATACCTCCATAAATAAAATAAAACCATCAGCTCCATTTTTATAAAATTTTCAATATTTTTAGAAATGAACTCATAAAATATAGAATCATATTCTTCATCATAATATTCATTAGAAAAATCTTTATTAGAGTTAAACTGAATATAATTGGGGTATTCTTCATCAAAAGCAAAATAAATCTTATCACTAGAAATATTTTTTAAAGCTTGAATAGCATCCAAAAAGTCTCCAGACACATTAAAAGTCAACCTAATATACATTATAAAAATTTCTCCAAAATAATTCTGACTGGAAACCCTCATTGCTACCACAATTGTTTAATGTGCGTCCGCTAAGAATAATTTGCCTTTATACAATATTTTTATCAAAATCACAAAATATCAATTCAGATGTTTTATATAAATCCAATAACTTTCCCTGATCTAACTTTTTTTATCAACAACAATATTACTCAAACCTTTAAAATAATCAATAAATTCAGCAGGTAATCTAACTCTATATTTTCTAACCCAATTAATTATAATTGCATCCCAAACATATACACCATCAGAATAAATGATATTTGGTAAAATATCTTGGTGATTATAAGGATCTTCTATTGGACTTACAAATTCTAATAAAACTAATCCAGACTCAAAATATTTTACAATTTCATCAGCATTATTTTCTGAAAGAAAGTATTTATTATCCTCAATAGTAGGTTTATCTAAAGGACGATTGCTATCAAAAATTTCTCTATACAATAATAATGTTTTTAAATTATTCATAATTACTTCTCATTACTTTATCTTCATCGGAAAGATAAAAATAACCCTATTTTTCCATTTTAATAATAAAATCAAAACCTTAAAAAATATAAAAGAACCATTAATTCACAATAACTCTTTTATAAAATAAAATCGAAAATTTCTGCACTTATTTTCCTAAATAATTTTATCATTAATAGTCCATAAATTCCTAATCAGCTAAATTATCCCGATCTTTACTATATTAAATAAATTTTTCAAATTCATTTGATAAATATACTTCCTTTCCATCCAATAGCCCATTATCATTATAAATAAAACTTCCCTCTATTTTTGATAAAATATAAGCCAGCTTCACCATGATACTTAATGTTTCAGAATCTCTTCTTTTTGCGCTTATATCATATAAATATTTAAACAAAACTTCTCCAGAATCTTTACTAATTTCAAAATTCAAACTATTAAAACAACTTAAATCCTGTTTTGTTGTTTCAACATTTAAAACATCAATCCAAACTCTAGCTTTCAAAGAGTCAACAAACAATAAGTCATCTTCAATATTTAGAGTTAATCCACTTATTTTATTATCAGATATAAAATTAGAAATTTTCTCTAAAACTTCAATGGGCGGTTTATTAACCTTACATGGAACCGAAAAAGAAATCATATTATTAAACCAATTACTAGAAATATCTTAACAATTTTCTAATTACACCACCAGATGGACCCACACTAACCAATGATGCTCTCACGTATAATCTTAAATACTCTTTGTATTTACCATTAATCAATACTTGCTAGTCTAGTATCATATCGACTATCTCGTACAACATAGGGCTCTACAATATCTTCCCATACTTGAAGAGCCATATTCTGCCATTTAGCCATATCTGTTATATAATCTCTTTTACCCCAATCCTCTATTTTCATATGCTTAACATATTGTCTAATCAATTTAATAGATAAATTAAAGTGAACTCTGTCCAATTCTTCAAAAGTATAGAATTTTAAATACTTACCCTCTTCCGATTTTATGCTTTCATGTAATTGTGGATAGCTTGGCAAAAAAACTTCATCCAATAAATCACCAAATGCATCCCAATATGTACTAGCAATAGATTCAGAAAGACTTTTTCCTCCCTCAGATTTGCTATGATCAAAACCAACAAATATCATTCTACTCATTATTTACGTCACTATAATATTTTTCTGATTAAGATTTTAGAATTCTATAAATATATATTTAAAATAACTCTCTATTTAAATTGATACATAATTTATCTAGGCCTGATCACTTATCTTTTAGCTAAAAATCAAAAAAGGAATGCAAACTCTCATTCCTAAGAATTTGCATAAGTACATGTCTAAATTGTGAACCAATGACATTTATCTAAAAAGCACTAGTAAAATATTTAAGCAATAAACTTTATAACGTAGTCACAGATTGTAACTGCTATTCTACCACCCTCTACTAGGTTACCTCCTTAAAATATAGAATATGATATATACAAGAATATTGACAATGTCATTATTATGAATAAGGCTCGTATACTAATATCAAAATCATTAGAATTTATATTTACTGAAGGAAATCCAACTGGTGATCCATTATATATTGCAACAATAAATGCAAAATAGGATAAAACTAAGGCAAAAAACTCCTCACCAAATATAAAATTATTAAAAACAATTAGATGCCCAACAATTAAAATACCAATACATGTACAAATTATAACGATTATCTTTCTATATTTTCCCATAATATAATTCAGCAATATATTTTTAATCATTTTCCACACCCAATTTGTTTAGGATTTTTCTCACAACTTATAACTCCTCCAGGTACTTTTTCTGCAACTTTACCCGATGTTTCACTAAAAATCTTTTCTACTGTTTCGGAATATAACCTATCTCCCTCTGGTGTTTTTACACCTTTAACAACTTTACTTGCAGCGCTTCCAGCTATTGTAGAAAGTCCAATTTCTGCTCCCTTTTGATATATAGATTTTTCGTCATCTAACAATGTACTTGCTGTACCTAATAAAGTACCAGCACCGAGCAAATAAGGTGATGCAGGTGTCGGATATAAACCTACTATAGTTGCACCATCACTTAAATTTCCCAATGTACCAGATGCCTCTTTCCTTAGTTTCGCATCTTGGTATTGTCCACATGCCGCTGAGTTTGGATTAATACCATTTGCTTGACACTCCGCACGCATTTTAGCAATAGACTTCCCTGCTTGCTTGTTACTTGCATCTGTAACTATTGAAAACTCATTATTCTCCACAGCATTCTGCGCAACCTGCCCATTCTGAACTGTAGAACCAATATCACCCGTCGTTGCCCCAACTGCACTACCCGCTAAACCTACAATAGAACTAATTGTAGATTTCTGATCTGCTGTGAGTTCTTTGGCAGCTTTTCCATACAAGAAACTCGATAATATTGGTGCCGCTGCCTCTGCTCCTCCTGCTGAAAGTCCCGCAGTCAACGCATTATTACCACCAGCCGCGGCAACTGCTGCGCCAAGGATGGTATGAGCTAAAATATGTGCAGCTTCTTGACCACTCGTTAGTTGACCATTTGCATTATTACTCGCTTGTTCTTTGAAGTATTGACCGATCTTATAACTTACCGCTGGACTTAAGGTTGCAGTTGCTATACCTAGACTTGAACTTGTTGGAGCTGACAAACCTGTTGATATACTGTCTAGTAATACGCCTAGTCTTTGATAATTTTCAACTTTGTCATTATAAGCATTCAATTGGTCTTGCTCTTGTTTACTTAAGCCTAGACCTTGTTTTTGCTTGTCTATAATAGATTGATTTTCTTTTTTCGCATCATCAATCTTCTTATTGATCTCAGCTTTTGCTTCCTGACGGTTCGCATCAAAGTTCTTCGTTACGTCCATCTGCAAATTAATTTCACTTTGAACTCTATCTTTATCAAAGTTATTTTGCAGTGCTCCACTATTCTCACGTGCTGTATCTGTAGTTACAGACGTCAATATCTCAGATTTAATCTGTCCGGCAGTTTTACCTGTTAACGCTTGCTGGCCTTGTTCATCTCGAATTGTAATGTTTTGAGTATTAATACCGCTTTTGGTCACACTACTGTCTTTATCGCCGTCTAGACCAAACCCAACAGATTTACTTACCCCTACTGTAGTTGAAGCGTGTTGATCAATTTTGTTTGGTGTCGAAAGTACCGTGTCAGGTTCTTTGTTACCTGCCGTACCACTTTTTCCGGCATTAAAACCACCACCTACAGAAATGCCCTTAGCATCATATTCAGTCACGTTTTGAATGTTAGAAGACGTTAAAGTTCCTGTATCTAGGCTATTTTTCTTCAGGTTTTCCGCAGTCTGAGTCGAGGTAATAATTGCACCTTTCAAGTCAGTGTTTTTATTCACCTTAATCTGGTAACCGTCGTCGCCTGCAAATACACCTGTCTGCTCATTTACAGATGCATAATTGGCATCTACATTAGAGTTGCTAAAGCTTCCAGATACACTACCCCCACTAAAACCTACACTCACTTGTGCTGACATACTCTGTTGTTTGCTCTTATATGTCACTTTGTCCTGTAAGCTTTCAACATTTAAGTTATCGGCTTCAATCTGTACACCTTTACCTTGTACTTGTCCGCCAATAATATTCGTCGTTTTTCCGCTTGTTATCGTGGTTAGGCTATCTTTAGAACCCACATGGCTATTCACATAACTTGTGTCGGTACCATTACTCTTACCTTTACCCAAGTTACCGCCAGCCGTTACACCAAAACCGGTTTGGTTACTTACAGTAACTCCGGCATTCCAGCCTGCACTTTCATTTTTACTTTCTTCAATATGGTTTTGTTCTGCTGCTTTAATATTGACATTGTTGTCGGCAGCCAAGCGTGTACCTTGTTGTCCCAATACGTCTGAACCAACAATATTAATATTCGATTGATCTCCTGCGCCTGTAGCCACAATAGATGTACGTCCGCCAGCATTGACCTGACTTTGACTCGCAGTGGTACTTTGTGAATGGCTTGTTTCAGTATTTTTCTGTTCACCATAAGTCAGACTAACACCAACTTCTACACCACCATTGAGTGAACCTGCATTTGATAATGCACCTTGTAATGAACTTAAAGCCTGTCCAGCCTTATAAGCATCAAAGCCAGCATTGGCTGCTGCCATTGCGTTCACACGATCATTCTTGCTTTGACCAACCTGCTTAGCAGACTCCGCTACACTTTGTACAGCCGAGACTACGGGAACATTTACTGCAAGTGTTAAACCTTTCTGTTGCATCTCATGCTTATAATCACTTGTGCTTTGTTCTTTAGCAGCTTCAATATTGACCTGCTCTGCCAATATATTCACATCACCTTTCTGTGATGAAACGGTACTTCCCGTTTGCTGGTAGGTCTTACCCGCTACAATATTGGTATTACCGTTTAAGCTGCCCACCTGAGAAGCACTATTGGTGAGTTGTTGCTCGGTTTTTAAAGTAGTTTCTTGTTTTTTACCTAAACTAAAACCAATACCCCCCGTAGACATAACACCAGAGTTTTTAACAACACTATTGGTTTGACTGTTGTATTGGTTCTGAGCTCCCTCAATATTTGCATTGTCTTTGGCTTGAATCTGCGTCAACTCATCAGAAACAACATTGCTGCCACGGACATTGATATTTCCTGCATCCAATAGCACCTTTTTGCCTTCAACAATGCTACCGACCGCAACATCTGAACTACGATGGCTAAAGTCACTGGTCGTAGAGCTGCTCAGTTTACCTCTCTTACTAAAGCTTGACTGATCTTGTTGATCAAGTTTATTTCGGCCTTCTTCAATCTGTAGCTGTTCTTTCGCCTGTAACGCAGTTAAGCCTTCTGAACTACTAATTTGTGAACCATGAATCTGAATATTATTGCCTTGTAAGCTTAAATCACCTTGGCTCTTAATCTGACTGCCAACTTCGACTTGTCTTGTATCTAAATGATAAGCTTTTGAGCTACCCACCACATTGTTAGTCACTTCCGTATTCAGGCTACCGACTTTAAGGTCACCGCCCGTACGAATAATACTTCGTCCACCGCTATTATTCTGGATATTTGCAGCCAATATACGAGTGTCGCCCCCAACATTCATCACTAAGGTTGGCTGATCACTCAACGCTTGCTGTTGTGCTGAACCGACATAAAGACCAGCAATACGATCTATTCCTGTCCAGCTATAGTTGCTCTGACCTAATGCATTTTGGCTGCTCTGTGTGGTTGACTGAATATTCAGGTTACCTTTTACCTGCAAATTCATGGCTTGATCGGCCTGAATCATACCACCAATATTATTTAAATCTTTTTCAGTACCCAGGTTAACTACACCACCACGGATGTTTCCAGCAAGATTGTTTAAATTCTGGCTATTAATTTGAACAACTTGTCGTCCAGCAATTGTTCCCGCGTTGGTCAAATCTTTACTTAAATTGAGCTGAATACTATCGGCACTAATTAAAGTTCCATCGCCTTTTAAATCCCCCACACGCGCTTTAACATAAACTTGCGGGACTAAAGCTTTGGTTTTTGTACCATCTGGTAGGGTAGTTTCTTTTTCTACCAACCAAACAATATCGCTGCTTAATTGCGCCATTTGTTCTGGAGTGAGTGCAATACCCGGACGTAAGTTGTACTGTTTTGCATAGCTCAGCCCATTATTCATGAGCGCTTTATATTGCTCCTCATCAGAACCATATCCTTGTAAGAAACGGTAGCCAGTCAGTTGAGCAACTTGGTCCTGTACCATACGTTGTTCATAGTAACCATCACCCAATCTTTTTTGTTGAAGCGCTGGGTCAAGTCCCAATCCATTCAACATATAATCTGAAGATAACCAGTTGCGATAGTTACTAAACGCTGGATCTGTCTCAACAAGGTAGTTAGCACGGCTGTCCGGATTTTTACTATACAACGCATTATTTGGGACTTTAACGTTAGCGTTGTTGGTGCGAATCTCGAAACCACTACCATCAATCTGTGTTGTTTGCCCCTGAACAGAGGCAGCCTTAGTATCAGTGTTTTGAATTTGATCGACTGCGCTACTACTCATGGCTTTATGATCGGTAGTGTTTGCCCCGACTACGCCTTCAAGCTGTGCCTGACCTGTTTTAATTTCATTTGATTGAATACGATCAGATTGAGCTGCAGTTTGTTGAACAGTTTCTGTTTGATTAACCTGTGTATTTTGCTGACCAACAATATTGGAGTCATGATTTTGACTAAGCGCCTGTTCAGTCAGTTTGTCTTTATTGACTTGCTGGGTTTGGTCTTGCACTTTAACAGGCGTCGCACTGGTTGGATTTTCATAGATAAATAAATCCACCCCTTTGGTAACATCTGCTGGGTTATAAGCCTGTTCAGCAGAAGCCCAGACTCTATCGTGCCCCTTGCCACCATAACTGCCATAACTTGGTGTTACCGTTCCTTCTTCATGCGTAATTTTAGGACCTTTGGCATCGACATTGTGAATTGCGTTTGCATCTCCGATCAGCTTTTGACCCACCATAATTTGGCTTTTGTCATTATTAATTGTGCCTGTGAAACTTAAATTACCCCCTGCACTGATCACAGCAGGTGCTGACTCATCAGCTACAGTCGTTGTCGTAGTTTGGGTACTTTTCACATTTTCATAATGGTCAGTACTGTAGAGCTGTCCGTTATAAACGACATAGCCTTTAAACATGTTGCCGGCTGAGCTATCGTCATAGTTATTTACAATGAAGAAATAACCATCAGGACGACTTAAATAATCCTGCATCGTTGCGTTGTCATAGGAAGTCACAAGTTGTTGTGCAGGCTTTAATTTAGTAAATAAATCTGGATTCTGGCTATAGATTTCCTGAGTAATTAAGGACTGAGGACCAGGGTTATACCATCCGGCACGCGAATCTGAAATATACATATTCCAGTAATCCAGTTGCTCTGTGGTCTGCTGTTGTTTGGTTGTAAAAAAGACATTCTGGTTATTAACAATATCAGCATTCAAGTCGATATTGCCATTGGCATTAATTACAGAACTTCGGTTATTGACTTGCTGAGCAGTTCCTTGAGCATGCCACTGTGAGTCAAGCGAACCTCCTATACGCAAGTCTCCCATGGCAATAATTTGCGAACCACTTTGATGATTTAGATTATTTTCCAGATTATTTAAAACCTGTACGCCCAGATCCAGATCACCTCTTGAGGCAATGACTGGCGCTAAACCCTTGAGGCTTTGGTTATTTAAAGTATTCGCCTGAATTGCAATATGGTCACCATAAATACGTCCGGCAATATTATTGAGTTGGCCTGCCTTAACATATGTATTTGAACCATTAATGAGTCCATAATTATTGAGCACGCCTACAGATTCAAGTTGAGTTTGCTGGCTTTCCAAACTGCCATCTACAGCATTTTCAATTGTATTTGCTGAAATAGATAACTGTCCGTTGCTTTTGATTGCACCATGATTGGTAACTTTTCCCTTAGAGCTAAGGTTTAAATTTCCCTGTGCCTGCAACTGACCTTGAGCATCTTGTACATAATCATCATTGAGCTGAAGATTTAACTGTCCCTGACTTAAGACCTTACCGTCGCCTGTTAAACCTTTGGCCAGAATATTTAAACCTGCAGTTGATGAGCCTTCTTCACCTGCAATAATAGTCCCTTGCTGATTGTTTACGATTAGACGGTTATTATCTTGCTGACCTTGTATTGTTAATTGATCAAGACTACTAATTAAGCCTTTGGTGTTATTTAAATTATCTAAAATATTTAAATTAAGTTGCTGCTCAGCAGAGATTCGTCCAGCACTATTATTTAAAGTACTAGCAGCTATTTCTATTTGCCCTGCCTGAATACCTTGGTTCTGGTCATTGTTTGAATTATCAATATTTTGACTAATAATTTTGACTTGCTTTGCTGCACTAATGAGGCCCTGCTGACTATTATCGAGTTGGCTTCCGCTCATCAGGCCTGTATTTAGACTAATGTTCTGATTAGCACTGATTTTGCCTTTCTGATTATTAATCGTACCTGCTTGTCCAACACTATCGATCAGTAAGTCTCGTCCACTGGCTAACAAGCCCGCATTACTGTTATTCACCTTAGGCGCTTGAATGGTTAATCCATTGCCAGCAATGACCTGACCTTGTTCATTATTTAATTCTGATGTTTGTAAAACGACTTGTCCTAAAGATTGAATACCTTGGGCCAACTCTGGCAAGGTAGCATTTAGATAGGTTTGTCTGTTATCAATCAGTTGCACGGCGTTTATACCAAGATCACCCTGTGCAGTGATTAAACCTTGCTGATTGTTCAGACCATTGGTACTAATCTGTAATGTATTACCGCTATTAATCTGCCCATTTTGGTTATTCAGGTTCTGCTGGTGAGTATCAATCTGAATTTTGCTTTGATCACCTTTAGTACTACTAATCAAACCTTGTAGGCTATTATCAAGCCCCTGTACATCGAGGTTAATCGCTTGATTCGCCTGAATCTTACCACTCTGATTATTGAGTGCTTGCTGAGTCGTCTGGATATTTACGCCCGCATCTACCGACCCAATTTGACCCGCTTGGTTATTCAAGGCAGCACTTTGAATCATTAATTGTTGCTGTGCTGCAATTAATCCCGCTTGGTTACTTAAGGTGTTTTGGCTATTAAGCTGAGCATTTTTTGCAGCAAGAATTTGTCCCTGATCATTTAAAATGTCTTGTGCATTTACATTGAGATCACCACTAGAACGAATATTTCCAGACTGGTTATCGAGTCGTGATGCTGTGTTGAGGTTAAGACCTGCTGTGCCTGCGGTCACAATACTGCCCGTATTGTTTTTTAACACACCAGCCTGAATTTCAAGATTATGATTTGTCTGAATCTTGCCATTACTATTGTTTAGAAGGTTTTTAACAATTAATTGGTTAACAATATTGTCTTGTGTTCCAGCCTCAACAATTTGACCCGCTTGATTGCTAAGCTGCTGTGTATTGATGTTAAAGCCATTGAAGCTAAGTAGCGTTCCAGCATCATTGTTTAACTCAGAACTATTCGTTTGCAAACTACCAGCAGTTTTGATATTGCCCTGATTATTATTGAGCGTATTAGCTATAGCGAGTATAAGTTGGCTGTCTGCTGTACCAGATTGGATGAGACCATTCTGGTTATTTAAATTATTAGCATTTATTTGTAGTTTTTGGCCTAGACTGTCAATTTGTCCGTTTTGATTGCTTAAATCACCTGTCAACAAAATTTGAGTATCATCTAAACCTGTTTGCTGGATATGTCCTGACTGGTTATTTAAGTCTTTTGCATTAATTTGAACTTTATTCGCCTTTAAATTGGCTTGTTGAGTATCTAGCGTATCTGGAGTGGTTAAATTGAGTTGCTGTGCGGCCTGTATAGAACTTTGTTGAGCGCTCAATTGACCAGATTTACTGTTGAGCGAAATATTTTTTGCTTGAACAAGGCTTTGGTTTAAGACATGACTCGCTGCCTGACTATTTAAATCACCGCCCGCGATCAGTTGCCCCTGCGCACTTATAGCACCTGTAGCATCAATGTTAAGATTACCCTGATTTGCTAATGAACCATCTGATGTTAAACCAGCAATAATGCTCCCTGCAGAAGTCTGGGACAGTGTCGCCGTTTGTATATTTAAGTTATTTTGAGCAGCTAACTGTCCAGCATTTTTAAGATTTTGAGCAACTTTGAGTTGTTGATTTTGACCCGCATAAATCAGACCACTATTGTCTAATAACCCAGTCTGAACATCTATATTTTGTGCTGCCTGAATAATACCAGCCGATTTACCCTGCTCAACACGACCATTAATCAACTGATTATTAATATTGAGTGATACATCACCAGTTTTAGCAGCAATTACTCCTGAACTATTGTCTAAGTTTGATGCAGAGAGCTTAATATCCTTCGCTTGTATCTGCCCAGACTGGTTATTAATTAACTGATCTGTTGTAAGCTCAAGCGTATTAGAACTAATTATATTTCCTTGTTGGTTGCTTATTCCTTTTCCAGTTTTCAATGAAAGTTGGCCTTCACTCACAATGTTACCCAAATCATTTTGAATATCGTTTTGGCTGACAATATTTAACTGTACTGGTTGTGAAGATGAACCATTTTGGGTGACTAAGATATTCCCATTTTGGTTACTAAGCGAACCTGTTTGAATGTCTAAGCTATGGTTACTTTGTAATACACTTCCTTGATGTTGGTAGTCACCATTTACACGAATTGAACTTTGACCATTTACCGCACTAAACAACATTTCACCATTACGGTCAGTAAATTGGTTGGCTTGAATATTGGCTTGAGTAGCAGACACTTTTGATTGGTCTAATAGTGCTTGATCGGTCGTAAGTTTAAGTGCGCCATTAGTTCTCAATTCAGCCTTTTGCGCATGGATATTTTGTATATCCATATTTAAGCCAGCTTGGCCCGAATGCAGGATCACACCAGAGTCACTATTGAGTCCCTGTGCTTGAATATTTAACTGATTTGCATTTGTGAGAATACGGCCTTGCTGGTTATTAATGACTCCCTGAATAGTTAAATTCAGGTCATCTGATGCAGTGTGCTGAATCAAACCTTGTTGGTTATTAATATCTTTCCCAATGTTCAAATTCAATTTTTTCGCAAGAATTTGACCACCCTGGTTAATCAGACTTTGCTGGCTTTGTATTGCATTTAATTGGATAGTGTCAGCCTGCAACATACCAGACTGATTATTTATATCTCCATCACGAGCTGTAATATTTATATTTTGAGCTGCTGCCGTTCCTTGCGATAAATCTACATTTGCCCCATCTAAATCAATATTATGGCTTGCCAGTAGTTTTCCGTGATGCTCAAGTGCCTGCTCTGTTTTAATATTTAAATCTGCTTGAGCATTTTGATCTTGCTCACCTTGAGCATTGATACCGACCGCAATAACACTTTTTTCATCACTAACAAGACGCTGACTCGTTAAATCAATATTACCGTAGGCTGAAAGAACACCTCCTTGCTGTGTCATAACACCTGTATTATTAATTTTTAATTGTTGATCAGCACGAATATAGCCCTGATTGGTGAGTTGTTGACTATCAATTTGCAGATTTTCATGACTAGATAACGTACCGTTGACTGCATTATTTAAAGATCCAGTTTGAATTTTTAAACTTTGATCAGCATAAATCGTTCCTGAACCATTATTTACAGCCTGATCTTTGTTTTGAATCGTAATATTTTTTGCAGAAATTTCACCTTGGTCGTTATCTAAACCAAAAAGCGAACTATCCAGGTTATTATTAGTGACTATTTTTCCTTTCTGGTTATTCAAATGACCTGAAAGATTAAGTTTTAATAATTGTTCAGCCTCCAGATCACCCCCACTGTTGTTTAGGCCCAATCCCTGTAAATAAAGTTCAGACGAACTCGCGATCTGCCCCGCTTGATTTAGAATGTTACCGCTCGAGATCATACTAATATTATTCAAGGCATTAATTTTACCGCCCTGATTATCAATCGACTGGCTATTTACATCTAAAGAAGTGAGTGATTGCAGTAATCCTTGTTGGTTACTAAAACTTGAGGTTTGGATATCAGCACTTTTAACTGTGAGCTCACCTTGGTTGTTATTAAAGCTATTCCCTTTAATATGAATAGCACCCAGATTAAGTTGACCGCCTTGGTTATCTAGACCATTTTGGCTGTCTAAATCTACACCACCATTGGCAATGATCGCCCCTTGGTCATTATTTAGTTGTTCCTTAACATGAATATAACCTTGATCATAAGTTTTTGGGGTCGTATCTATTGGAGTAGCAACTTCTAAACTTCCGCCATCTTTGGAGGGATCAGTTGGAACTGTCGGAACACTCCCCCCTGTCGCCCCGCCACTACCGCCACCTGTGGTATTTTTGGCAATTCCGATTTTACCACCAAGGTTTGTCATTGAACCTGACTTTAAATCAAGTCCTTGCAAACCTGTTTGTTCGATAGAACCACTATTTTTTAGACTACCCGCATCAATAACAAGGCGAGCAGCATTCAATGTGCCACTATTACTTAAACTATTTTGTTGATTAAGACGTAACTCATCAGCACTACTGATTAAACCAGAGTTATCTAGACTTTGACTTTCAATAGAAATTTGTGAAGTTGCGCTACTCACATTACCGGTATTTTTAGTATTTTGAGCTTTCAGCTGTACCTGATCTTTATTCGCGATCAAGTTACCATTATTGACCAAATCACCATTTGCGTTCAGCATAAGCGTACTTTGAGTACTATTTATCGTACCTGCGTTACGTACACCTAACCCTTGCTCTGTTCCCACCAAAAAGATTTTTCCAGCATACATGCCACCCAATTGGCCTACATCTAAAGCAAAGTTTGGCGGAGGTGTGGTTGTGGGTCCTGTTGTTGCCGTGATTTGAGGAGCTACTTGGTCTTTGACTTGAATATCATTTTGTCCAAGTACAGTATTGAGTTCATTTGCATATAGGCCAGCATTAACTTTTAAAGCACGCGCATAAATATCTGTATAGGGAGTTAAACTTCCATTTAAACCTTTACCTTCAATCGTGACCTGTCCCTCGCGGACGCGGAATGATTCAAGATAACCTTGGTTCATTACCGCTTGACCCGTGGTTAAAGTAAAACGGTCTGCGTTAATCACACCACAGCCATCACAGATCAAACCAGATGGATTCGCAATAACAACTTGTGCTTGTTTTCCGGCAACTTCAATATAGCCTTTGAGTTGACTTGGATTATTACTATTCACTTCATTCAAAATAACTTTGGCTTCGCCTTTTGCGAGCCATGGGTTACCTTGTACCCAGCCCCCTAATTGGGTTTGGGTGTTATTACGTGAGTTATTTAAAATGGCGCCTTCTTGCCCCACATCAAACTGAGTATAGGTATTACGTGACACACCACCTGCGCTCGGTGTTTGAATATTGACCTGAGTCGTGCCATTTGCGCTATTTAAAATAGTTGGTTGCTGCGATGTAGGCGCACCTTTATCAGCAATAATCTGAGTTTCAGCAACACTGCTCATTGGCAAGCTAATCACCAATGCTCCCAAACAACCAATTACAGCAAAATTAAGTAGATTTAGTTTTTTATAATGAATAGGTAGAACCGAATCTATAGTCGAATCTGTTCCCACTTGTCCCTGACTTTGCCCTGCTTGCTTGGTTTTACTTTTTACAATTTCAGCAACAGCAATAAACATACCGCGAGCATGGCTGAAAATAATACGATAACGGTTCTTATTCATTCTAAAATCTCACTAAATCTTTTTTTAATAAAGTTGATTAAGTTCTGGACCTTTAAACTTGAATTAATAGGTCCAATTCACGCTAAATCCAGTCGTGTAATCATCTGTTTCGAAGTGATCTGGCTTTTTCAAAGGCGCACCCACAAAAGCGTCATAATTCAAACGCAAGGGAGCAATTTGTCCACGTAACCCAATAACTGCACCTAATAAACTCGTGCCTGGTAAAGGATTCGGATAATGTGCAGTTTTTCCACCAACCTCTCCGTAATCAATACCTGCATACCAAGAGTGTGGCCTATTCATAATTGAGCCACTTAGTTCATTGCGAACTAAGAAACCGTTATCGGCCAATAAAGTTTGCTCACCATCAAAACCTCTTACGGTATAACGGTTTCCAATTGAAAATCTGTCTTGAGGCGTTAAAGGTTGATTGCTGTGTTGAGTACGCCATTCAGCTAGATATTGCAGATTTTGCTGACCCACTTTAAAAGGCACTTGTAAACTGGCATTCGCTTGTAGAATCCCGACATGCGTATAAGCTTCCCCAAAGTCTTCTTCTGGTGCTCTCATTGCATTCAACCAGCCTGTACCACGCTTGTAAGTCACATTGCCGTTTAAAGTGGCATTAGAAAAATATTCAACATGATCAAGAGTGGCTTTCCAACCTGCAGTTTTACGGCGCTGTACTTCAATTTCTACATCATTAATATAGTTTTGTGATTCACGGTACCACCCACCAAAACCTAAAGCTGTTTTACGGTGTGCATCTCGATAAATCACTCGAGATAAATCTGCATTAATGAGTTCGCTTTTACCGCTATATTGATAAGTTTCACTACTTCCAGCAACTGTTTGCAGGTAATTAGAGCGACTATAACTAGTTGAAAATAACCAGTAATCAAATGGAATGGTATAGCTTGCATAAAAACCATCAGTACCATGTTTACCAGAGTTTCCACCTCCTAAATCATGGTTATAGCTGATATAAAATAGATCATTTAAGGTCAGCACATGATCAAGCGATAAAGTTGCTGTGCCTTGATATTTTCCGGTCGCCTCACTCCCTGAATCATCAATTCCGAGGTGTAAGCGATAAGGTTTAGCCTGTTGCCAA
Source organism: Acinetobacter sp. 766875 (assembly GCF_000582055.1). Lineage (NCBI taxonomy): Bacteria > Pseudomonadati > Pseudomonadota > Gammaproteobacteria > Moraxellales > Moraxellaceae > Acinetobacter > Acinetobacter sp. 766875. The sequence goes on along the minus strand of NZ_JEXX01000001.1, from coordinate 446,682 downwards.
GCTAAAACCACATCACTATAGCCCGGTTCTTTTTTTTGTTCTGCTGGTTGGATCTTAAAATCAGCCTCAACCGTAGGTACTCGTTTAAAGTTTTCTAAACCTTGCTCCATATCACGAATATTTAACAGCTCACCCGACTTCATCGGTAAAGCATTCCATAAATGTGCACGTTTAGAAGTACCCTCAGCAAACTTAATCTGATCCACTCGTCCGGAAATAACACGAACACGCACCGTACCAGATGCAATATTTTGTTGAGGAAGTAAAACTCGTGTGGTTACATAACCATTTGCTATAATTTTATTTTGTACAAGATCAAGGGCTTGGTTTAGTCCATTTACCCCTAAACATCTTCCAATAATATTGTTCTTGCCAGTCGTAATAACATTAAAATCTGATATGAATTGATGGGCTTCTTCACCTTCTAAAAGTATTTTCTTAATTTCAAAACAAGGGGTTTCACTGTTAGAACGTAAATATTGTAATTGCTGAGCTGAAATCTTATTTTGTTCTTGCCCTAGATTGACGTTTACATCTGGTTGTATTTGTTTTTCTAAAGCACTATCACGTTGCTGTTGTCGAATAGTTTGGTCAGCCTGAATTCTCTGACGAATAGCATCATCCGAGTCCGCAGCAAAACTTAGGCCCCCCGTTAGTGATAAGCAGATGAATAAGACACTTTTATTAAATTTGTTATAGTTCAACATATAAAATTAAACCGTGATTAATATCAACTTAATTTTATTTTAACAAAACCTTAACAAAGTGGAAGCATTTTTTATACAGATTTGTCTGTATGTAAAATAAATCTTATTTTCTTAAATCTTACTTTTATAAGATATTGGTTTTAAATCACAATTTATTTATAAAAATCAGTTAGACATAAAAAAAGCTCCCTCAACAGGAGCTTTTTTGAATCTTGGCAGAGGATCAAGGATTCGAACCTTGACGAACGGTTTTGGAGACCGTCATGCTACCATTACACCAATCCTCTATATGGGCAATTAAACCCTTTGGATTTAATCATAAAAAAAGCAAGATCATCGTCTTGCTTTTTTCAATGGTGGGGGCGAAGAGACTCGAACTCTTACACCTTGCGGCGCTGGAACCTAAATCCAGTGCGTCTACCAATTTCGCCACGCCCCCATCTGGGACATTTATTTAAAATAAATGTGGCAGAGGATCAAGGATTCGAACCTTGACGAACGGTTTTGGAGACCGTCATGCTACCATTACACCAATCCTCTTCCAAGATTTAAATGATTTAACATTTAAATCAACTTTAAGTCTTAACTTAAAGTGGTGGGGGCGAAGAGACTCGAACTCTTACACCTTGCGGCGCTGGAACCTAAATCCAGTGCGTCTACCAATTTCGCCACGCCCCCATCTGGGACATTTATTTAAAATAAATGTGGCAGAGGATCAAGGATTCGAACCTTGACGAACGGTTTTGGAGACCGTCATGCTACCATTACACCAATCCTCTTCCAAGATTTAAATGATTTAACATTTAAATCAACTTTAAGTCTTAACTTAAAGTGGTGGGGGCGAAGAGACTCGAACTCTTACACCTTGCGGCGCTGGAACCTAAATCCAGTGCGTCTACCAATTTCGCCACGCCCCCGATGGCTGTGTATATTAGCGATAAGATCTAACAGTGACAAGTGTTTTTTTTCTAAAAAAAACTGACCGTGTAAATTGTATACAGATACTAGATCAATGATTTTTATAAGTTTGAGAGAGCATTTAAACAATTGATTGCTTCAAATGCATTTGAAAATCGATTTTTCTGCTGTTTTTGCAATAACCCCACCAGTAACGGGTAAAAAATTTGAAATGAATCTGGTAATTGAATGTTTAAGTTTTGGCAATGCAATACAGCCCAGTCATGATAAGTGTTTGCTTGTAAACGTATTTGACTTAGCCATTCATATAAAACAACTCCAAAAGCATATAAATCGCTTTGTATATTCTTCCTAGTTCCATGGAACAGTTCAGGTGCCATATATCTTGGCGTAGCATCAATGATTGAATCAGGAGTAGTTATAAGCCGTGCTTTTTCAAAATCAATAAAATATAGCCCCTGCTCAAACTTTCGAAAGTGTTCTTTTTTAATATCGCCATGAATCCACCCTAGCTCATGAAGTTCTGCTAAAGCCATAAGCGCTGTATAGATCATCTCATGAATATCTTTTAAATTTTGCTTTTGATCTAAGTCATCAAACCAGCAATCGGTGTCTGGCAAAATTAATACTTTCCCTTCAAACTGATGTAATTGGGAAATAGTACTGACATCAAATATTTTAAATGGCAAAAGCCAATTCACTTTTTTATGCTGAATATTTTCATAGAATTGCAATTCATGCAAAAAATCTTGCTCACCTTGAGCATGTACATGCGGCACTTGATATTTTAGCCAGTAGTAATGAGCATCTATAGAACATGTCCATAGATGCCTTCCTAAAGCTGAACTTTTAGGTTTTGTTACGCATTTTAAGTGTTCTATATGAGAAGCAAAATCATGCTTCAGCATAATAAGACTCTGGCTGTTGTTTCTTTTCTTCAAAACGTAAAACTTCTAAACAATGCTGAATTGTTTTACCAATACGCGCATGAGTTTCTATAGAAGATATTTTCGGCCAAGTCGCACGCTCACCTTCTCGTTGTAATCGTTTAAATAAATGTGGACGAGGGTTTTGTAACGTATAGGCATAATGTTTTAAGCTATATTTGGCAATAATATTAACATCTCCATAATATCGCTGCCCTACTACACCATATCCGTGATCAAGCAATCTTCTTACTGGAGAAATGGCTCCTAATCTTTGACGGGTAAAATCCATTATTCCCATCGAAAGCACTTTACCTTGGCGTCTTAAAATACGTTCAGGCCAACTTAAAACATCCTTACGGAAACGGTGTGCATCATCTTGCATAAATGGCACAACATGCGGATTCACTTGACTAGCAATGGTGTAGTTTAAATTATAAAGCCTTGCCATTCTTTCTTGTGGAAAGTCACTACGCACACTGCCATCTACCCATTTAGTGTTTGCCATATACGGCGTATGTTCACCATCATAACGCTTACTGGTTAAACGCACAGGCGGAAATAAAACTGGTACAGCACAAGAAGCCAACACAGCACTCCAAACTAAAACATTGGGTGTCATAATTGCATTCATAATCCGAGGATTTTCTGTTGCATCGTACGGCGCAACAGCGACATTAATATTCAAACCTGATTTTTTGAATGCTTCTTCAAAAGTAAGATCGCCCAAATTTTCAATGAGGAATTTTTTTAAATAGTGGACATCTGCAATACCACCATTCCCTTTTATAAGTTCACGAAGTTTTCTAAAGTGAAACGCATCACTAAAAAATTGCTCGCCATTTAACAAATTTTGAATATCTTCACTGGCAGAAATTCCCAACATACCAGTCATAATAGCGCCCGCACTTGAGCCTGACAGTACCTTAGGCATTAAATCTTGTTCAATTAGAGCTTTACATACACCAGTATGAAAAAGACCTAAAGTTGCACCACCCGAAAACATAAGAGCAGGCTGACCATAAGCTTTTTCACAATTTTCAAAAAACTCGATTTTTTCTTTTCTTTGAAACGTAATACATTCACTAGATGCAATATAAGCCAAGCTTTGACTGACTTCTTCAATATAATCTTCAATTAATTTTTTTGTGCCTACATGTGTGGCAGCAAATAACATAGGATGGCCAATATTTGCAATATCGTAGGTTAGCCCTTCTTTTAAAAGATAAATCAAATCCAGAGTACGGTGTTGCTGACGATATCTTTTCAGTAAAGTGTAACGATAAGAAATGAGCTCGGCATCGAAGTAAGGCGAACTATTATCAAACTTCCACTCTTGTGCACCTGTTTCTTCATCCAGTTTTAATGCAAAAGACTTCCATTCTTCATAAGATTCAGCCATGTCTAATTGACGTTGTAATTTTTTGATACGGTAAGCCTGATGTGGATTCATATCACTTCGTATTTTTTCAAACATATTTCGTCCTCATCTTCACAGATGATTTTACTGAATAGACATGACAACACTATGCGCGGTCTGAACATTTCAATCAATTGCAAAACCGATAAACTACATTACCAGTATCTTTTTTGTCAGCTTGCAAATTTCGGTGTTAGTATCCTAGTAAATTACTGTTTAACATGATTGATTAACCATGGCTACCATTGATTTACCCGACAATTTAGTTCAAACCTTATCACTTGTATTAAATCAGTTACAGCAGGTCTTACCTGAACCGAAGCAAGAAACTGATTTCACTGCACCAGCTTTTAGATGGGAAAACCAGCAACTTAAAGCCATTTATACGCCTAAGAATATTTATCTTGATGACTTAAAAGGCATCGAACGTCAAAAAGAAAAAATTATTCAAAATACTTTGCAGTTTTTAAATGGCTTACCCGCAAATGATGTACTGTTAACAGGCTCACGTGGTACAGGTAAATCCTCTATTGTTCGTGCTTTACTCACAGAGTATGCATCTCAAGGATTACGTTTAATTGAAATTGAACGTGATGATTTAGCAGACTTACCAAAAATTCAAAAAATTATTCAAAACCGACCTGAAAAGTATATCGTTTACTGTGATGACTTAGCGTTTAATGCTGAAGATGAAAATTATCGTAGTTTAAAAAGTGTATTGGATGGTTCATTACAGTCAGGTTCAACAAATTTTATTATTTATGCGACCAGTAACCGTCGCCACTTGTTACCTGAGTTCATGCACGAAAACACACCTGTAACCAAAGTAGATGTGCCCCAATATACCGAACTACATCCTCAAGAAGCGATTGAAGAAAAGATCTCTCTATCAGACCGTTTTGGTTTGTGGTTATCTTTTTACCCAATGGATCAAAATTTATATTTAGAAATCGTAGAACATTATCTAGATAAAGCGAACATGCCTTTCAATGATGAAGTTCGAGCTGAGAGTTTACGTTGGTGTCAAATGCGTGGTCAGCGCTCTGGTCGTGCGGCTTATCAGTTTTCTAAGCATTGGATCGGTTTAAACGCTTTAAAAGAACTGTCTAACAGTTAAATAAAATGTCCCACAAAGCCTTAGCTTTGGCCTATAAACCGCTTAGCTTTGGCAATTGTTTTCCATAACCTAAATATAGATAGTTTTCTTTAGGTTTATATATGAAAAAACAATTGCCAAAAATTTCTCTAGTAAGCAAAACTGTTGCTAAAAGTTTGTTATTCGCACAAGGCTTTTTAGATCAAGCAAAAAAATATTCAACCCTTCCTTTTACTCAATCTCATATCATTCGCCCACGTGTTGACGAAAAATACTATAGCTGGACCCACTACGGAATCTTTTTTCCACTTTTGCCAGAACCTCATCGCTATTTAAATATTATGATTTTAATCGGTACGCCTGGCGCACTTGCATTTGATCATGATGATATTATCGTTGGAAACCCTAGAAAACAGCGACTTTCTTTTCAAGTACAGCCGCCCTTGAACAAGCATTATTGAAAGCCTATATCATTCCCGAAGAGACAAAAATTAATAAAGATGGAAGTTTAATAGAACTTGGTCAGGAGATTTCAATTCAAGGAAAATTCCCTCAAATTCATATTAATGGGCGTTATGAGGGTCTAGATTTCAACTTTGATATTGATGTGACTTCACACGTTTCATGGTTTATAAAAACACCAGTCTATGACCATTTTAGCTTGTTGGCAAAGTTTAAAGGTTTTTTAAACTATCAGGAAAAACGCATTGAAAGCGAAGGGCTTTGCACTTACAAATATGCTCGTGCAGTTGGTCCCCACTCATTCACAACTCAACTTATACCTGAGAACCATAAACTACCGCTTGATTTTTTCACTTATCAAATCATCAATTTAAATGAAAACACTCAACTTCTTCTAACAAAAGCAGATATTGTGGGGCAAACAGTAACCTATACCTTGCACATTAGACATCTTGATCGACCAGCTGAAATTTATACAGACGTTAGCTTTGATATTATTTCACACCAAGTTGATGACTTCATTTCTCCAATGGGCAAAAAAATGCAACTTCCAAAATATTTTTCATGGATCGCTCGAAATGATGCAAAGCAAATTATTTTAAACATTCAGGCAGAAATTGACTGCCCATTCCGCTATGGTCATGGGCAAGGTTATGCAAGTGGTTATATATTTAAGGGCCATTATTTTGGCAATGAAGTGCAAGGTCGTGGTTATATCGAATATATAGATATTGAAAACCAACAAACCTTTGCAGATGAATAATTTTATTTAGGAATAGACAATTCTGTCATTGGCCAACGCGGTGTAGTCGTGACAGCTAAACCATCATGCTGACCTGCTTTTAAACGCTGGTAACCTGCAAATGCAATCATTGCCCCATTATCAGTACATAAAGCAGGTTCAGCATAGTAAACTTGCGCCTTAATTTTAGCCAATGAAGTTTCCAACTGTTCGCGTAATCGTAAATTTGCACTCACCCCACCAGCAATCACTAAACGCTTAAGCCCAGTTTGCTTTAAAGCTTTTACCGATTTTTTTACCAAGGTGTCTACAATAGCTTCTTGGAATGAAGCAGCAATGTCAGCATCACGGTTTTCGCCATTCAATTTTTTCAGTTGAACAGAAACTGCCGTTTTTAAGCCACTAAAAGAAAAATCTAGACCTTGATGAAGCATTGGACGGGGAAACTCAAATGCTAAAGGATCACCAGATAGCGCCAGTTTTGCGATATTTGGCCCACCCGGATATGGCAGATTCATCATTTTTGCAACTTTATCGAAAGCTTCACCGGCTGCGTCATCAATTGATTCACCCAATAACTCATATTGACCAATCGCATGAGCCGCCATCAATTGTGTATGTCCACCTGAAACAAGTAATGCTACAAATGGAAATTCAGGCGGTTGGCTTGAGAGCAATGGAGCTAACATATGTCCTTCCATATGGTGAACACCGATGGCAGGCTTATTTAAAGAAAAAGCTAAAGTTCTTCCAAATAATGCGCCTGTCATTAATGCTCCCATTAAACCTGGGCCACGTGTATAAGCGACTGCATCAATTTCCTGTTTCTTAACACCACTTTGTTCAAGCAGCTGATTCATTAAAGGAATAAGCTTACGAACATGGTCACGAGAAGCTAACTCCGGAACCACACCACCATATTCAGCATGAAGTTTTATCTGGCTATAAAGAACCTGTCCCCGTAAGCCGAGTTCGCTATCATAAAGTGCCAACCCTGTTTCATCACAAGAAGTTTCCAAGCCTAAAACAATCATCAAAACTGCCTTTTATATGAGTCAAAATATTGCAATCGCTATTATAGACTTGTGATATGAGTTGTAAATGAGTAAAATACTGACCTTCACTTGTGATCCGGCGCAATGGTGTGCTTGATCTTATCCATAATCTAGAGGATTTTACATGCCACAAGTTAAGTTGAAAGAAGGCGAACCAGTTGACGTAGCTATCCGTCGTTTCAAACGTTCATGCGAAAAAGCTGGTGTTTTAGCTGACGTTCGTAAGCGCGAATTCTACGAAAAACCAACTCAAGAACGTAAGCGCAAAAAAGCTGCTGCAGTTAAACGCTACCAAAAGAAATTGGCTCGCGAATCTGTACGTACTACTCGCCTTTACTAATTAATTTGTGATTGACTGCTGAAATTATGACTACTTTAAAAGACCAAATTACTGATGCATTAAAAACTTCTATGCGTGCCAAAGATATGGCAACAGTGACGGTTTTGCGTAGTCTACAAGCAGCAATTAAGCAAATCGAAGTTGATGAGCGCATAGAGCTTGACGACGCTCAGGTTCTTGCGGTCATTGAAAAGCAAATTAAACAACGTAAAGAATCGATCAAAGCCTTTGAAGGTGCTGGTCGTGATGATTTAGCTAGTAAAGAACAAGCCGAAGCTGAGATTATTTCCCAGTTTCTACCAGAAGCTATGACTGAGGAAGAGCTTGATTCTATCATTGAGCAAACGATTGCTGCTCAAGAAGCAACTAGCATGAAAGATATGGGTAAGGTGATGAATTCTCTACGTCCGATCATAGCCGGGCGTGCCGATCCTGCTCAAGTTTCAGCAAAAATTAAAGCTAAATTAGCTTAATTCCCTCCTCTCTCTTTATATACTCTTAGACTAAGCTTTCATTTACTTGTCAGTTTAAGCATATCTGTGTGTTTGAAAAGCATAAGCTCAAACTACAAGCTCTAAATTTTCATTCGTCGCTCATCTTGCATTTGCTTTAATCGACCATCAATTTTAGCTGACATGGCTTGATTGCCTTTCGCTAGTCTTTGTGCATGTAGCATAGATTTAATTGCATTTTCTTCACTACCAGACCAATACTGTGCTTCTGCACGATATCGCAACACATTCACCGCTCTTAACGGTGACTGTTTATCTAAATTAGCGGCTTGCTGTAATAGTTGCCAGCCTTGAATATCTCGAGCATTTTTATTAATAAAACGCTGCACCAAAGTTTGCACTTGAGCATATTTACCTTGACGCAATAAAACCTCAGCCAATTTGTAGCTAAACGCTTTATTTTCAGGCATTGTCATTTGTAAGGGAGCGATCGAATTATAGGCCAGATCAAGTTTATTCTGACCCAAATAAATATCTGTTTGAATTAAAGAAACAAGTGGCTTACCACTAGATTTTACTTGATCTAAGGTTGTTTGAGCTTGGGCATAATCTCCTTGTTTAAGATAAAAAGCAGATAAAGCCAGTAACCCTGCGAGATTTTTTTGCGATGCCAGACTTTGCAATTGGTTTTCAGTCGCCTCTCCCGCAACCACCATGGTGTACCATTTTAAAATTTCAAAATCGACATCATATATTCGACTTTTAACTTTAGGCATCTGGTTTGCTCTTAAACGGGCCTCGCTCATACGTTCAGTCGTTAAGGGATGCGTAAGCCAAAAATCCGGCAGGAAACTTACATGACTTGTTGCTCTGTGCATCGTTTCAAAATAATCTGCCATACTTTGCGGGTTATAACCTGCAGCATACATATACTGCATTCCAATTCGGTCAGCTTCACGCTCTTGATTACGACTATAAGTGAGCTGTTTATCCAGAAGTGCAGCTTGCGTACCCAACATGACTGCAGCTCCAGCATCCCCGCCTGCCTGAGCAGCCAAAGCCACACCTGCTAGCAAACCAGCCAAGCTTAAAAGAGTTTGTCCTTTAAAAGCCTCTTCTGAACGACTAAAGTGCCTTTGCGAAACGTGAGCAATCTCATGCGCCATCACTCCAGCAATCTCATCAATATTTCGAGCCGAGGAAATAAGACCTGTATTTAATGCAAATAAACCACCAGGAACAGCAAAGGCATTAATTTGTGGGTCTTTAATGACCACAAGCCCAATAGGTTGTCCAAGCTGTGTTTCAGCCAAGATATTAGAGAAAACTTGAAAAAACTGATCTTCTAACCATACATCCTGTATGACTGGCATTTGTTTATGAACTTCACGGAAAACTTTTTCACCGATAAATTTTTCTTTTTGTTGATCAAGTAATCCTATTCCACTACCAATATTCGGAATTTCAACCTGCCCAGAAGCTGGTTTTGAGTCAAAAGGATCAGCGTAAGAGGCATTTGTTATAAAAGCCAAACTTAAAATAACTGGCAAAAATTTCAAAAGTTCTTCTCTATTAAAAATTAAACTAACAAAAAAGCCCATTCATATAATGCTTGAGTTTCTTACATCATATGAGCAGGCTTTCACTATAACATTGAAAATAGACTATATTTGCAATGAAGTGTTATTCAATATTTATACGAAATTAGGGTTCACCAAATACCTTGGTGTTTTATCTTCCAATGCTTCTACTAAGTTTTTATAAGCTAAATTTGCCATTTTTTTGCGTGTTTCAGCTGTAGCAGACCCCACATGAGGCAAAGTAACAACATTTGGTAATTTAAAAAGTGCCGAATCTTGCAAAGGCTCTTTTTCATATACATCTAAGCCAGCAGCAAAAATAACTTCCTGCTGTAAAGCTTCAATAAGTGCCTGCTCATCAACCACTGAACCGCGCGCAATATTGATAAAGATAGCGTGCTTTTGCATCAGCTCAAATTGAGCTTTGCCCATTAAGGCTTTAGATTCTGCATTTAAATCAACTGCTGTGACTACAAAATCAGACTGTTGTAGCAACTCATCCAAACCTAGATATCGAGCATTCAATGGCTCGGCCAATTCAGGCTTTTCGCGTCGATTATGGTAAACAATATTCATGTTAAAACCATAAAAACCACGACGCGCAATTGCAGCACCAATATTACCAAGTCCAATAATACCAAGTGTTTTCCCAAAAACATCCAGACCAAACTGCTGTGGCCCTACTGTTCTTTTCCATTCGCCTTGTTTAGTCCAGTGGTCTAAAAATGGTACTTTTCTAGCTGCGCTTAACAATAGAGTAAAGGCAAGATCAGCAGTAGTTTCTGTCAAAACATGAGGTGTGTTTGATAACCAGATTTTCTTTTGGTTCAAATAAGCAACATCATAATTATCATAACCAACAGTCACAGATGAAATAATTTTTAATTTTTGTGCTGGAGCAAGGTTACTTTCATTAAGTAAGCGTCCCGCGCCAATCATTCCATCAGCATCTACCACTTCTTGTCGTATCTGTTCATTGATATCACCCAGTTTAGGGTTTAATACGACAACATGATAATCCTGCTGCAACCGTGACAAAATCTCTTCATCAATTTGACTAAAAACTACAACCTTTTTCATGTATATCCCTACTACTCATTGTTATCTTGCATAAGTTGCCACAATCTTTTCTTAAGGAGAGGCTTATCTAACATTTCTTTTAAACTAGCTAAATGAATAAGATTTGCATGTTGAATATACGCACATTTACCTAAACACAAAATCTTTTTTTCTGCAGCTACAGCATCTAAGAAACCCTGAATATATGAACCCACACCGCGTTGATCTTGATATGCCGCTAAGGGAAAAGGCCATTTTAATTCAGCATAGTGACCCACTTTAGCCTTTTGTATATTTGTCCAAAGTTGTTTCTCTTCTTTTTCTAGTGTTGTCACATCAACAAAGATTACACACTTTTCAAGGCAATAAGCCTGCAACTCGAATGGAGCAATCGCCTCTTGCTCAACAGCAATCACAGGTTTTTCAATAACCCTTTCAGACTGCGGAACATCTCTAATTGCTATTGAAGGTTGCTCTACAACTTTAGGTGCTTCAGGCAACAAAGGCTTAGATGGCTTTTGTCCAAAAGCAGGAACATCTATTGTAGGTGTGATAATTGGTGTATGAGATTCAACAATCTGATCTCGCCATACAGCATGGGCATTATTTTTTTGGCACGCTTGTGTTCTAGGAATCCATATATCAATTCCTAAAGTTGCCAGTATATTTCTTTGCTGCCCAATCATGTTTAAATCAGTACCTCTAATCTACACACATTCTAACGGGCTTCTGACTTTTTTTCAGCGTTTTCTTTTAATGATCGCTAGTGGAAATCACATATGTCTCTTAAATAATCATAACGCTATTTTTCTTCTGCATTTGCTCTACAATTTCATCGGACTCAAAACCAAATCGCCAGTAGAGTAACTCCAGCACATCAAGTTCATCTTGAGTAATAATGCGGTCACTCCATAAACACATCTCAGCAATTGCCAAAATACTTAGACGGTCACGAAGTAAAAGGCCAGCAATGTCATTTAAAATTTCAGCCAAGTCTAAAGGCTCATCCGAAATTTCATCATAAATATGCATTTCATCTGGGTTAAGTAAAGAACGCAAAATACGCTCACGGACTTCCAACTGGTTTGGACTATTAATTTGCTGCACATGAAGTAACGCATCAATTAAACGAACTATTTGAGGTTTCACTTCTTCAAATGCTGTTGGCAAATGAAGTGGCATCAAGTTCAATTCATATTTGACCCGCTCTAATAGTAGCGCATCAAGCAGTCCGATCTCTCCATCTTCCTGAATAATAAGTGCTAGTTTTGTCAAAAATTGACGCGCAATACTTGCAGGCATATGGCCAATATTTTTACATGCGTCATGAAATATCTGAATATGAATACGACCATCCAGATTAAGCAAAGCATCGACTATCGAATGGCTTACAGGGGCTTCTTGCGGAATAAATTCTCGATATTGACGAATCATTAAAATCGCAACCATCACCTCACGTGAACCAGTGGCTGTTTGCAATGCACGCTGAATAAGTTCAGGGCGTTTTTTATTACGTCGGATATCACTACTTAAAGGCTTGATCGCATCATTTAATGCAAAGCTAATTGGAGAAAGACGCAATAATGGCAGCGGTTGTGGTGATGACCACGGAATATAGATTTCCGTCTCAGATTCTTCTAATGAACGGAAAAGACTAAATAAAGGCCTATTGCGAAGTTTCTTTAAATTTTCTAATTGTAAATCTTGCAGTAAAGTTGGATTAAGTTCGTAAATACGTTCACGAATGCTCGGGTGAATATTCATCCAGCTTTGAGGGCTAAGTGAATTTGCAAAACACATATGCGCGATTGATTCAGAATAAGCACTATGAATTTGTGATCCTGAATGGTGAACATAAATACGTAATAATGTTTGGGTATTCGTACTATTTTTTAGCAACCGCATAGTTTTTTGGTCATTGCGAAATGTGCGGCCACTTAATGTTAAATATTTAATAAAGCGAGTGATTAAAACACCTAAACTTCCTGCTAACCAAATCACTCCACCAACAGCTACAAACACAGTCTCGAACTTATGCTTATAACCCGGACTGTAGCGCTTAAAACCTTGTTTTGCGAGCTTACTGCCCCATTGACTGAAGGTCGTTAAACCGCTGTATAAAATTTTTAATTTAGTATTTTCTACAGCCTCACCAGATAAAATTTGGTTAAATTCATGACCCAGTAAACCATACAGCTCTAGTTCATCTAGATTCTGTAAAGCTCCCCAAGTCAAAATAATGACAATATCATTTGAGTGAAAACCTGCAGTTAATGCATTTACACCTACTTCATCAGGCAAAACATAGAGAGTTGGAACGTTAAGAGAAAATGTTTGCGCCAAATGTTCTGTAATTTTTAATGCCGCATGTTCTTCTGGTGTACTCTCGCCTTTTACCAAACGACGTGCTTTAAGCTGTTTGGCAAGGGAATGACCACCTTTACGTAAAATGTAAAGCTCGGTCACCACCGACCAAACCATAATAAAAAGCAAAAGAGCAATAAAATAGGGACTTAAAGCATGCCACCAAATCGGTTGGCTATAATCAAAAAAATGAACAAGTAAACCTAAAATGAGATTTAAAATAAAAATAGTCAAAAGCACAGCGACCAAACACATAGTGATGGACCATGCCATATTTTTATTTTCGATTAAATAGTGGCATACTTCTTTCAATGTAAATATTCCCAATTACATTGTTAAGTTTCATCATAAAAGAAAAAAGCGGGAAACACCCGCTTTTTTCGGCTATTTCTATTCTTCTTTAATACCCGTCAAATCTACTGACGCTGCATCAATATTGACATCAATATAACCATCTTTTTTCTTTTTCGCAGAATCATTACGCTTCTGTTCCAAATTATTCAGATAGTCTGCATCAATTCCACCAGTTACATAGATACCATCAAAAACAGAGCAATCAAACTCAGTTAATGTAGGAACCTTACTTGTACGTACGGCGTTCTTCAAGTCTTCCAAATCTTGGAATACTAAACGATCAGCACCAATAATTTCTTGGATTTCTTCTACACTACGTTCTGAAGCAATAAGCTCAGTTTTAGCAGGCATATCGATACCATATACGTTTGGATACATCACTTTTGGTGCTGCTGAAGCAAAGTATACTTTTTTCGCACCTGAGTCACGCGCCATTTGAATAATCTCATTACACGTAGTACCACGTACAATAGAGTCATCAACCAATAGAACGTTCTTGCCTTTAAACTCCAACTCAACCGGGTTTAATTTCTGACGTACAGATTTTTTACGCTGTTGCTGACCCGGCATAATGAAAGTACGTCCGATATAACGGTTTTTCATAAACCCTTCACGGAACTTCACACCAAGAATATTTGCAAGTTCTAATGCAGAAGTACGGCTTGTATCTGGAATTGGAATAACCACATCAATATCATGGTCTTCACCCCAGTCACGCAAAATCTTATGCGCTAATTTTTCACCCATTTTTAAGCGGGCTTTATAAACTGAAATACCATCAATAATTGCATCTGGGCGAGCAAAATAAACATATTCAAAAATACATGGGCGATATTTTGGGTTAGCCGCACATTGTTTAGTGAATAACTGACCTTCAGCATCAATGAAAATTGCCTCACCTGGTGCGATATCACGTTCGATTTTAAAACCAAGAGCAGTAATCGCCACAGACTCAGATGCAATGATATATTCCATCTCGCCTTGTTCAGTCACACGCGAGCCATAAATCAGTGGACGAATACCATTTGGATCGCGGAAACCAACCAAACCATGACCAGTGATCATAGCAACTACGCCATAAGCACCTTGGCAGCGCTCATGAACACGAGAAACTGTATGAAAAATATCTTCAGCTGTAGGATTTAACGTTCCTTTCTTTTGCAACTCATGTGCAAAAACGTTTAAAAGAACTTCTGAATCAGAATCAGTGTTCATGTGACGCAAATCTGTTTTAAACAGGTCATCATGAATTTCTTCTGCATTGGTCAAGTTACCATTATGCGCAAGTGTAATACCGTAAGGTGAGTTCACATAAAATGGTTGAGCTTCAGCACTACTAGCAGAACCCGCAGTTGGGTAGCGCACATGACCAATACCATAATTACCAAGTAATGCTCTCATATGACGAGTATGAAAAACATCACGCACCATACCGTTATCCTTACGAAGGAAAAGACGGCCTTCATGGCAGGTTACTATTCCAGCTGCATCTTGCCCACGATGTTGCAACATCGTTAATGCATCAAACAACATTTGGTTCACTGGCGATTTACCGGCTATACCAACAACTCCACACATAGCAACCTCGCAGACAAGCTAGGAATTAATAAAAAGGATTCTTTGTTGAATGGTCGGGCCGGATTTCTGGTTCTTCCGACTCGTCCATTGGTTTTGGAGAAGTGCGAGATACACCGCCTCCAGATGTTATCTGATGAAAAGCCTCACTTGCTGCCCCTTTAGAAAGCTCCGTGGCTAAAGGTGCGTAAGGCAATAAAAACTGGATAAATTTGGATTGCTTCCAATGAGGTGAACTTTCTACCCAAGGACCAACACCTTGCATAGTAATAAGAACAACCAATAAACCCTTCAACGAACCAAAAGCACCACCTGCTAAACGATTCAATGGCCCCAATTTTAAACTTTTCAAGAGGCCATTTAAAAATGCGGTGACGATCCAAGTTAAAACAATAATAATGAGTGCAATAAATGCAAAAGCTGCAATCTTTTGAACCACCGGATCCTGACTTAAACCCGACATTGACGGAGCTAGAAGAACAGCATATTTTGCACCCATAATTAATGCAAAAATCCATCCTACCAAGTTCGCAAAGGCTTTTATAAATCCTTGTCGCAAACCGTTTAGCCCCCCAATGAGCAAAAGTATTAGAATGATGATATCAATAGTGTTCATGTTCAATTAGGTCATAGCTTCAACACATTGCTTTACAAGCATTGGTCCCGTATAGATTAGACCACTATAAATTTGAACAAGTGTTGCTCCAGCTTGTTGTTTTGCTAAAGCTTGCTCACCAGACAAAATACCACCGACACCGATTAAAGGAATTTGTCCTTTCAATGATTGAGCAAATAAACGTAAACATTCTGTACTTTTTTCAAATACAGGCGCACCTGACAAACCGCCTGACTCATTACCGTAAGGCAGGTTTTCCACCCCTTCTCTCGACAAAGTGGTATTGGTCACAATAAGACCATCAATTTTAAAATCTAATAATTGAGCAGAGATAAACTCAACATCTTCAGCTGTTAAATCCGGAGCAACTTTAAGTACTAGAGGAATATAATGGTTATATTGCTCAGCCAACTCAAGTTGACGCGCTTTTAAGGTTTGCAGTAATTCAGTTAACGCATCACCACTTTGTAAACTACGTAAGTTTTTAGTATTCGGTGATGAAATATTGACGGTAATATATGAAGCGTAGTTATAAACTTTCTCAAGACAAATTAAGTAATCATCAACTGCTTTTTCGACAGGCGTATCAGCATTTTTACCAATATTGATTCCTAAAATGCCTCTAAACTTTGAAGCTTTGACATTTTCAATAAGTTTATCAACACCATCATTATTAAAACCCATACGGTTAATAATGGCTTTAGCTTCAGGAATACGAAATAAACGTGGTTTCGGATTACCCGATTGCGGACGAGGTGTAATTGTACCAATTTCAATGAAACCGAAACCTAATCCGGCTAATGCATCAATATGAGCACCATTTTTATCTAGACCTGCTGCCAAACCTACCGGATTAGGAAACTCGATTCCCATACATGTAGTAGGTTTTGCTTCTACGGCCTGACGCATCATGCCTAGCTTATGCGCTTTATCAAGCATGGATAATGTTAATTCATGGGCACGCTCTGGTGCTAAACTAAACAACATCGGGCGAGCAAGTGAATATAACATACCAATCACAGTCTACTGATTTTAGGTACGCATATTATAGGCACAGGCAGCACAAAACACCATGCTTGACATAAGCATATTTTGATATGTTATTGAACTGTCGCTGTTAATTTAATCTGACCTTCGCTTGAAACCATTTCCATCTTCTGAATACTAAGACCCATCTGTGCAAGTTGTGTTAAAAAGTTAGCTAAAATTGCATAATTCTGATGCGTTACAACAATTTGTAACTGCTCTCCATTTTGCTGAGAAGTCACGGTTAAACCTTGCTGTTGAGCCACCCTTTGTATTTTTCCAGACTTATCAAGTTCAAGCTCATTTGCAGGCTTCATAGTAACTGCATTACTTTGCATCCACACCATCAGATCTTTTAAATCATTTAAGCGTTTTTGCTGTTGTTCTGCCAAGGCATGCATTTTCCAAAGTGAAGATCCAACAATAGCCACTACCACAAAAACTGTAGTAAAGACCACCATAACGCGTTCACGGACAGTTAAACGATCTAGGTATTGAACAACTTGTTCAATCCAATGATCAAAACGATTCTGCAATTGAGCTAACATTTTCATTATTGTATTTTCACCACCCCAATTGCCCCACCACCATTTGCTTGGACATTACCTAGCTCAGCTTTAAATCCTTGCTGATTTAATTGTTGTGTCAAAGCTTGTAAATCATCTGCCGATTTTGCTTTTAATGCCATCGTTAAAATTGAAGCATCATAATTAAGTTGCTGAGCCAAAATCTGTCTTTGCATTAAAATAGGTCCAACACGGCTTAACAAAGAAAGTGCTTGTGTGTCACCTTGTTGACTCATTCTTAAATGACTTTCAAATTGACCTTTAATATTTTGTTCAGTCACACGACTAGATGGTCCAAACCAGTATTTATATTGTTCAATTGTTTGGTCAGCAGTTAGATTTGCTACTTTTTTCAATTTGACCCAACGCAATAGATCATAGCTAAACTGAACTACAATAATTGCTAAAATAACGGCAGCACATGCCTTCCAATAACCAGAAAAAGTACGCTCCTGACCTTTTGATTTTGGTAAAACATTAAAAGGATGCTGCTTAGTTTTATCTAATGGCTGAAATTGATAAACGAACTCAGAACGTTGTTCTGTACTTGAAGCTGCTTCTAAACTTTCTAGTTGCTCTGGTGTTAAACCACTATATTGATAATGTTTTTCAGCTGACTGAAATTCTAAAAAAAGCCCCAAATCATCAATTGAATTACCCAACCATTTATTTTCACGCACCAAAAGTTGGTGATTAATATTACACAGAATAACTTGCTCGGTTTGCGGCTCTGGCAATATTAGAAAATCTGGTAGCAAGGAAACAAGTTTGGTTGGCAACAAAGCCAAAGAATGTTGCCATGTCTCGACCATCCCTTGAGTGACACCCAAGACAGTTAACTGATCGGCATGAAAATGGTGAACCACTTTCATATGATCAATCGGTAAAGTCACAAACTCTTCAAGTAGATATTTAACCCCATCAGCCCCCAGTTGTTTGTAGTGGGACTTCGCCATAGTTTGCTGAAGCATTTGTGCATGACGACTCGGAAAAAAAACCGTAGCTTCTTTTCCTTGATGTATTTGCAAGTCTTGTATTAATTGATCGAGACTCGCAGCCTGCAACCAGCTCTCTCCGTTAGACCAATGCCATATTCCATTGGTTTCAGGCATCCATATATACAGCATGTTGGCGAAATAACCTTTTTAATTATATTGTGGGTATAAAACTATTTTTTTGTGTTGATAAACCATTTGCAATAACAGCTTGATCATAAATTCTAGCTTCAGCAAGCGCAAATGGATTGAAATTTTCATGAGTAAGTAACTCTGCAATATGACCTATTACATTCATATGGCAAACCACTACAATCGACTCATAAGGAATTTGAGACAACCATTCAACTGCTTCTTTTGCATCATCATCTGGCTTAATCTTATCGCATAACAGCACTGGCACATCTTTAAAATAAGTCTGGATATGTGCCAAAGTTTCCTGAGCACGCAACAAAGGACTAACAACAAAAATATCCGGTTTTACAATGTCTTTTAAAAATGTTGCTGTTTGCTCAGCCTGTGCATGTCCACGCGCAGTAAGGGGACGTTTAATATCATTACCATTAACTGGTGGAGCAGCTTCCCCATGACGAACTAATGTCAGTTGCATAAAATTTCCTTGTTAATAATTCTGCATTATAACCACAATTTATGACATTTATTCGTCAGACTTCATGATGAGGTAAAACAAACTCCACATCACTACGATGACCATTTTTCATAAGAGAAAGTGCAATATTTAATGGTGGAGCACCTTCAAAAATGACTTCATATAAAGCATTGGTAATTGGCATATATACATCTAGTTCTTGTGCTTTACCACGCACTTGGACAATTGTATTAATACCTTCAGCAGTTTGCCCCAATTCTTTACTTGCTTGATCAAGTGTCTTGCCAGAACCTAATGCATATCCGATTTGATAATTACGGCTCAATGGACTATTACATGTCGCAAATAAATCACCCACACCAGATAAACCTAAAAATGTAAGCGGGTTTGCGCCCTGCTTTACCGCGAAACGGCTCATTTCAGCCAAAGCACGCGTTAAAATCATACTTTTGGTATTTTCACCAATTTTATATGCAGCCCCAATTCCCATCGCGACTGCATAAATATTCTTAAGTGCACCGCCCAACTCAACTCCATGCACATCATCGCTACCAAAAACACGGAATAACGCACTATGAAGCGCATGCTGCACGGCATAACGGACGAGTTCAGAATCACTAGCAATCACTGTACCAGATGGCATCCCTGCCATAATTTCTTTGGCAAGGTTTGGACCTGACAATACACCATAGGGAACTTCTGGTAGTTCTTCACGAATAATATCGCTCATAAAACTAAATGTTTTAGCTTCAACACCTTTGGTTAAAGATACAACTGCTTGTGCAGTAATATAAGGAGCAATTTGTTTTAAGACATCGCGGAAAGAATGGCTAGGAATTGCAACTAAAATAATATCTCGGTCACATACCGCTTGCTCAAGATCAGACACAGCACGTAGTGAAGATTCTAAAGTAAAGTCTGGTAAATAACGTTTATTAATATGGGTTTTATTAATTTCTTCTGCTGTTTCAGCATCACGAATCCAGATCATGGTATCGCAGCCATTACGAGCAGCTAAATTCGCCATGGCTGTACCAAAGCTACCGCCCCCTAAAACGGTAATACGTAGTGCCGTTTTTTTATCGACCGCAACAGGTTCCACCAAATCTGTAAACTTAAATTCAGCCATGCTTTATTATCCTATTTCTTACTTTTACAGACGCTTAAGCCTGCCAAACTTTTACGAATTCTTTACTTTCAATATCTGCACGCGGTGCAATTGCTTTAGCTGCTGTGCCAACGTAAATAATACCTGAAATTAAATCATGCGGTTGCAGACCTAAATGCTGTTTTAACCAAGTTGATTCAACAACAGCACCACTACGCCACATAGTTGAAAACCCCTGAGCTTGCAAAGACAACAAAAGATTTTGTACTGCCGCACCAGTACTTAAGATTTGCTCAAAATGTGGCACTTTTGGATGATCTTGTAACTGTGTAAGAGCTAAAATCAGTAGCGGAGCGCGAAAAGGATGTTGCTTAACACGTTCCAGCTGAGCGGGGTCAGATTCTCCTAAATCTACCAATGCTTTTGCTAAAACCTCACCAAAAGCAGCACGTTGTTCACCAGAAATAACGACAAAGCGTGTTGGCTTAAGCCTATGATGATCTGGAGCAGTTAAAGCAGCCTGAAAAGCCAACTCTAATTGATCTGAGTTTGGAGCTGGCTCAATTAATTGGCCAATAGACTGACGCTGATGAATATTTTGGTGAATTATTTGTATTACTGAATCCGTCATTAATATTGATCTAACTCAAAAATTCGAAATAGATTAGCATAATCTACCGTTAATCCACCATGGAATCTAGCCTATAAACTTAGTGAACTTATAGTTTGACATTTTTTAATACAAAACTTCAAAACTCATACAACGTATTCAAAATCAAATAGAAAACTTATGTTCAAATAGCTATGTCTTTTAGCGATTAACTTAGGTGAATCATGAAAAAAATAATTTTAGCGAGCGCAATGAGCGGCGTTGTTTTATTACTTGGTGCTTGTGCTACC
Source organism: Acinetobacter sp. 766875 (assembly GCF_000582055.1). Classification (NCBI taxonomy): domain Bacteria; kingdom Pseudomonadati; phylum Pseudomonadota; class Gammaproteobacteria; order Moraxellales; family Moraxellaceae; genus Acinetobacter; species Acinetobacter sp. 766875. The sequence goes on along the minus strand of NZ_JEXX01000001.1, from coordinate 425,811 downwards.
ACTCCTAAAAATACTTTAGCAATTCAAAAAGAAAATAATCAATTTGAAGTGACTGGTATTGGCAAAACTAATTTAATTGCAAAGAATAATGCAGTTACTGCCGCACAAAAAACGTGCTCTAAGAATACAACTCCTGTTATTGTTGATGAAAAAACCACTTATCATGGTGTATTAAAAGATGTAGTAAGTGAAAAGACGGGTCAAATGGTAGAAGCCGCTGCAGGTGTTATTGGTACTTTAACTGGTAAAAATGCATCTTTAGCAAAAGATGACGACTATCAAACCACTCTTACCTTCTATTGTAAAATTAATTAATTGAAAAAAATCCCAATCAATTGATTGGGATTTTTTTATTAGCAATACCCCTCTAATCGGGTAAGTGGTAGTTTTTTACCAATTGCTTTTTCAATTTCTGGTAAATAGAAAGCATCATCTTCAGACAAGAAACTAATACTTACACCTTGTGCACCTGCACGACCTGTACGCCCAATACGGTGAACATAGTCATCAGACTGCTCAGGTAAAGTGAAGTTGATAACATGCGACACGCCATCTACATGAATACCACGACCTGCAACATCCGTTGCAATCATGATGTTATGCTTCCCTTGCTTAAACTGCTCTAGCATTTTCAAACGTTTATCTTGAGCAATCTCACCAGATAGCATTCCTACTTTATATCCATCTTTTTTCAAATGGTCATAAAGACGGCGCACTTGATCACGGCGGTTGGCAAAGATCATGACTTTATCAATTGGTTCTTCGCGTAAAATATCTTGTAAAAGACGATATTTATCTTGTTTAGCTACAACATAAACACGTTGTTCTACATCGTTATTGGTCTTTTGTTCAGGCTCAATTTCAACTGTTACAGGCTCAAACAACCACTGTCTTGCTAAATTTAAGACGTCGTAACTAAAAGTCGCCGAGAACATCAGGGTTTGACGTTGTTCCTTACGTGGTGAATAACGAACAATACGTTTTACCGAAGGAATAAAGCCCATATCTAATAATCGGTCAGCTTCATCAATCACCAAAAATTCAATTTGATCGAGCCAGACTTCTTTTTGTTCTACAAAATCGATTAAACGTCCTGGTGTAGCAACCATGATATCGACAAAATTAGCATCAAGTTGCTTCTTCTGCTTATCAAAATCAACACCACCCAATAGGGTCACTAAATGTAAATTAGAGAATTTTGTGAGAAACTTTGCATCGCTTTCAATTTGCAAGGCCAACTCACGAGTAGGCGCCAAGATTAAAGCACGAGGTTCGCCACGGAAACGTTGTTCTTTAACCGGATTATTGAGTAAATCATTAATTACACTAATCAGAAAGGCAGCTGTCTTACCTGTTCCTGTCTGTGCTCGCCCAATTGCATCGTGCCCGGCTAATGTATATTTTAAAACCTTTTGCTGAATTGGGGTCATTTGAGTAAACCCTAAAGCATCAATCGCCTTTTTAAGTTGCGGATGTAAATTCAAGGTTTCAAAACCAGATGTCATAAATACGCGCTCTAACAAACAATCTCTCGAATGAGAAGATCATTATAAACAAAAACGCCCCAATTCAAAAATTGGAGCGTCCATGATTCATCAAAAAGATGAATTAGTCTTAGTCTAAAGGCTGAACGTTTTCAGCTTGAAAACCTTTTTGACCTTGTACAACGCTAAATTCTACACGTTGACCGTCACGTAGAGAACGGTGACCGTCACCTACGATTGCACGGAAGTGAACGAATACATCGTCGCCGCCGTTACGTTGAATAAAACCAAAGCCTTTAGTGTCATTAAACCACTTTACTACGCCTTGTTCACGAGCTGTCATAAGTCAATCCTCAGATGATGAAAAAAGGACCTTCCGGTGTTGCAAACAGCAGAGCAAACAAGGTTTTAAAATTTTTATAATCTTAAAGCTTGTAATCATTCTGTAAAACTATCAACAATTTCCGGTTACATCCATTTGTTATAGGTTATTAAAACAATTTAACTGTGTGGTAATTCCTAAAACGGTTCGAGCTTAACACGGGTTTATGACAATTAATAGAATTTTTTTCAAATATTTCCCCTATTTTTAGCTCTTTTTTTAAACAGTTTATTACAATAATTTTTATGTATTCCTTTAGCTCTTAATTTTTATAAAACACCTAGAGTTCGTAAAAAAATTTGTTAAAATATTTTTTTTAGTTGTTTTTAAAATGAATGAGCACTACTTCTTCTGCTATAGCACCTATTGAAATTAATGCCCTTGGTCAACCATGTCCAATGCCTTTATTAATGTTAAAACGTGAACTTAAGAAAGTATCAGGAAAGCAGCTATTTTTATTGAAATCATCTGACCCGCATAGTGAAATTGATGTAACGCGTTACTGCACTTTACATCATTTTATGTGTCAAACCATGCAGATTTCAGAAAGAGAATTTCACTATTTAATTGAAACTCAATGATTCTTTGTTAAAATCTAAGATTAGAAACTGCATAAAATTTTACATTTTTCTACCCAATTTTCCTTAATTATGAAGCCAATTCAAATTAAGATGAATTTATTGGTTAATCCATCCTATCCTATAAGGAGAACTCATGAGTGACAGCAGCAATCAATTGATGCCCCTGTCATTGTCTGCGCCCGGTGTAAACCTTGGTGCATATATCAGTACTGTCAATCAGATTCCTATTTTAACGGCCGAGCAAGAAAAAGAACTTGCTGAACGTTATTATTATGACCAAGATCTTGATGCCGCAAAAATGCTGGTAATGTCGCATTTACGTTTTGTCGTTCATATTGCGCGCAGCTATGCAGGTTATGGCCTCCCTCAAGGCGACCTTATTCAAGAAGGTAACTTAGGCTTAATGAAAGCCGTAAAACGTTTTGACCCAAACATGGGCGTACGTCTCGTATCTTTTGCCGTCCACTGGATTAAGGCAGAGATTCATGAATACGTTATTCGTAACTGGCGTATTGTAAAAATTGCAACAACTAAAGCTCAACGTAAACTTTTCTTCAACTTACGTAGTTTGAAAAAATCGAGTAAAAAATTAACACTCGAAGAAGCCCAATCTATTGCTAACGACTTAAATGTAACTCCAGAACAAGTTTTGGAAATGGAAGGTCGTTTAACTGCTTATGATGCTGCTTTTGAAGCGCAAGGCGATGATGACGACGATACTCCACATACAGCACCTGCGTTGTATCTTGAAGATAACCGTTACGACCCTGCTCGTTTAGTTGAAAATGAAGACTGGGAAGAGCAAAGTACATCTGCTTTACATGATGCAATGGACCAGTTAGATGATCGTTCGCGTAATATTTTGCAGCGCCGTTGGTTAGATGACGATAAATCTACCCTACATGAGCTTGCTGCTGAATATAATGTATCAGCAGAACGTATTCGTCAGCTTGAAAAAAATGCGATGGAAAAAATTAAAGTCGCTATGTCAGCAAGCTAAAGTAAATAAAAAATAAGAGGGCGGCCAGCCCTTTTGTTTTATCTGGCTATGTTTAGCCAACCTATTCTATGGTAACGTTGCCTTTCATTATTCAGTTGCGTTTTTTGTTATGTGGATTGCCATTTCAGCCCTTAATCTTGCTTTTGCAGTCATGTTGGGTGCTTTTGGAGCACATGGTCTTAAAGCTCACGCGAGCCCTGAACAAATTGCTTGGTGGCAGACTGCAACCGACTACTTTTTTTATCATGCACTTGGGCTATTAGCCCTTGGTATTCTAAGTAAGGTTCTTCCCCATTTCCCAATCAAGTTATCTTTCTTGCTTATTCAGATTGGCATTCTGTTCTTTTGTGGTTCGCTTTATATCATGGCATTAGGTTTACCACGCATATTAGGTGCAATTACGCCAATCGGTGGAGCCTTAATGATTGCTGGATGGCTAGTTTTGGCTTGGAATGCTTTCAAATACGCAAAATAATCGGAATGTGATCATGCAAATTTATTTAAATGGCGAATTAACGGACACGCCTAGCCAAAACCTTTTGCAACTCATTCAGGAGTTGGCACTTGAAGGAAAACGTTTTGCTGTTGAACACAATCAGCAAATCGTACCTAAAAGCAAATTAGAGCAAATTACGATTGCTCAACATGACCGTATCGAAATTATTCACGCTGTTGGCGGCGGCTAAGTCGGAGTTATCCATGCAAGACACCCCTCTCATTATTGGTTCACGTTCTTTTCAATCTCGTTTATTGGTAGGAACAGGGAAATATAAAGACTTAAATGAAACGGATTTAGCTATTCAAGCCAGTGGTGCTGAAATCGTAACTGTCGCAATCCGCCGCGTGAATATTGGACAAAATCCAGATCAACCGAATTTACTTTCAGTTATTCCACCAGAAAAATATACTATCTTGCCAAATACCGCAGGTTGTTTTGATGCTGACAGCGCAGTACGTACATGTATGTTGGCGCGTGAGTTACTCGATGGTCATAACCTAGTAAAGCTTGAAGTGTTGGGTGATGAAAAAACCTTATATCCAAATGTAACCGAGACTTTAAAAGCCGCTCGTACTTTAATTGATGACGGTTTTGAGATTATGGTCTACACCTCTGATGATCCAATCATTGCACAAGAACTTGAAAGTATGGGCTGTGTTGCAATTATGCCTTTAGGTAGTTTGATTGGTTCAGGTTTAGGTATTTTAAACCCTCACACCATTTCAATTATTAAAGAAAATGCGAAAGTACCAGTTTTAGTAGATGCAGGTGTTGGTACAGCAAGTGATGCAGCTATTGCGATGGAACTTGGTTGTGATGGCGTGCTGATGAATACAGCAATTGCTGCTGCGCAAAATCCTATTTTAATGGCTTCTGCAATGAAGAAAGCTATTGAAGCAGGACGTGAAGCATTTTTAGCTGGACGTATGCCACGTAAACGCATGGCAAATGCTAGTTCACCTGAGACTGGTTATTTCTTTAAGTAATCATTAATTTTGCCTAAATTTTAAAGCACGATAACAAAAGCTATCGTGCCAAGTGGCATGGATGCCACTGTTGAACAGGGGCCACATGGATGTGCCCTCTGTTCAACAAAGGTTTTTGTTACTTTTGACCCTTCAAAAGTAAAGCATAGCCAATATAGAGCTTAATAAATTAAACATGAGACCAAAGGTCGCATATCACGTAAAATTATTAATTTAATTAAGCCACTTGCTCATCGCGCTTAAATACCAACTCTTTTGCCGATGAGTTATCAGCATCAAAGTAGTAACCTTCAGTATTAAAAGCTTTAAGTTCCTCGGCTTTATTTAATTGGTTTTCAACAATAAAACGAGCCATTAAACCACGTGCTTTTTTAGCATAGAAACTAATGACTTTATATTTGCCATTTTTCTGGTCAAGGAAAACAGGCTTCACAATATCAGCCTTAATTTTCTTTTCATTGACAGACTTATAATATTCATCCGAAGCTAGATTTACCAGCAGCTCAGATTTAATTGCTACCAAGTCTTCATTAATCTGGTTAGTGATGATATCACCCCAGAATTCATACAAATTATGGCCACGCGTATTTTTTAATTTAGTACCCATCTCTAAACGATAAGGCATCATTAAATCTAAAGGACGCAATAAACCATATAGACCAGAGAGCATACGCAAATGCTGCTGTGCAAAGTCAATATCTTTATCTTTTAAATGGTACGCATCTAAACCAGTATACACATCACCTTTAAATGCATAGATTGCTTGGCGAGCATTTGAGAAATTAAATTCGGGATTCCAATCTCTAAAACGGTCTGCATTGAGTGTGGCAATTTTTTCACTAACACTCATTAAAGTCGCAATTTCCGAAGCGGAAAGTGTGCGGCAAACATCAATTAATTGTGCTGAGTTTTCTAATAAGCGCGGCTGAGTAAACTCATCTGTAGGTAGCGCTGTTTCATAATCTAAAGTTTTTGCAGGAGAAATTAAAGCAAGCATAGATAACCTGAAAAAATTATTCTTAATACCAACTATAACAGTAGATATTTTTTAATGCTAACTCGTGTTTTCAATGACGACTATCGGTAAAATAGGAATACGTATTGTTATTTATCGATTCTTATATGTCTGAGCAAATTTTCATTCAGGGTCCAGTAGGTAAAATTGAACTTTTTGTAGACCGCCCTGAAGGTGAAATCAAAGGCTTTGCGGTTGTTTGCCATCCGCACCCATTGCAAGGTGGAACTCCTCAACATAAAGTCCCTGCTCTTTTAACCCAAATCTTTAATGAATATGGTTGTATTGTTTACCGTCCTAGTTTCCGTGGTTTAGGTGGCAGTGAAGGTGTTCATGATGAAGGCCATGGCGAAACCGAAGATATTTTAGCTGTGATTGAACACGTTCGTAAGCTTCATGAAGGCTTACCATTCTATGCAGGCGGTTTTAGCTTCGGCTCACATGTTTTGGCAAAATGTCATGCGCAGCTTAGCCCTGAATTACAGCCTGTACAATTAATTTTGTGTGGTTTACCAACAGCTACTGTTGTGGGATTACGTCACTATAAAACCCCTGAAATTCAAGGTGATATTCTACTTATTCATGGTGAGCAAGATGATATTACTTTACTTTCAGATGCAATTGCATGGGCAAAACCGCAGAAGCATCCAATTACGATTTTACCGGGCGCTAACCACTTCTTTACAGGTTATTTAAAACAGCTTCGTCAAATCATTACACGCTTTATTATCATGAAATAAAGTGTATTTGATGGGCATAACTTAAGAGTATGCCCATCATTTTCAAGTATGTCCTTATTGAAAATTATTCCAACTTAACCCAAAACGTGCCAAATATTTTTTTACTCGGTCGCTATCATTTACTATAATTTTTATAAAATTCTAATAAGTGTCTATAATATAAATTACGCATTTGATTAAAAAATTCCAAGAATATGCTTCATTTTACTTTTTTAGGCACATCATCAGGTGTACCCACACTTTCCCGTAATGTTTCAGGATTAGCGGTTCGTAACAGCAAAAATAAGGACTGGATTTTAGTTGATGCCGGCGAAGGTACCCAGCACCGCATTCAACAAGCTAAACTTTCCTTGCAAAACCTAGTTGCCATTTGTATTACACATGTTCACGGCGATCATTGTTATGGTCTAGTTGGTTTATTGGCAAGTGCGGGAATGAATGCTCGTAGCAAACCCTTAATCGTGATTGCTCCGAAAGAAATTCAGCAATGGTTTGAGATCACGGCCCAACTCACAGACTTACACTTGCCCTATTCACTGCAATTTATTGATGTGAATGATGCAATACAGCCACAACAGATCACTGATGAATTTATTGTTCAAGCACATCCTCTAAGCCATCGTGTTCCAAGTTTTGCTTTTAGTATTTATATCAAATCTATTCAGAAGAAGTTAGATATCCAAGCTCTCACACAGCTAGGCGTGCCTCAAGGCGATATGTGGGGCCATTTAAAACGTGGCTACAATATTGAATTTGAGGGACAAACTTTAAAAGCTCAAGACTTTATCAAAATTCAAAATCAACAAGTTCATGCAATTATAGGTGGTGATAATGACCAACCAGAACTATTAGCCGACGCTTGCAAAGATGCCCAACTCCTTATTCACGAATCAACATACTTGCAAACGGTTTTAGATAAAATCGGCAAAGGTCCAATGCATAGCTCAGCAAAAATGGTGGCTGAATTTGCAGAACAGCAATCTTTGGGTAATTTAATTCTGACGCATTTTAGTCCTAGACATCAGGATAAATCTGGCCAGCAAGCTATTTCCGAAGAAGTTCGCCAGTTTTATAAAGGTCATTTTTATTTAGCAAATGATTTTGATGAATTTACTTTAAATGAAACAGGACAACTTTTAAAAATCGAGTAAAAAATTATATTTATTGAGAGATCGAATTAACTACACATCATTTCCATGTAAAAGTTTAAGAAGCTCATAACTGAGCTTCTTATTTCTTAAAAAATTACTCTACAGATGCCAAAGCGGTTACCAGTAGCTTCCAGCATTTCTCTACAGTATCTACTTTTACTCGTTCGCCTGGTGCATGTGCACCTTGAATATCAGGCCCAAACGAAACCATCTGTAAATGTGGGTAATGTTCAGCAATAATCCCACATTCTAAACCCGCATGAATTACTTTTAGATTTGGTTCAATATTAAACGCATTTTGATAGGCTTGTTGTAAGCACTTTAGTGCCGCTGAGTCAGGATTTGGTGTCCAACCTGAAACTAATGGTGTGAGTATAGAGGCGATATTAAATTGACGAAAATGTGCCTGAATTTTTTCTGCAAAATCTTGAGCTTCTTGGTTGACCATTGAGCGAACCATTAAAACAGCTTTTCCGCCTTCTCTATTTAGTGTCACCACTCCAATGTTATTTGAAGTTTCAACCACATCTGGTAAAGCTTGACTCATACTTGCAACGCCATAAGGACTTGTTGCTAAAGCTTGTAACCACTCGTTTTGCTGTTGTTGAGCAATCACTTCAGTCACTTCAGCACTATTAGGCTGAATTGTTAATTGCAGATTGTCATCAACACCTTGTAGCTGTTTTTTCCATGCTGTTTGATATTCATTGAGTAATTTTTCTAATTCAGGCAATTGGTTAGATGAAATTGCAATAGTCGCTACAGCTTCTCTCGGTAAAGCATTACGGGCCGTACCACCTGTAAACTCAACAAGATGCCCACCAAGTGAGCCTAAATATTGATTTAAAAAACGAGCCAAAATAACATTTGCATTGCCGCGTCCTAAATGGATATCTATGCCAGAGTGTCCGCCTTTAAGACCAGCCACCTGAATATTCACAATATTTAAATCTTTAGAAATTGGTTCATAGCTAAGCGGCTGCTCTACCTCAATATCAATACTACCAGCACACCCTAGATACAACTCACCCCATTCTTCTGTATCAATATTAAATAACCATTTTCCTTTTAATATACCGGCTTCTAAAAGTCGAGCACCGCTCATACCTGCTTCTTCATCGACTGTTAAAAGAACTTCTATTGGTCCATGAGCAATATCATTTGAATCTAAAACAGCTAAAGCCAAAGCCACCCCAATGCCATTATCAGCACCTAAAGTAGTGTCTTTGGCAATTAACCAGCCATCTTCGAGGACTGGACAAATCGGGTCTTTAAAGAAATCATGTACCGTGCCAGTGTTAGCTTGTGTGACCATATCTAAGTGGCCTTGAAGAATAACGCCAGATACATGTTCTTTACCCGTAGTTGCATCCTTTCGGATAATTAAATTACCAATTTCATCTACGTAAGTTTCTAAATTTCGACTTTCGGCCCAGTTTTTTAGATACTCACGAAGCTGTTGTTCATGCTTTGAGGGACGCGGAATCGTACAAAGTGTTTGAAAATGCTGCCAAACAATTTGAGGAGATAAGTTTGAAAAATCAAATGGCACCATATATTTATACTCTCACAAATATTCTTAATAAACTTAGGTTTATTCAAAGATAAGAATTTATCAGCGCAGTTTTAGCCTTTATTAAAATCGACGCTGATAAATTAAAAATGACTCTAAATGTAGAATAGATTAGATATAAAAATCAAAGTTAAATTTCACGAACCAAACGGAAACCCCACATGATTGAACGGGCTTGTGAAGTTACATAAGCATTACGATAGGCAGTTCGTACGTTATAAGTGTTATATATCCATGCTCCCCCACGTAAAACTGGGAAGTTACACTGCCCATTATTTTCCTCACCCCAACGATGATTTACACTAGGAGCATTTTCATAATTTGCATGCCAGCAATCATCCACCCATTCTCGGGCATTGGCACTCATATCATATAAACCGAAATTGTTTGGTAAAAACTTCCCTACTGGGGACGTAAAAGGATAACCATCTGTGCAATTAAATAAACTCCAACCACTGGTTTGTGGTAGTGCTACAACTGTTGCTGGATCTAATACATTTGCATATTTACAAGCTTGGTCAAGATTAAGGTCATCTCCCCAATAATAGGCTGTTGTCGTTCCAGCACGAGCCGCATATTCCCACTCAACCTCTGTTGGTAAACGGTAAGTCTGGCCCGTTTTTTTAGATAACCATTTCGCGAATGCTCTTCCATCTTCACGGCGTACACATACAACAGGATCCTGAGGTGTCTGATTCATACCCGAATTATTTGGATTTAAATCATCTCGATACCACATATTGAAAACACCATTTCGCGTTTCCCAATTACGGCATCCTTCGACTTCCCAGCCAGTTTCCTTTTGGAAAGCCTGAAACTCAGCAATTGTTGTTTCATAAGTTGACATTGCGAATGGTTTTTCGACTTGTACTAAATGTTGAGGTAATTCATATGGCCGAGATTGAGCAGGTACATTTTGTTGCTCTTGCTCATTTATATTTCCGCCCATTAAAAAGCTACCAGCTGGAATAACTGTCATTTCTGGACAAAAACTATCTGAACAATCTTTAAATTTAGATTTTGCTGCCGTTAATTGATTAATATTGGTGTTGGTTAATGACGCTAATTTAATTTCAGGATTCATATTAGGAGGGTTATTTATTTGACGAATTAATAAATTAATTGTTCCTTTCCACTCACTTAACATTTCTCTAAGCATAGCAGGCCGCTCAATACTTACGCCTGTTCCATCATAGTCAGGAGCATTACATCTCGCTCTTAATACTGTCGACTCATCAGTAAGCTGAGCTAGTTTGGGAATAATTTGATTATCAAGAAAAACTCCTAAATTATTTGAACTCGCGATACTGGCTCTTAGTTCTGCCGTTGATTTTTGAGCTACTGTCGCCTCACCGATAACTTTAGAATAGACACTATCACATTGATTTTCTTGCCATACCAAAGTTTGTTTAAGATTCTCCAAGGAAGTAATAGTTTCTTCTAACAACTTCTGATTCTTCGAATTTATGGTTGTATCTTTATCATCATTATTACAAGCTGATAATAAGGAGATAATCAATATACCAAAGCCTTTTGAATAATTACTGGAAATTATATTCATGTTAATTCTCTGTAAAATAATATAAATAAAAAGAGGAAATTGATTAGTTGTTTGTTAAATAGTATTTTTAAATTAATAGAAATTTAGATCAAAATTCAAACAATATTATTTTTTTGTTTGTTAATTTTTATTAAATAATGTCACTACAAAAATAAAAAATTCTTATCAATATTAATCAATCAAAAGGGTGAACAAATATGTTCACCCTCTCTTCACAAAATATGCTTAATTGGTCAAGACTTCCAAACAAATTCGGAGAAACTCTGATCGGCTTTCAAACTATTTTCAACAGCCTGCGCAAGCTGACGAATAATGCTTTGTGTTTCGATTTTCTCAAACCAGTCTTGTTCTTCATCTGGATTGGCAGAGATTTCACACATTAAATGCCCATCGTGGTCCGTTTTCTGGCAAGTAATAGACAACGGCAAAAGATGATTATCAATGCTTACTTCTACTTTTTCATGCTCATGTACAATATGCTGTGCATCGAAACCATAATGCCCCAATTGTTTAAATAATAAGGCCGCTACATATTCTTGAGTGATATGGCATTCATTTGGTGGATGATCAAGCACCCCATGTTCTGGGCAACTGGCAATAAATTGTAATTTTTTCATCCTTTGTCCTAACACTATTATCATTATCTGCACTTAGCATAAGCAATAAACAAACAGCAGCCAAGCCTTTAGCTCGCTGCTGCCGTTGCTATTGTGTTAGCAATTATAAAATGTATTAGGTCAAAAGTTATTGGCTAACTTCAATCGTTAAACCTGCACGATTCGCCAACTCAGTAAATGTTGGGAAACTTGTAGCAACAGTTTCAGTACCATGAATTGTAATCGGACCAGAAGTACGAAGCCCTGCCATACTAAAACTCATAGCAATACGATGGTCATGGTGCGATTCGATTTCACCGCCAGCAAAGATTGGTGACCAATCGCCAGATTTGCCTTTTCCTTCGATAATGATGCCATCTTCAGTTGGTGTGCAGTCAATACCCATGATTTTTAAACCATCTGCCATAACTTGAATACGGTCAGATTCTTTCACACGAAGCTCTGCCGCACCTGTGAGTACTGTTTGACCTTCAGCACAAGCCGCTGCAATAAATAATGCTGGGAATTCATCAATTGCCAAAGGCACTTGATCTTCAGGCATATGAATACCTTTAAGGGTACGTGAACCTTTAATATGAATATCAGCAATAGGTTCGCCACCAGCAATACGTTCATTTTCAACAGTCAGGTCAGCACCCATCTGTTTTAAAATTTCAATTACACCCGTACGTGTTGGGTTAATACCTACAGCTTCCAGAACAACGTCTGCTCCTTCAGTAATTGCAGCACCCACCATAAAGAAAGCAGCAGATGAAATATCAGATGGTACTTGAATATTAGTACCTACTAATTTTCCACCACCAACGAGTGAGATTTTATTACCTTCAGTTTTAACATCATAGCCAAATGCACGAAGCATACGCTCTGTATGATCGCGTGTTGGTTCTGGCTCAGTTACCGAAGTTTCACCTTCAGCCCATAAACCAGCAAGTAAAATACCAGACTTCACTTGAGCAGATGCCATAGGTAAATCGTATTGAATACCTTTTAATTGCTGACCACCAGTAATACTTACAGGTGGTGTACCTTTCTCGCCTGTTGTTTGAATTTGCGCACCCATTAAACGTAAGGGTTTAGCAATACGCTCCATTGGACGTTTAGAAAGTGATGCATCACCTGTCATAACAGAATCAAACTTTTGTGCAGAAAGCATACCTGAAAGCAAACGCATGCTTGTACCAGAGTTACCCATATACAATGCACTTGCTGGTGCTTTTAAGCCATGCATACCCACGCCATGAATGGTCACTTCACCATTTTTAGGGCCTTCGATGCTTACACCCATATCACGAAAAGCTTGTAAAGTTGCTAGAGCATCTTCACCTTCCAAGAAGCCAGTTACATGGGTGGTGCCTTCGGCAATAGCACCAAACATAATGGAGCGATGTGACACAGATTTGTCACCCGGTACGGTAAATTTACCTTTAAATGCCTTATTTCCCGGTAAGATACTGAATTGCTGTGTCACCTTATTTTTCTCCATTAAAGGTTTTTTGGCTAACATATGATTGAAATGTTGGCGTGCTGCCTGAGCATGGCCGAGTAAACCCATTAATGCATGAGAATCTTCGTTTTCAATCAATTTTCTAAGTACGGTAAGTTGCTTTTCGAAGCCATCTACTGCATTTAAGATAGCGGTTTTATTGGCAAAGAAAATGTCATGCCACATTTGAGGATCACTTGCTGCAATTCGTGAAAAGTCACGGAAACCACCAGCCGCATAACGGAAAATATCCAAGTTATCTTCACGGTTTGCAAGTTGCTCGACTAGATTAAATGCCATTAAATGCGGTAAATGGCTCGTATGTGCCAAAACCTCATCATGCTTGGCAACATCCATACAAATAACTTCAGCTTTAGCAGCTGACCAAAGTTGAATCAGTTTATCAACAGCCCATTCTGCACTTGTTGGTAACGGCGTTAAAATCACTTTATGATTTGCAAAGAGATCGACCTTACCTGCATGAACACCCGTGTGTTCACTACCTGCAATAGGATGCCCCGGTACAAAACCTGTTGGTAAATTTTCACCAAATACAGCTTTTGCTGCATCAACCACATTACCTTTTGTACTTCCCACATCGGTCAAAATTGTGGTTTCTGACAAATAAGGTTTAATTTGCTCAAGCACTTTTTGTGTAGCACGTACAGGTAAGGCTAAAACAATTAAATCCGCCCCTCTCACGGCCTCTACAGGATCGGAAAATCCTTCTTGTATTAAACCAAGTGATTTTGCATCTTCTAAAGTTTTCTGTGAGCGTGTAGATGCCACAATAGTTGTCGCCAACTTTTCTGCAACAATAACGCGAGCCAAACTCGACCCAATGAGTCCTAAACCAATAAATGCAACTTTTTTAAATAGGGGTTGTGACATAACTTCAACTTTGCTTTTGCTCAAAGTTATTTAAATCTTTGAGCAATTTGTTTTTTAAGCTTAATGACATATTCCTTTGGATATATGTCATTATTCCAACGTAAGTAATTAAAGAACAGCAGCAGGATAAGAACCTAAAATACGAAGCTCTTTTACCATTGGACGGATATCATTGATTGCAGCAGCAACGTTTTCTTGATCGATATGACCTTCTAAATCGATAAAGAATACATAAGCCCATTTTTCAGGTAATGCTGGACGGGTCTCAATACTCGTTAAGCTAATATTATGTTTTGCAAACGGCGCTAAAATTTCTAATAAAGCACCTGCACGATCATGTGCTGAAATTAATAACGATGTTTTGTCATTACCACTTTGTGGAATTTTTTCACGGCCAATCACTAAGAAACGAGTGGTATTTTCCGGATTATCTTCAATATTGCTATGCAAGATTTCAAGATTATACATACCTGCTGCAATATCAGATGCAATTGCTGCTGAGTGCCATTCGTTGCGAATACGGCGTGCAGCTTCTGCATTTGAGTTTAAGGCAACACGTTCAACACCTGGATAATGCGCGTCTAACCACTGACGGCATTGCGCCAAAGTTTGCTGGTGCGCATAAATCTGTTTAATGCTGTCTTTACGCGTATTTTCAGAAACCAGGAATTGATGATGAATACGCAATTCAACTTCACCAATCACATTTAAATTCGATGTTTTAAAGCAATCTAGTGTGTGGTTCACAATACCTTCAGATGAGTTTTCAACTGGAACTACACCATAATGTGCACTACCCGCTTCTACTTCACGGAACACTTCATCAATAGTTGGTAATGGACGGACAACTGCATCTTTACCAAAATGTTTAAGTACAGCAGATTGCGTAAAAGTACCTTCAGGTCCTAAGAATGCAATGCTTTGCGGAGCTTCTAAAGCAAGGCAAGCAGACATAATTTCACGGAACAGACGCGCCATGGTTACATCAGATAAAGGTCCCTGATTGCGTTCCATAACTTTGCGTAATACTTGTGCTTCACGTTCAGGACGATAAAACAAAGGATTCTCTTCGGAAGCAAATTTAGCTTTAGCAACAGCTTCAGCAAGGCTTGCGCGGCGATTTAATAACTCTTGAATCTGTTGATCTACGCTATCAATATCTTCGCGAATTTGTTCTAAACTAAGAGAAGTCGTTTTGTTTTGATCATCGTTGATCATTGGAATGCAGCCTCAGAAAAATCATCTTTTAAACGAGAGTATAACAATAGTCGGCTTTGATTTGTTAGGCAATATCGGTGTACCGGCTTTTTTCGTTAATCACTCTCAAACCTGTCAATAAGATTACTTTATTTGATAATGATTTTCATTTATTATTTTACTTATAACATTTACTTAACTTTATTATGCTTAAACCATTTTTCTTTTTATCTTGTAGTTTTCTCTTGGGAACTTTAATAAGTACGCCTGTTTTGGCTCAACCTTCAATAAAAGATCAATCAAAAATCGTTTTTCAAAATAATCAGGCACAATTCCAAATCAAATCTAAAAATACAGGTCATGAATATCTAATTCAAATTTATAAACCGCCTGTGGCCCCGCCCCAACATGGTTACCCTGTACTTTATATATTAGATGGAAATGCAACTTTCCCTAGTGCTGCCAATATTGCTCAGTCAATTGGAGCAGGTTCGACTAAATTAGGTTTAGATCCGCTCATGATTGTAGCTGTTGGTTATCCACATCAAAAAACCTTTGATGTGCAAAAGCGTGCTTATGATTACACACCAGAACCTTCTGCCCAATTTCAAGCACACGGTAAATATAAATATGGTGGTGCTGATCAGTTCATTGCCTTTTTAAATAACGAACTCAAACCTGAAATTGCAAAACATTTTCCGGTTAACAGCCAGCAACAAAGCCTCTATGGGCACTCTTTTGGAGGCTTGTTTGTGCTTTATCATTTTTTTCAAAAGCCAAATGCATTTCAGCGTTACTTCGCTGCAAGTCCTTCTTTGTGGTTTGATCAAGGCATGTTATTTCAACAGTTAGAACATTGGCAAAGTCAAAAACTAAATCATTTCCCTTTACTCATGACCACAGTCGGTACACATGAACAAGGTGGCCCTCTTACTCAACTGAATAATACGCTTAATGAAGCAGACTTTTTTAAAGCTTTAGAAAATAAACGTTCAAACGAATTTAGTTATTGGCATTTTTATAACCCTGCCGAACAACATATTACAAATTTGTATGCGAGCTTACCTAAAGCACTTATGTTTGCTTCTTGTCAAAATTTAGAAAGCTGTAAATCTTTATTTGATGGACCCTTACATCAGCCAGCCAAGTAAAAACATAATTACATTTAAAGCTGATTATTTCGTTGTTCTTAAAGATAGTCCTCTTAATGCATGGATTGGTTATACTGACCCAATATGTCATAACAACAGTAAAATAGAATGAATAAAATTATTGTTTTAAGCCTATTGGGTTTTACAACTTTTAGTTTAACGGCTTGCGGCGGTTGTCCAATAATTGCAGGTTGCAATGGTACTGATAATTCTCCGTACTATATGACGACTGTCAGTAATCAAATTCGTGGTATTCCAATCCCACCTCAAACCAAGCTGACCTATCAATCGCAAAATTTCAGACAGAAATTTGAACAAACACATGCTTTAAAAGAAAAAAATTTATCAGGCATTACATTACCAGAAAATACAGCAATCATTTGGGGAGGTATGCCAGTAGATATGTTTATACAATTTTCTAATCCCGAAATGAAAGGCTTCTCGGTCTATCCAGCACGAGGATTTAAAACAGAATTATCAAATGAGTTTTTACATTTATGGAAAAGCTGTGAAAGTGATTTAGACATTAACTTAAAGAATCCAAATGACTGGTCATTTAATCCTGAAAATATGGAAATAACGGGTTGTGGCATCAATCAAAAACGTAGCAAATATACCGAAGACTCTTTTCGTCAAGATGAAGCCGATGCATTTTTAATAAAGATCAATCAGGCCTTACACAAGTTACCCAAGCAACAAGACTATCCTGTCATTTATCGAACTAACAAATAGGTAATATAAAAAAGCCTACTCAAAGGTAGGCTTTTTTTAAAACTATTTAATTAGGCTTTACCAATTAAGCCACGCGCTACGATTTCTTTCATAATTTCATTTGTACCACCGTAAATACGCTGAATACGAGCATCTACAAAGAAACGTGAAATTGGATATTCAGTCATATAACCATAACCACCAAAAAGTTGCAGCAAGTTGTCAGCTACTTTCATTTGCATATCCGTACTAAAACTTTTAAGTGCGGCTGCTGTTTCCACATCTAGCTTATCTTCTTGATATAGAGCAACGTTTCTCTCGTAAAAAGCAGCCGTAGCAAGCTCATCAATTTTTGCTTGAGCTAAAACAAAACGCGTATTTTGGAATTGAGAAATAGGCTGGCCAAATGCATGACGTTCTTTTACATAAGCCGTTGCTAAATCAATTGCACCACGAATAGCTCCAATTGCGGTAGATGCAATAGCGGTACGTTCACGTGGTAACTCTTGCATTAAATAAGCAAAACCTTGTCCAGCTTGACCGAGTAACTGGTTTTTAGGAACCTTAACATTGTCAAAAAATAGCTCAGAAGTATCTTGAGAATGTAAACCGATTTTGTCGAGGTTGGTACCTTTCTTAAAGCCATCCAAATGTGTATCTGCCAATAATAACGATACCCCTTTCGCACGCGCTTGAGGATCGGTTTTTACTGCAAGCACCACAAGGTCAGCATGTTGACCATTTGAAATAAATGTTTTTGATCCATTTAGTAAATAATGGTCATCTTGCAAAATGGCGCTCGTACGCATTGATTGTAAGTCTGAACCAGCACCCGGTTCAGTCATACCAATTGCCCCAACTACTTCACCAGTTACCATTTTCGGCAACCAATATTGTTTTTGCTCTTCTGTACCAATATGTAAAATATAAGGTGCAGCAATTTCAGAGTGACATGAAATAGCAGTTGATAATGCACAAAAACCAGCTCGAGCAGACTCTTCAACTAACATTAATGAATAGTAAGTTGGAACCCCATAACCGCCATATTCTTCTGGGACATCCACACATAAAAAGCCATTTTCGCCCAGTTGATTCCACACTGAACGCGGCATAATTCCTTCACGTTCCCATTGGTCGTAATGTGGAGCAATATGCTCATTCATAAAACGTTTAAAATTATCACGGAATAATTCTAAATCTGCATCATATGCCAACATAATATTTTCCTTCGGCTTTATTGTTTTATCGAATCTCATTGCTGTGCATGCTAATCATTTTTTTAGTTACTGTCATGGCATAGCTGCTCATTTAAACTGTACTTTTCAGTCAGCCAATAAAAAAGGAAGCTTAGCCTCCTTTTTATTACGATAAATGATTAGTGAGATGCCTCAGCAATTACACTTTTTTGCTCAAGCATTTTTCTATCTACTTCATCGGGATTATTCAGTGCATCATTTAGTTTATCTTTATCTAATGCACCAACCCATTTCGCAACCACAATCGTTGCTAAAGAGTTACCAACAAGGTTCGTTAAAGCACGAGCTTCTGACATGAAACGGTCAATACCTAAAATCAATGCCAAACCTGCAACTGGTATATGACCAACAGCAGATAAAGTTGCAGCCATAACAATAAAACCAGAACCCGTTACACCCGCCGCACCTTTAGATGAAATTAAAAGTACCAATAGCAAAGTAATTTGATGCTGGATATCAAGCTGTGTATTTGTTGCCTGAGCAATAAAGATTGCAGCCATGGTCAAATAAATTGAAGTACCATCGAGGTTAAATGAATAACCTGTTGGGATGACTAAACCAACCACAGACTTTTCACAACCTGCGATTTCAAGCTTACGTAGCATACGTGGTAGAACTGACTCAGAAGAAGATGTACCAAGTACAATTAAAAGTTCTTCACGAATCAAACGCACCATTTTAAGAATGCTAAATCCACTCAAACGGCTGATGGTTCCTAATACTAAGAAAATAAATAATAAACAGGTAATGTAGAAACAGAGGATGAGCTGGCCCAACTGTACCAGTGAACCCACACCATATTTACCGATAGTAAACGCCATTGCCCCGAATGCACCTAATGGAGCAAGCTTCATGATCATATTTACAATGTTAAAGAACACATGAGCAATTTGATCAATTAACTTTAAAACTGGACGTCCTGCATCACCTAGCTTATGCAGTGCAAAGCCAAATAGAATGGCAAAAAGAAGGACCTGTAAGATTTCACCATTTGCAAATGCACCCACTACTGTATCTGGGATGATATGCATTAAGAAATCAACGGTAGATTGTGATTCACCAGAAGTGACGTATTTTTGGATACCTGAAGTGTCCAGAGTCGCAGGATCAATATTCATTCCTACGCCTGGCTTTGCAATGTTAATCACCACAAGGCCAATCAGAAGTGCGATTGTTGAAACGATCTCGAAGTATAACAACGCAACACCGCCAGTTTTACCCACTGACTTCATACTTTCCATACCAGCGATACCACTGACCACTGTACAGAAAATAACAGGTGCGATGATCATTTTAATCAAACGAATAAAAGCATCACCTAATGGCTTGAGTTGCTCACCTAAACCTGGAATATGGTGTTCAACACCATTCACTATTTGCGTTGTACTTGGTGAGAAATGCCCAACCAGAACACCCGCAATAATCGCAATAATCACTTGAAAATAAAGTGATTTATAAATCGGTTTTTTAGCCATAACTTTACTTCAATCTATATTTCCAAGTCCGTTGGAAATATCAAAATGAAACGTCTATTCTTTACGAATACACAGCCCTAACCTTTCACATAAACACCGCAAAAGGGAAACGGTTTTTTGGGAACAAAAAACCTTCCTACTACCTCAATGAAAACGAAATACAGTTTTCTAAAACAGGAGAATACCTGAAGTTTCCAACCACTTTGAGTAGCCAGAAATAACCTCTTACTTTTCCAATAAAAAGCTGAAGATATAGGAGAATCACATAAAATTATGATATGAGTGCTCAAAAAAGCACGTGAAAGTTTACTCGAATTAAATAGCAATTCGGTTAAAATTTTGGCTAATACGCACAAAAAACACTCATGCAGCCTTAAGACTTTAGTATGAGAAACACTTTTGATATTTTTTCAGCAGTTTTTTATGTCATATTGATAAGTCCTTGTAGACATTTCATTTTGAGCTGTCTCCCCCTTATTTTTACTGTTTTGAATTGCCATGAATACTAAACGTAATATCTATAAAGATGCTGAACATCCCTTTGCTCAATATGTCCGTATTTTAGGTAAGGGGAAAACCGGCTCTCGCTCACTAAGTTATGAAGAGGCCTATCAGGCTTTTACCATGATTTTAAAAGGTGAAGTTCTTGATGTTCAGTTGGGTGCTTTTTTAATGCTGCTACGTGTTAAAGAAGAGTCCATTGATGAGCTTGCAGGCTTTGTACAAGCCACCAAAGACCAACTTAATTTTCAACCTTTAGATGTGGACTTGGACTGGTCATCTTATGCAGGCAAGCGGAAACATTACCCTTGGTTTTTATTAGCAGCTCTTACTCTTGCTCACCACGGCTATAAAATCGTCATGCATGGCGCTTCTGGACATACGATTAACCGGGTCTATACCGAACAAGTTTTGCAATATTTAGATTATAAAATTTGCCATTCTGAACAAGAAGTCCGCACACAATTGGCCGAACAGAATTTTGCTTACTTACCGCTAGATGTGATTTCACCTGTTTTAAGTGATTTAATTTCTTTACGAAATGTCATGGGTTTACGCTCACCTATTCATACGTTAGCCCGTCTCATTAATCCTTTTAACGCTAAGGCCACCTTGCAAGCCATATTCCATCCCGCGTATAGAACTTCCCATCAGCATAGCGCACTTCGCTTAGGCTATCAAAATAGTGCAGTCATTAAAGGTGAAGGCGGTGAATTTGAACGAAACCCCGATGCTAAAACTCTCATTTGCGGTATTAAAAATGGTGAACTCTATGAGCATGAGTTGCCAAAGCTTACGCCTGAACGTAGTCCAATTGAAGAAGAGTTAGATTTAGCAACCTTTAAAGCGGTCTGGCTTGGAAAGCAAAATCATGAATATGGGGAAATGGCCGTAACAGAAACTATGGGTATTGCTTTATATACCATGGGCGTTGTTTCTAGTTTTGAGGAAGCAATGCAAAAAGCAAAAGTGTTATGGGAAACACGTAATTCAAGCCAATAAAACTGATATAAGATCATACAGCCTTCTATAGCATGTTTTTCTTATATGGCTACATATAGGCAATACTTACTTTTCAAAGATGAAAAGTAACAAAAATCTTTTGTTGAGCAAACAGTACTTCCATGTACTGTTGCTCAACTGGCGACATCCATGTCGCCGACGCGATAGCAAATGCTAACTAGGATTTATTCTTTTGTTTTAAAATACGGTTTTAAACAAAACGAATCGGTTTAAATTCAGGCTCATGCTTGTGATGATCATCTTCACAAACCTCACCCTCTTCTTTTGTACCACGGTCAATATAACCGCTACGCTGTTCTTCTGGTAAGTTCTTTAACTCCCAAGCAATCACAGCTTGCATACATGTTTCGCGCTGCTCTTTCGTTAAAACAATACCATTTGGCCATTTACCAATTTCTACTGCTGTTTTTAAACGCTCTACAATTTCAGGGTTTAAAACAGATAGCATTTGTTCAATATTCATGATTCATCTCTTTGAAAAGATTCAAAATCTTGGTTCCAACCCAGTTTGGTACGACAAGCCATATAGAAATCATAACCTGGTGGGTGTAATAAACTTAATTTAAATGGGTGTTTGCGGATGTGCAAACTGTCACCAACATTGAGCGATACACTATGTTGCCCATCTGCACTCACCATCGGTAATACCCGATTTTCGCGAATGACGATTTTAATTTCACTTTGCCCACCAACTACGATCGGGCGTGAAGATAATGTATGGGGGTGCATAGGAACTAATGCAATAGCATCCATACTCGGATGTAAAATTGGACCACCACCTGACAATGCATAAGCAGTTGATCCTGTCGGGGTCGAAACAATTAAACCATCACTATGCTGACGGTAAACATATTGACCATCAATATTAAGTTCAAAGTCAATCATATGTACCGACTTACCTGAGTGTAGTACAACGTCATTTAAAGCAATTGCATCATAAATGACTTCACCATTGGTCCGTACTTCCATTTCAAGCAAGAAACGGCGATCAAGTTGGAAATGACCTTGTAATACCTGATCAAGTTTAAAAATAGCTTCCGCAGGCTTAATATCAGTTAAAAATCCTAAACGCCCACGGTTAATACCAATGACAGGTGTATTGTAGCGAACTAAAGCTCTAGCTGCATGAAGTAAAGAACCATCTCCACCTACTACAATCACCAGATCAGCAACTTCACCTAATAAGTGACGACTAACAACTTGTGCATGATCATAGGGCACTAATTCGGCAGTTTCCTGATCAAAAATGGGGTTTAGGCCTAAACTTAGCAAATGGTCATGAATTAAACATAGTGTTTCTACAACTGATGATTTATCCGGTCGACCAATTAACCCGACGTTTCTGAAGGACTTATGTGAAATTTGCACGAATGAGTAAGCTCCGCTGCGATTCTACGCTATCATAACATTAACCTGATTAATTTAAAAAAACATAACAACAAGATGCTGTAAAATTCAATCTAAGTTTTCCATTTATTCACAGTTTTATCATTGCAAATTGATGACAAGCTATCGCATCATTAACGTATTGTTTAGGGTTTTATCTCATTTATATGAAGTTTGAACGTGGTATCGGTTTCTTCGCGCTAATTTTTTCCATATTGGTGATTGGTGCTTTTATTGCTCTTAGTATCTATCTGATTCGTTTAGATAATATTATCCGTGAAAAATTTGAAGGACAGCGCTGGGACATTCCTGCCAAAGTGTTCGCTCGGCCTTTGGAAATTTATAATAATGCACCCATTACTCAAGCAAATTTTACCCAAGAATTAAAATTATTAGGTTACAAAACTTCAAGTAATTATGACAAGTCTGGAACCTTCGTTGCTCAAGGCAGCAACATGTATGTACATACACGCGGTTTTGACTATGGTGATAGCGTAGAACCGGAACAAGTTTTAGAACTTAGCTTTGCAAATGACCAAGTTGCAGAGGTACGCAGTACAAAACCTTCTTCAACAGGTGTGGCTCGTTTAGAACCTTTACTGATTGGGGGGATCTATCCTCAGCATAATGAAGACCGTGTTCTGATCAAACTCAATAATGTTCCTAAACCACTCATTGAAGCTTTAATTTCTACAGAAGACCGTAATTTCTACCATCACCACGGTATTTCAATTCGTGGTACAGCACGTGCTTTGGTAAGTAATGTCACTGGAGGACGTCGCCAAGGTGGTTCAACCCTGACACAACAGTTAGTCAAAAATTTCTATCTAACCCCTGAACGTACATTAAAGCGTAAAGTTAATGAAGCATTAATGGCTTTACTTATTGAGCTTCATTACAGCAAAGATGAAATTTTAGAAGCTTATTTAAATGAAGTAAATTTAGGCCAAAATGGTAACTATTCAATTAATGGTTATGGCTTGGCTTCGCAGTTTTATTTTGGTTTACCACTTCGTGAACTTAATGTCGCGCAACAAGCTTATTTAGTCGGTTTAGTTCAAGGGCCATCGTTATATAACCCTTGGAAAAACCCTGAAGGAGCAAAAAATCGTCGCGATACAGTATTGAATAACATGCGTGTAATGGGTTATTTAACTCAAGCCGAATATGAAACTGAAATTGCACGTCCTTTAGGTGTTCTCAGCAAGCCAAGCTTAGGTCCTGCAAAATTCCCTGATTTCCTAGATATTGTGCGCCGTCAGTTACGTACCGAATATCAAGAAAGCGATTTAACTAATCAAGGATTACGTATTTTTACGACCTTGGATCCAATTGCACAAACTCAGGTTCAAGATGCGTTTAAAGCTTCTGTAGAACGTCTGACTCAAAGCAATCCTGCCCGCTTGAAAAACTTGCAAGGTGCGGTACTGATTGCACATCCTGAAAACGGTGAGTTGATTGCAGCCGTTGGCTCAACTCAAGATTTTACTGGCTTTAACCGTGCTTTAGATGCAAAACGTCAAGTCGGTTCTTTATTGAAGCCAGTGATTTATTTAAGTGCAATTGAGTCTGGACGTTATAACTGGGCAAGTAAGATCGAAGATGCTCCTATTAGCATTCCGGTAGATGGCGGTAAAAGTTGGACACCGAAAAACTATAGTGGCGGTGGTCATGGCGTTGTAAGTTTAAGTGAAGCCTTAGCAAACTCTTACAATCTATCTGCAGTTCGTCTAGGTCAAGAATTTGGGTTATCTACATTTACCAACAACTTAAGAAAATTTGGTGTTGAATCACCAATTCCAGCCTACCCATCTATTTTCCTTGGTGCAGTTAATATGTCACCAATGGAAGTACTCGGTATTTATGAAAACTTCGCTACAGGTGGCTTCAAATATCCAACTCGTGCGATTCGTTCTGTGGTAGATGCAAATGGCCGTTTACTTGATCGTTATGGTTTAAACGTACAACAAACCATTGACCCTTCGGTTGGCTATATCATGAACTATGGCCTACAACAGGTCATGTCATCAGGTACGGGCCGCGCAGCGTATAACAGCTTACCTCCTACTTTAAAATTGGCTGGTAAATCAGGTACAACTAACGATACACGTGACTCATGGTTTGCTGGTTATTCGGGGAACCATGTCGCTGTAGTATGGTTAGGTCTAGATGACAACAAAGTAACTGGCTTAACAGGTTCATCTGGTGCATTACCAGTGTGGATTAATGTGATGAAACAATTACGTCAAACACCAGTAAATCTACGTCAGCCAGACACGGTACAGTGGCAATGGATTGACCATGCAACAGGTGATTTATCAGCACAAGCTTGTGCTGGCGCGATGTATATCCCTATGCTGACACATACGGTTCCGCATCGTGCTACGCCATGTGGAGCACCGTATTATCAAGTTGATCCAACATACGCACCACAAAGTGATAACACAGCACCAGCTTCTCAACCGGATAATAGCGATAGCTATATTCGTGAGAGTGAAAGCCAGATGGAACAAGATCTGTCGAATAACACACGAGTGATTTCTAGTGGTAGTTATAACAACTAAGCATTAACAGGAAACAGGATATGTTAAAGAAAGGTGTTTTTTATATTGGTGCTGTACTTATGGTCGGCTGTACAACTTTACCAGATCATTCAGCTCCAAAAGACAAAACACCACCTGTTACTGAAAAAAAGAATGCTGAGACACCATCTGGTGTAAAAATTACACCCTATGATCATCCAGATATTCAACGTAAAAGTTTACAGGTGATTGTTCCTCAGCAGAAAAAGCCCCAACGCTTTAATGATGATGGAAGCCAGTTACCAGCTTTTAAAACTTTAATGCAAAAAACTGAGCAAGCTTACAAAAACCAGCAATGGTCAGATGCAGAGCGCTACGCCCTTCAAGCCCAGCGTTTAGCTCCACAGGCTGCCGAGACTTATTTATTTCTTGCACTGACTGCAAATCATAAACAGCAATATGCTAATGCTGAGTCTCTTGCAAGACGTGGTTTAAGCTTTGCTCAGAGCCAAGCGATGAAAAAACAGCTTTGGCTAACCATTTTAAAAGCGGGTCAACAACGTAATAACCCAAAAACTGTTCAGGAAGCTCAGCAAGCATTAAAAGCGCTCTAGCTTTTAATGCTTTTATGTCTTTTTAAAAATTACGAATACCAGCCAAGCCATACGCACCATATTGCTGTGCTGTGGCTAAATCATCAGGACTCATGCCCCCTAAAGCAAAGACGGGAATCTGGCATTTGTCAATTAAGTCAGCAAAACGATCCCACCCTAATGCGCTAGCGTCAGGATGGGTCTCTGTTACTTTGACAGGGCTTACAAAAACAGCATCACAACCAATTTGCTGAGCATGCTGTAAAGAAACCGCATCGTGGCAAGCAGCAATAAAGCGTACTCCCATTTCTAAGTCGCCTTTATGCAAACTCATTAATTGAGACTGTTTAAGATGTACTGTTTTTATACGGCTTTTTAAATCAGGTTTTAGTTTGTGCCAAGTATCGACATTCACAATTAATTTTGAAAGCTGATTTGTATCTAAAAGAGCTAATTTTTCTAGATCATCCTCACTAACATTATCTTTTTCACTGCGCCAATACACTAAAGTTGCTTCATTTTCGGGTAGTGTGAGCGTAGCGCTAATTTTAATAAAATGTGGCCAATATAATCTTTTAATAATATCTTTATTGGCTTTCGGGAAGTTTAAGTTAACTAGCTGATCACGCGTATACCATGTCCAAGGCTGATGAATAAGATTTAATAATTCATCAGGTACATAGCTATGGAACAAATGAAGGTTGACGATAATGTCATCATATTCATGGTGAATATAATCAAACTGATGCCAATCTTTTAAACCAATACCGACTTCTTCATAAATTTCACGGCGGCATGCTTCTTCAGGCGTTTCACCCTGCTCAACCTTTCCTCCTGGAAACTCATGCTTTCCACCTTGATGCTGCTGTTCACCACGCCATCCAACTAATATTTTTCCGCGATGAATTAAGATAGCTATTGCGACATCGACTATCGGTTTAGGCATTTTTCTACTCACTCAAATTTTTCCCAAGTGTAAGCAAATTTTATCAATTTATAAATTCTTTAAAATCTCATTGACAGATCTATTCGATAATGATTATCATTTAAATCGTTCAAGAATATACCACGGAGCACAACAAATGAACGCACCTTTTAGCTTATTTACTCGTAACACTGACTCAGCTCATGCCTTACCAATGCTGCATTCTAACAACCTATTTGCATTAGGTCGTGAAATTCGAATTATGCATGCTGGCGAGGAATACCGACTACGCCTTACTCGCAATAACCGTCTCATTTTAACTAAATAAGAACTACCCTCGCGTTTCAATAATATTCGTGGGAAAACAAAAAATGGATAGCATGGGCAACCATGCTATTTTTTTATTTCATGATTAAAAGGCAATGTCACCTCAACTTTTAAACCACCTTGGTTTGCATGCATAAATTGCAGTTCCCCACCATGGAGTTGAATAATTTTCTTAGTAATTGATAGACCTAATCCTGAGCCTTGTTGCTGCGTACCTAATACACGAAAAAAACGCTGTCCTAGACGTCTTAAAACTTCATCATCTACGCCATTTCCAGTGTCTTCTATAGAAATTTTTAATTGTTGCTGATCATGACTGAGCTCAACATGAATAAAACCCAACATAGGACTATAGCGAATAGCATTATCAAACAGATTTCTAAAAGCAATGAAAAGTAATTCTTCATTTGCAAATATTTTGGTTTCATTTGACAAAATATTTGTCTCAATCATCATTTGTTTGGCTTGTGCATCCATACTTACAGTTTCAATTACTCGAGCTAATAGATGGTTTAAATCAATCACACTCTTAAAAAGTTCTGGTTGTTCTATTTCATTAGGTTCCAAACGAGCAAGGAGCAGTAAATTTTCAAGAATTTTGGTACTTCTTGAAACGTCTTCTTGGATCCGTTCAAAGTCTTGATCAAGCTCTGGAATATGCTGATATTTACGTTGTAAAACTTGCAGACGCATTTGTATGGCAGATAATGGTGAACGTAACTCATGTGATGCATCTGCGGTAAATCGCTGTTCAGCAACGAGTGCCCTTTGGAGCCTTGCGAGTAACTGGTTTAATGCATCTATGACGGGTTGAATTTCTGTAATGACATCTGGGTCTTGAATCGGTTCTAAATTTGATGCGGTTTTTTGAGCAATACGTTTAGAGAGTAGGTTGAGAGCCGCCAATTGTTGTTCGGTACGCCAACTTACAATGACCCATTGTAGTAGCCAGAACAAAACCATAAGACCACTATATCCAGCGAGTGCTTTGAGTACTTCTTCAACACGAGTACTCATGGGTTGAAAAACCTCAACTTGCAGCTCTGAATCTTTTTGTTGTGCGGCCAGACTACGCCATAATTGACCATCAAACCAAAAATATGAAAAACCTTTTGATAAATTGCCTTGTTCAAAAAGTTCATGTTGGTAGGTATGAGAATGAGTAAGCAATTGACCAGAATTTAATAATTCATATTGAATATCAAACTCATCACTGAGCTCGTCAAATTGTCTCATAGAATGTTTAGAGAGATCAGAAACCAGTAAGGTATCTGAAATTTCATCCATGATTTCATCTTGCACTGACATGTTGTGATAAATCGAAAATATGGTAAGCAAACTTAAAGCGAGCAGTCCCACCACGATACTGCTCCACATGGTGGTTTTAACCAGTTGAGACTGCAAAGAGGATCTATTCGTTTTCATTTTAAATCTCCCATACGGTAGCCTAGTCCCCGTATGGTTTTAATACTGCTACTGCCGATTTTTTTTCGAAGTTGATAGATAAAAACCTCTATTGCATTACTTTCAATCTCGTCACCCCATGCATAGAGCGCTTCTTCTAATTGATCCCGAGTAACAATATGTTCAGGATGAACCATGAGCTTACGTAAAATTTGGAACTCTTTCGCTGTTAAATCAATAGAATTTCCGGCCAACGATACAACTTTTGCTTGAGTATCGAGATGTAAATCTCCCCATATTAAAATCGATTGCTGAGTTAAAGTTTGATTACGTAATTGAGCACGGATTCGGGCAGATAACTCTTCTAGGCTAAAAGGTTTAATCAAGTAGTCATTTGCGCCTAAATCTAGTCCCTCTACCCGGTCATGAATGCTGTCACGCGCTGTAATAAAAATGACAGGTACATTTTTTTGTTTATAACGGATTGTTGTTAAGACTTTTTCACCTGCCAGTTGAGGTAAACCTCGATCAAGTAAAATACAATCATAGTCATGCTGCTCAATCGCAGTAAGGGCATAATCACCTCTTTCGACCCAATCGACTTGATAGCCATCTAACTCTAACCAAGATTGAATACTTTCCGCTTGAGAGCGATCATCTTCTGCAAGCAAAATTCTCATCTATTTTTCCTGTTATATTCTGTCTTGATCTTGCCAAGCCTTTATTAAAAAAGCAAAGCCGCATCATCAGTGCGGCTATAAATATTATAAGTAAAGTCCAGTGCTTAAAACTGGATTTGTTCTACATCAATTTCTACATGTTTTGAGGGTTTAAAGTCTATATCTACTTCACCAACTAAACCAATATTAGTTGTTGGGGAAATAGGATGACCTTGCCAAAGCTCATCATCTACATTAATAGTGATAGTACCTGTTTTATCTCGGAACTGATATTTCTCATCTCCAATAGATTTCACGACTTGTCCATGTAGTTTTACAGGCGTATCGTCTTTTGCCGTTAATGCTTGCTTAACAGTAGTGACCGTTGCAGATATAGCCGCTGCTTGACTCATAGATATAGGAGCTAGCGCTATACCAGTAAGCGCTGTCATCAAGATCACTTTAAATGCTTTCATAAAATCACCTATTTGATTACATCTTGGAATGACATCAGTAAAACAAGCATAAATGAGGTGAATCTTAAGAAAATTTTAGTTTAATGGAACAACTCTTAATACCTCTTCTAAAGTGGTAAGCCCTTCAATGACTTTATGTGCTCCCGCAATTCTCAAAGGCTCTACACTTTCTTTTTTGGTTTGGCTTCGTAGTTCATTTAATGTCGCATGGCTGCTAATAAGATGCTTAAGCTCAAGACTAACTGGCATAAACTCATAAATACCAACTCGACCTTTATAGCCCGTATGTCGGCATTGTTCACACCCTACTGCTTGATAAACTTTTTCGGGCATTTCCATAATATAGTCAAATGTTAGGTGCTGCCATTCTTCCTCATTTATATGAGTTTCTTGTTTACAGTGTGGGCAAAGTCGTCGCACTAAACGCTGAGCCAATACCCCTAAAATAGTCGCTGCTGTTAAAAAAGGTTGCACACCCAAATCATGTAAACGGGTCAAACTAGACGGCGCATCATTGGTATGTAAAGTTGATAAAACCAAATGACCTGTAAGTGCTGCCTGAATGGCCATATTTGCAGTATCTTGGTCACGAATTTCCCCAATCATAATAATGTCTGGGTCTTGACGCATCAGGGCACGCACACCATCAGCAAAGCCCAGATCAATTGTATTATTGACCTGCATTTGGTTAAAACTAGGCTCTAGCATTTCAATCGGGTCTTCAATGGTACAGACATTGACCTGCTCGGTTGCAAGCTGCTTTAAAGAAGAATATAGCGTTGTGGTTTTACCAGAACCTGTTGGACCAGTAACCAAAATAATGCCGTGACTATTTTGTGTTATGCGTTGCCACTGTTGTAATAAAGACTGATCAAAACCCAATTGCTGAAAAGAACGTACCAGTACATCTGGGTCAAAAATACGCATAACCAGTTTTTCACCAAACGCTGTTGGTAAGGTAGATAAACGGAGTTCGGTTTCTTGCCCTTTCGGTGTGCGTGTTTTTAACCGACCATCTTGCGGTTTACGTTTTTCCGCTACATTTAATCGCCCTAAAATTTTAATTCGGGAAATCACGGCAGTCAGTGTATTTGAGGGCATGTTATAAATGGTATGTAAAACACCATCAATACGGAACCGAACTTTGCCATTGTCTTTACGCGGTTCCATATGAATGTCACTGGCACTTTGTTCAAATGCAAACTGTAAAATCCAGTCAACCAATTTCACAATATGCTGATCATTGGCATCAGGATTCTGTGTATCGCCAAGCTGTAAAAGTGCTTCTACCCCTTTGTTATCACGGTCATGAGCAGCATCTTTCTGAGCTGAATTTACCGCACGGCTAACCTGATAATATTCTCGCAAATAACGTTGCAACTGTTCGGGATTAAGCAATACCCGTTCAATTTTCTTCGGTGCCAGGCTTCTTTCCAAATTGTTTAACCAATCTGTTTTAAAAGGCTGGTCTGTACCAATCACAATTCGGTCTGCATGGACTTCTACAGCTAAAATATGGTTTCGAATTGCAAACTCTTGTGACATGACTTGAGTTAAAGCGCTTACATCTGCTTTTAAAGGATCAATCACAAATAATGGTAATTGCGCTCGATCGGCAAACCATTGGCACAGACGGTTTAGACTTAAATGCGCTTGTACGTGCTGTTGGTCTTTTAAATTAAAATGTGCAATCCACTGTAATGGATGCCATTTCAATTGATCTTTTTGTCTATTTGTCGTTTGTACCAGTAATTTGTCCCGTTCAGTAATACGGCCTTCTTGTAATAATTGTTCTAGGCACCAATGTGCGTCTATTTCTACATGTGCATTCATGTGTTATCCCCAATATATTTTTATAATATAGCAGAGATGTTTTAGATTTAGCTGGTCTAGAAATCTTCAAATTTAGCTTTTAAATATCTTTTAACTTCAATTAATTAAACCAATTCTCAACTTAGATTTTTTTTGTGGCATAGATCATATTTATAAAGATATTTATTATGATAGTTTGATTAAAAAAGAGACTAGGCTCAATACAATAAAAAGCATAAACTGGACATGAATATATGATTTAAAAATGACTGACATCTACATATAACAATAAACCTAAGAGGAAGTATTATGAATCTTCCAATGACAATGTCATTACAAACTGCATCATTTGAAGAATTTATCACTATCATTGCTGCTGCATTGGGCTGCGGGTTATTAATTGGTCTGGAGCGCGAACGAAGTAAGTTAAAACACGAATATAAAACTTTCGCAGGTTTTCGATCTTTTGCAATTAGCTCCCTACTCGGAGCAATATGCTTTTTATTTGGTACTGAAATTGGGATTGTAGGTGCTCTACTTATAGGCGCGATCAGTATTGTCTCTCTTAAAAATCAGCCTAATGATCCTGGTGTCACCACAGAACTTGCCTTTATTATGACTTACTTCATCGGGGCGCTTTGTATTTGGAATATTTCACTGGCTGCAGGACTTGCCGTGATTATGACGATTATCTTATTGGCAAAACAATCTATGCATGGCATAGCCAGTCAATGGATTACCGAATCAGAATTGCGCGACGGGATTTTTTTACTGGCATTACTTTTAATTGCCTTACCCTTAGTTCCCAATAAACCATTTTGGGGGCCTGTTCTAAACCCTCATGTGATTTTAAAGTTACTGACGTTGATTTTATTTGTGCAAGCCCTCGCACATATTGCAAAGCGGCTTTTATCTTCTAAAAATGCTTTATTACTCTCTTCTTTAGCATCAGGTTTTGTTTCAAGTACCGCCACCATCGCAAGTCTGGGCTTAGAAGTACGCTCTGGTCGTGCAAATGCCAAGACAAATGCAGGTGCAGCATTAATGTCATGTGTTTCCACATTGGTACAAACCTTAATTATTGTCGTCGGTATAAGTTTGGCATGGTTCAAACTCATTATATTTCCAACACTCATTGCATTGGCTTTTTTAGCGGTATGGGCTTTCATTATATTACGCAAGGCAGAGCCAAGAAGTACGACTACACCCGAGCTAGATTCCAGAATGTTTAGCTTAAAAGAAGCAATTATTATTGCAGGGACACTTACCCTCATTCAGGCAGGCGTTTATGGTCTAAGTCTATATTTGGGAGATGCAGGCTTAATCGCAGGGACCTTACTCGCATCTTTGTTTGAAATACATGCAGCTATTGCAGCAGTAATTGTACAAGGAGAACCGAATAACGCTCATACCTCACTACTCATTGCTTTCATGAGCGGCTTCGCTGTTCATGCGATTGCTAAAAGCATTAACTCGGCTATTTCTGGTGGAATGCGTTATGCCCTTGCTTTTATTCCTGCCCAAATTTTGCATATGACAATATTTATTAGCTTGCTATGGATGAACCTACATTGGTTCTAAAACGGCTTTATTAGATAAGCGATTCATCTTTCACCATATCAACAACTGTAATGACATTGCCATTCACTTTAAAATGAATATCAAAATTCGAAAATTTCATTTTATAGACTCGTTCAGGGTCTTCTTGATAGGCAGGTCTAGGGTCTAACGTCAATACTTGTTCTAATTCATTAAGATATTGCGTATTAATTTTTTTATTCTTTAAAAGATACTGCTGGGTAGTGAGTGCACTTTGCGACCATATGACTGACTTTCGTTCTGGTTCAGCCTGCGCATAACCACTTTGAGCATCAACAATGGCATCTGAATATTGAATATAAGGTTTAATATCTAAAATTGGCGTGCCATTTAATAAATCACTGCCTGTAACGTACACTCTTAATGACTTACCGACTTTTTCAATCTTTTTTAAACGTACTACAGATAAACCCACAGGCGCTGGACGATACATACTGCGTGTTGCAAACACACCAATTTTTTCATTGCCCCCTAAACGTGGCGGACGAACCTGAGGCCGAAACTTAGTTGCAGTCTCCTGATTTTTATTGTCATGAAACTGCCAAATGAGCCAAAGATGACTAAATTGCTCAATTCCCTCAAAAGCCAACAAGTCGTTATAAGGTTCTACCATCTCGATATAAGATTCGATATTAACCAAATTAGGCTGACGTGGAATACCAAATTTTTCTCGAAAAGGTGAGCACATGTGCCCGACTATTGGGAGGGTGACAGAATTCATCATCACTTTTTCTTATAAACACAATTAAATATATTCAGTTTATCGGGAATGAAATTAGATTAGAATAGCAATCTGTTTTCTTTTAATCGTGATCGAGACCTTTAATGGCTGCTTTTAACGTTGAACGCATTACTCATGTGCACCACTGGAATGACACCCTTTTCAGTTTTAAAACTACACGCGACACTAGCTTACGTTTTAAAAATGGTCAGTTCGTGATGATCGGACTTGAAGTGAATGGCAAACCGTTAATGCGTGCATATTCGATTGCAAGTGCAAACTACGAAGAAGAGTTAGAGTTCTTCTCGATTAAAGTACCAGATGGTCCTTTAACTTCAATTTTGCAAAAAGTACAAGTTGGTGACGAAATTTTAGTTTCTAAAAAACCAACAGGTACTTTAGTTCATGATGATCTTTTACCAGGTAAAAACTTGTACCTTTTATCTTCTGGTACTGGTCTTGCTCCATTCTTGTCAATTATTCGTGACCCAGAAACTTACGAACGCTTTGAAAAAGTAATTGTTGTTCATGGTACACGCTATATTTCTGAATTAGCTTATCAAGACTTAATCTTGAACGAATTACCAAACCATGAATTCTTTGAAGAGTTAGGTATTAAAGACAAACTTGTTTATTACCCTACTGTTACTCGTGAACCTTTCCACACACAAGGCCGTGTAACAACTGCAATTGAAACAGGCGCTTTATTTGAAAAAATCGGTTTACCACGTTTCAACCGTGAAACTGACCGTGCAATGCTTTGCGGTAGCCCTGCATTCTTAAAAGACGTTGCTGCGTTACTTGACCAACATGGTTTAGTTGAATCACCTCGTATGGGTGAAATGGGCGACTATGTGATCGAACGTGCGTTCGTAGAAAAATAAGATTTTTCTAAATAAAAAAACCGAGGTAAAGTCCTCGGTTTTTTTATAGCTCTTTTTATAAGGTGATGCTGCCATCAATACAGGTAACAGCTGTTCCACCCACTAAAATTTTATCTTGATGCAATTCAAGCTTAAGTTGTCCATTGCGCCCTAAAGCGCGACCTTGTGAAGAAAGCACAAGGTCATTTTGTGCTGGCAAAATACCATAGTAACGAATAAAAGACGCTACACTCCCATTACCACTACCACAAACTGGATCTTCATTTACACCACAGGAAGGTGCAAATGAACGGACCTCTATATGCTTTTCTATATCATCATTTTCATAAAAACCGAAAACTGTCGCACCCGTAACTTTCATTTCTAAATCATGTTCTTTTAGAGCAGCAAAGTCGGGTTGGCTATCTAAAACAGCCTTAGCATTTACAGCTTGTAATACAACCCAACGCGCACCTACATCTATCAATGCTGCATTCCATTGTGTATTAATTTTACATTTTAAAATTTCTGCCAATTTTTCAGTATGCATTGCATCGAGTGGAGTAATTTTAGGCTTAGGGAGTTCAAATGAAATATGCTTTGAATCACTTACAGTCAAAGTCACTAAACCTGCACCGCATTGCTGTACTAGCTTACCTTCTTTAGCAGTCACTATACCCGCTTCAAGCAAAGCATAGGCGGTACCAATTGTGGGATGTCCTGCAAATGGCAACTCACTTTGTGGAGTAAAAATTCGAACCTGATAGTCAGCTTGTGAATCGGTCGCAGGAAGTACAAATGTGGTTTCAGAAAGATTGGTCCAGTTCGCAATGGCTTGCATCTGCTCAGACGTTAAAGTACTGGCATCCATAATGACCGCAACAGGGTTTCCTTTAAATGCTTGTGAAGTAAAAACATCAACTTGTTTAAATGCAACAACAGACATAGACCACTCCTACTGATTTTATAATTAAAAAAATATGGCTTTAAATGCTCACCATTTTTTGATCTTACTAATTTATTTTTGATGTTCACAGTATCAGTTAATATGAAAAATAATAGACACAGTTCTTAAAAATAAATCCTGCTTAAAAGGATCAATCTAAGCGAATAACAATATTTGAGATAAATACCAGATCACTATAAAGTGTATCCATTACTTTTACTTTTTAATAAATTGACATGTACAAATATAAAAAAGTGAGTGATGACCTCACCCTTCGAATCCAGAATGGTAGGCAGCCTGTAGGTTCTAGGCTGCCTTCAATTCGTGACTGTGCGCAACATTATCAGGTCAGTATTAACACCGTAAAAGAAGCTTATCGTCAGCTTGAAGACCAAGGTTTAATTTCAGTTCGCCCACAGTCTGGCTACTATGTTTGTCATGCGCCTTCAAACTTACTAGAACTCGAAGAGCGTTATGTCAGTGAAGAAAAAGTATCTCTTTCAGGAATTAGCTGTTTTCTCGCACAAATTGTTAAAAAACAGATGGAGCCTGACTATGCCAATTTAGCTCTAGCTTGCCCTACTGGAGAAAACTTCTATCCAATAGAAAGATTAAAACGTTTAACTGCTCAAGTTTTACGGACACAGGCAGACATTTTTAAAAACTATACTTTGCCGCCTGGTTCGTTACGATTACGTACTCAAATTGCTAGGCGAAGCTTACAGCTTGGCATGTTTCTGTCCGCAGATGACATTGTGCTGACTCATGGCACTATGGAGGCTTTAAGTCTCGCAATTATGGCAACCACCCAAGCAGGTGACAGCATAGCGCTTGAGATTCCTACTTTTCATAACCTGTACCCGCTTCTTCATAATTTAGGCCGAAAAATCGTAGAAGTGCCGACTTCGCCGCATACAGGGATGTGTCTAGATGCACTTGAAAAACTCTTAAAATCAAAAAGTGAAAAAGCCATATTAACTATTCCGACAGGACATAATCCTCTTGGTTTTAGCATGCCTGAAAGCAACCGCCGGCGTTTAGCAGAGCTCGCTAATCAGTTCCAAATTCCGGTTATTGAAGATGCAATGTATGCTGAACTACAACTCACCGAGCCTCTCCTACCCAACATTAAGGCATTTGACCAAAATGGATGGGTCTTGGTCTGTGGTAGCTATACCAAAACTGTGGCACCTGACTATCGAATTGGTTGGCTAGAAGCTGGACGCTTTCGTAATATTGTGCAGCAAATTAAATTAACAACAACCGTTGCCGAACCGGCTTTGCTCACGGAAACTTTAGGACTTTTCTTAGAGAATGGGGGTTATGACCTGCATTTACGGCAGCTCAAAAAACGTTATCAACAACAAATTGACACCATCAAATCTTATATTTGTCGTTATTTTCCACTCGGTACCCGAGTCAGCCGCCCGCAAGCAGGATTTATTTTATGGTTAGAGCTACCCGAATCTATTGATACATTAGAACTATTTCATCAAGCAATGGATGAAAAGATCTTATGTATGCCAGGAATTTTATGTTCGGCTGATAAACGTTTTAGTCATTGTTTACGTATAGCAGCCTGTTTCGAATTAAATCCGAAAATGTTAAATGCTTTGATGCGCTTAGGAGAGTTAGCAAAAAATATGCTACCCGCGCAAAATGATATAACTCAAATTCCTACTAATTCAGTAGGTTGAATCAAAAATGCGGAGTTAATAAAATAAAACCATATATTTTTTATGCCTTTTATTTTATGAAAACCGAACTTCTCTCTCCCGCAGGTTCTCTTAAAAACATGCGCTATGCATTTGCTTATGGTGCAGATGCAGTATACGCAGGCCAACCTCGTTACAGCTTACGTGTACGTAATAATACTTTTGATCATGACAACTTAAAAATTGGTATTGATGAAGCCCACGCTTTGGGTAAGAAGTTTTATGTTGTGGTAAATATTCAGCCACATAACAGCAAATTAAAAAACTTTATACGCGATCTTGAGCCAATTGTGGCTATGCAGCCAGATGCTCTGATTATGTCTGATCCCGGCTTAATTATGATGGTACGTGAGCATTTCCCAGAAGTGCAAATTCATCTATCGGTTCAAGCCAACGCTATTAACTGGGCTACTGTTAAATTTTGGAAAGACTACGGCCTAAGCCGTGTGATTTTATCGCGTGAGTTATCTTTAGAAGAAATAGAAGAAATCCAGCAACACGTACCAGATATTGAACTCGAAGTTTTTGTACATGGCGCACTATGCATGGCTTACTCAGGCCGCTGTTTACTTTCTGGATATATGAACAAGCGTGATGCCAATCAAGGTGCTTGTACCAATGCTTGCCGTTGGGACTATAAACTGCATGAAGCCCAAGAAGATGCAAACGGCGATGTAATTCCAACCACTCAGCTAAATACACCAGAAAAATCTTGCTGCTCATCAGCACAATCAGAAACAACCTCGGTTCAAACTTTACTCGTACAACGTAATGATGAAGAAATGTTTGCTGCCGAAGAAGATGAACACGGCACCTATTTTATGAACTCCAAAGATTTACGTGCGGTACAACATGTAGATCGTTTAACAAAAATGGGCATCGCCTCACTCAAGATTGAAGGCCGTACTAAATCCTATTTTTACTGTGCCCGTACTGCTCAAATTTATCGAAAAGCCATTGATGATGCTTTAGCAGGTAAACCCTTTGACCCAAGTTTAATGGCCCAACTCGAAGGTTTGGCAAACCGCGGTTACACTGAAGGCTTTTTAAGACGGCATGTGCATAGCGAATATCAAAACTATGCTGACGGATCATCACACTTTGACTATCAACAATTTTGTGGTGAAGTTTTAGAACGTCACGGCGGTTATATTCGCATTGAGGTGAAAAACCGTTTTGTGGTTGGCGACTCACTTGAGCTGATGACGCCTCAAGGCAATATCAGCTTTACCTTAACCGAAATGCGCGATTTAAAGGGCAACCCAATTACAGATGCTAAAGGTTCGGGACATTTTGTTGAGATTCCACTTTCACAAGATGTTGATATTAGTTATGCCCTACTCATACGCAATTTGCCGCAAGCGAAAGAAAGTATTACTGCCTCTACATTGGCTTATTCAGTGAGTTAAACATGGCCCTTTTGATTACGAATGACTGCATTAATTGTGATATGTGTTTACCCGAATGCCCCAATACAGCTATTTTTGAAGGAAGCAAAGTTTATGAAATTGATTCATCTCGTTGTACCGAGTGTGTAGGCTTTTACGATGCGCCAACATGTAAAGCGGTTTGCCCAATCGATTGTATAGAACCAGACCCTGCGCATATTGAAAGCAAAGAACAATTATTAGAGAAATTTAAAGGTCTGAATTTAATCGGCTCATTCTCTTCTTAAAACCCTTTAGAGGAACAAGTTAAAATCACTGATCCTCTTAAATGACCATGCAGATCAATGATTGAATAAACGAATAAATAGCTGAGACCACTTTGCTAGTGATAAAATCAATTTATCAGTTCAGTTTGATTTACTGGTAATTTTTTACCAAAAAAATTAAACAATCGTTAAAACTGGTCAAACTATATCAACATTTCATGTAGATTGATTAAAACTCATTCTGGCGCAGCTCCCCATGTCTTATCTTTATTTAGCAATTGCGATTGCTTGTGAAGTCATTGCAACTTCAGCTTTAAAAGCATCTCAAGGTTTTACTGTTCCCATTCCGTCTATTATTACGGTTGTGGGCTATGCAATTGCTTTTTATTTACTGTCTCTAACATTAAAAACAATTCCGATCGGGATTGCCTATGCCATTTGGTCGGGTGCAGGTATTATTTTAATTTCTGCAATTGGCTGGATATTTTACAAACAACATTTAGACTTGGCTGCCTGCATTGGTTTAGCTTTAATGATCACGGGTATTGTGATTATTAATGTATTTTCTAAAAATACTCATCTATAAAATATAATTAAAAAGCAACCGAGTATGATGAGAATGTTAAAAAAGTTTCACCATACTCGGTATCAACAGCTTATTTTAAACTACCCGTCAAAAATTGCTTTAAACGTTCACTTTTCGGGTTGTTAAGTACTTCATCAGGATGTCCCTGTTCCTCAATTTTCCCTTGATGCAAGAAAATCACCTGATTAGACACATGACGTGCAAAGCCCATTTCATGTGTGACCACAATCATGGTACGACCTTCTTCAGCCAAGCCTTGCATTACTTTTAGTACTTCACCTACCAACTCTGGATCAAGTGCGCTGGTTGGTTCATCAAACAACATCACTTCCGGTTCCATAGCCAAAGCACGAGCAATTGCTACACGTTGCTGCTGACCACCAGATAAAAATGCCGGATATTTACTCTCAACACTTTCAGGCAATCCAACTTTACGTAGATACTTGCGTGCACACTCTTCTGCTTCAGCACGTTTTACTCCAAGTACATGGATTGGCCCTTCAATGACATTTTCTAGCACTGTCATGTGAGAACATAAATTAAAGTGTTGAAACACCATCATCAGCTGGGTACGCATTTTTTGTAGCTGCTTTGGGTCAACTACTTTTAAATTGCCTTTTTTATCAAAGACTGTGCGTAGTTTTTCACCATTGAGCTTAATCGTGCCATTGCTCGGTTGTTCTAAAAAGTTGATACAACGCAGCAAGGTACTTTTACCTGAACCAGATGAACCAATAATACTAATTACATCACCAGCATTTGCATCAAGTGATATTCCTTTAAGTACTTCATGATCGCCGAATGTCTTATGTAAATCACGAATCACTAGTTTTGCAACCTGTTCCATTTATGTCTCCTAATGATTCGATGGCTTTAAAAATGCCAACCAACGTTTTTCCAACTTACGAAATATCCAAATCAAAATAAAAGCCAGCACTGCATATAACACCGCAGCAATGCCAAAAGCACTGAAAGTGTCATAGGTTGCAGCATTCACATCACGCGCAATTTTTAAAATGTCGGGAACTGTTGCGGTAAATGCAATGGTTGTCGCGTGCAACATCAAAATGACTTCATTGCCATAAAACGGTAAAGCACGGCGTAACATCGACGGAATGATAATACGTGTGTAGAGTTTCCATTTTGACATACCGAAAGCTTGAGCAGCTTCAATCTCACCATGTGGAATAGAACGAATCGCTCCAGCGAAGATTTCAGTGGTATATGCACCAGTATTGAGCGCGAATGCCAAAATGGTGCAATTTATGCCCTCTCGAAAGAATGCATCGAGAGTTTGATGTTCATGGACATAATCAAAGCTATAAATACCCGAGTAAATAATCAACAGTTGGATGTACAGTGGTGTGCCACGGAAAACATAGGTAAACAACCAAACTGGACCACGCAACCAGTTATTTTCTGATACTCGTGCAAGTGATAAAGGCACAGCAAGCACGAACCCAATACCAATAGAAAGTACTAATAACCAGGCAGTCATCGCAACACCGGTCATTTGTAGGCCATCAGTCCAAAGGTATGCTTTCCAATATTGTTGAAGGATTTCAATCATAATTGCCCCTTCCTCACACCAGCAGAATAATGACGTTCAAGCCACATTAAGATCAGGTTCGACACGGTAGTAATGACCAAATAAATAGCGGCAGCCACGATGCTGAAAAAGAACAGTTGCATGGTACTTCTACCTGCATCTTGCGTAATTTTTACAATGTCAGTCAGGCCAATAATGGAAACCAGCGCGGTCGCCTTAATCAAAACTTGCCAGTTGTTACCAATGCCGGGCAATGCAAAACGCATCATTTGAGGGAATAATACACGGTGAAAAACCTGCCACGGCGTCATCCCATAGGCCATTGCTGCTTCAATTTGTCCCCTCGGAACCGATTGAAATGCACCACGAAAGGTCTCGGTAAAATATGCACCATAAATGAACGCTAATGTAATCACACCAGCCACAAATGGGTTGATATCAATCTGGTCCATTTGCAGTGCTTCAGTAATTTGGTTTAAACCCAACTGCAAGCTATAAAATAACAGCAGCATAATCACTAAGTCAGGCACACTACGGATGAGTGTGGTATAGGCGGTCGCAATATAACGTAAAGCTTTAATATTAGAGAGTTTTGAACTCGCACCAATTAAGCCAATAATGACAGAAAGCAAGAGTGATAACAGCGCAAGCTGTATGGTCATCCATGTTCCGCTGAGAAGGAGTGGCCCATAGCCAGAAAAAGACATGACTCATCTTCTCCTTAAAAACAATATCTAATATTGATGAGATGAGAATAGATTTAAAAATGTCGGCACTTAGCCGACATTTTTCACATCATTAGTAAATGCTAAAAGAGAAGTATTTTTTCTCGAGTTTCTTGTATGTGCCATCCGCAATAATTGCAGCGAGTGCCTTGTCAATATTCGCTTTCAAGTCTGCATCTTCTTTACGTAAACCGATAGCCGCACCTACCCCCAATGTTTTGACATCCACCACATTGCCGCCAGCAAAAGAGAAGTTTTTACCTTTCGGTTGTTTTAAGAAAGCGCCATCAACCATAATTGCATCTTGTAAAGTTGCATCCAAACGACCAGACATCATGTCTTGGTAAATCAAATCTTGAGTTGGATAAGGAACAACACTCACACCTTTTGGAGCCCAATAGGTTTTAGCATATGTTTCTTGAATAGTGCCCTGCTGTACACCGACACGCTTACCTTTTAATGAAGTAGGTGTTGGTAACAACGGCGAACCTTTTTTTGCAACCATACGCGTTGGCGTGTTATAGATTTTGCTACTAAATAAAATTTGTTTCGCACGTTCATCAGTAACGGTCATTGATGAAAGAATGCCATCAAATTTTTTCGCTTTAAGTGCGGGAATCATCCCGTCAAAAGAGTTTTCAACCCAAACACATTTGGCTTTGAGTTTTGCACAAATTGCATTACCCAAATCAACATCAAAACCAGTTAACTTGCCATCTGGTGTTTTATATTCAAACGGCGCATAAGACGACTCAGTACCAAAACGAATCACCTTCCAATCCTTTGCTTGAACATTCGTTGCAACAGCAGCCAAAACTAAGGTTGTTGAAACGAACATTTTTTTCATAAAGCTTGCCATCTTGAAGCTTCTCCTTAAAATCCTAATAAGGTGATAAAAACTTGAGCAATTTCTAAATTACTCTTCTGCCGAAATAATTGCAATTTCTATACCAGTAAATTAAGGATTTATGAAGATGTCTAAGCAATGAGCTGTATTGACGGTTTGAATGTTGAAAAATCAATCAAATTTTAAGATTAAGTTTTGAGTGTATAAGCTTCAGCAATATTGTGCTGCTCGACCAAAGTACGAATTGTATATTCATGACCAGTTTCTTTATCACAGGCAAATTCACATTTCTGGTCGAAAGGTAAAGCCGTACCGCCAAGTAATGGACAACCTGCAAAAAGTTCAGCGACCCAATCTACAAACACTTTTACTTTGAGCGATAAATGACGATTTTGAAGATAAACTGCTGAAATCGGCATCGGCGCTGGCGTCCACTGAGGCAATACTTCTTTTAACAAACCCGATTCTAAATGGTTGGTGAGCATATAACGTGGGCCTTGAATTATACCGAACCCCTGCAAAGCTAAGTCGATGTAAGCATCACCGTCATTTACAGAAACACGTCCACGTACTGATACACTTTTAATTAAATCATCAACGACAAAATCCCAATCGAAGTTGCGTCCGGTACGGCTTGAAAAGAAGTGAATCGCTTTATGGTTTTTTTGCAAATCTTCAATTGAGGTAGGTTCGCCATATTTTTCTAAATAAATCGGTGAAGCAGCAGTTGCACACTGGAAAGTTCCGATACGACGCGCAATTAAGCTTGAATCTTTTAATTCACCGACCCGAATTGCACAATCAACTGCTTCTCCAACCAAGTCTACAGGTCGGTCATTTAGACCAATCACTAAATCAATATCAGGATAGCGCGCATGAAAATCGCGTAGTCTTGGAATTAAAATTAAACGGCCAATCGATACAGGCACATCAATACGAAGCTGACCTCTTGGCCCCCGCTCTGCATCATGAAAAGAAGATTCAATATCGGAAACATCCGCTAAAATACGGGCTGTCCGATCATAATATACCGCGCCATCTGGTGTGAGACTAATTTTTCGTGTTGTTCGATTCAGCAAACGAACTTGTAAATGCTTCTCTAAAGCCTGAATGGTTGTAGTCACAGAAGCACGCGGTAAACCCAAACTATCAGCTGCTAAACTGAAACTATTTGTTTCAACCACTTTGTTGAATACTCTCATGGCATGAAATAGATCCACACGCACACTCCTATTAATGCATTTCTTTATTCAAATACATCAATTGTTATAAAAATACGAATAGTGTTATCAAATTTAATATATTTATTCGTGATTGACAAACTTTTATGCTCCGTCCATTCCATAAACCCTGTTTCTCCCATACGGACCATAACTAAAAGTCTGAAAACAGGTATCCAAATAACTAGGAGCACCTCATGTCATTTTCCCGCAAACAGTTTGCACTGTCTGCCATCTTTGTCGCCATTTTGGCTACAGGGGGCAGTTTTATGTTTTTACATGAAAATGCCGATGCAAAAGCTGCACCGACCAGTGCCCAACAAGCTGCTACTGTTGATGTAGCCCCTGTAGTAAGCAAAACCATTACCGATTGGCAAGAATATTCCGGTCGTTTAGAAGCAATTGATCAAGTTGATATTCGACCTCAAGTTTCAGGAAAACTTATTGCCGTACATTTCAAAGATGGCAGTCTTGTTAGAAAAGGCGATTTACTATTTACCATTGACCCACGTCCTTTTGAAGCAGAACTGAATCGTGCAAAAGCCCAGCTTGCTTCAGCTGAAGCACAGGTAACATATACCGCAAGCAATCTTTCACGTATTCAACGTCTCATTCAGAGTAATGCTGTTTCTCGCCAAGAGTTAGATTTGGCAGAAAATGATGCACGCTCAGCCAATGCCAACCTACAAGCCGCTAGAGCTGCAGTTCAATCTGCCCGCTTAAATCTAGAATATACCCGTATTACTGCACCAGTCAGCGGCCGGATTTCACGAGCTGAAGTGACCGTGGGCAATGTCGTCTCTGCAGGTAACGGTGCACAGGTCTTAACAAGTTTAGTGTCTGTATCCCGTCTTTATGCATCTTTCGATGTGGATGAACAAACTTACCTCAAGTACATCAGTAATCAGCGTAACTCAGCACAAGTTCCTGTCTATATGGGACTTGCCAATGAAACAGGCTTTACTCGCGAAGGTACGATCAACTCAATCGACAATAACCTGAATACAACCTCAGGTACGAT
Source organism: Acinetobacter sp. 766875 (assembly GCF_000582055.1). Classification (NCBI taxonomy): domain Bacteria; kingdom Pseudomonadati; phylum Pseudomonadota; class Gammaproteobacteria; order Moraxellales; family Moraxellaceae; genus Acinetobacter; species Acinetobacter sp. 766875. The sequence goes on along the minus strand of NZ_JEXX01000001.1, from coordinate 380,984 downwards.
TCGTGTTCGCGCAACTTTTGACAATCCAAACGGTGTTTTATTACCGGGTCTATATGCACGAATCCGTTTAGGTGGAGGCCAACCTCGCCCAGCGATTTTGATTAGTCCAACCGCGGTTGGTGTCGACCAAGATAAACGCTTTGTTGTAGTCGTTGATGCGAAAAATCAAACTGCTTACCGCGAAGTAAAACTCGGCACACAACAAGATGGCTTGCAAATCGTAAATAGCGGATTACAAGCGGGTGACCGTATTGTAGTGAATGGTTTACAGCGAATTCGTCCGGGTGACCCTGTTACACCGCATCTCGTGCCTATGCCAAATTCACAAATCACTGCTAGCACTACTCCTACTCAACCTCAGCCAACAGATAAAACATCAACTCCGGCAAAAGGTTAATCACATATGAATATTTCTAAATTTTTTATTGATCGGCCGATCTTTGCTGGTGTGTTATCAGTACTGATTTTACTCGCCGGTCTCCTTTCGGTATTTCAGTTACCGATTTCTGAATATCCCGAGGTTGTTCCGCCATCTGTGGTGGTACGTGCTCAATATCCGGGTGCAAACCCAAAAGTGATCGCTGAAACAGTTGCTTCTCCGCTCGAAGAATCAATCAACGGTGTCGAAGACATGCTGTATATGCAATCTCAAGCAAACAGCGACGGCAATTTAACCATTACGGTGAACTTTAAGCTCGGTATCGATCCAGACAAAGCACAACAACTGGTTCAAAACCGTGTGTCTCAGGCCATGCCCCGTTTACCTGAAGATGTACAGCGCTTAGGTGTCACGACTTTAAAAAGCTCACCTACTTTAACCATGGTAGTGCATCTGACCTCACCAGATAATCGCTATGACATGACTTACTTGCGTAACTACGCGGTGCTCAACGTAAAAGACCGTTTGGCACGTTTACAAGGTGTAGGTGAAGTCGGATTATTTGGTTCCGGTGACTACGCGATGCGCGTATGGCTTGACCCACAAAAAGTGGCACAGCGTAACCTCACAGCCACTGAAATTGTGAATGCCATTCGTGAACAAAACATTCAGGTTGCAGCAGGTACAATCGGTGCATCACCAAGTAATTCCCCTTTACAACTTTCAGTCAATGCTCAAGGTCGTTTAACTACTGAGCAAGAATTTGCAGATATTATTTTAAAAACTGCCCCTGATGGCGCGGTTACCCGATTGGGTGATGTTGCTCGTGTTGAACTTGCAGCCTCTCAATACGGCTTACGTTCATTACTTGATAATAAACAAGCAGTCGCGATTCCAATTTTCCAAGCTCCGGGTGCGAATGCTTTACAAGTTTCGGATCAAGTACGTAGCACGATGAAGGAACTTTCAAAAGATTTCCCATCTTCAATTAAATACGACATTGTTTATGACCCGACTCAATTCGTACGGGCCAGTATTAAAGCAGTCGTTCATACCCTACTTGAAGCAATTGCACTGGTTGTTGTGGTTGTTATTTTATTTTTACAAACATGGCGCGCCTCAATCATTCCATTGCTTGCCGTACCGGTTTCAATTATTGGTACATTCGCGCTCATGCTCGCTTTTGGTTACTCCATCAATGCGCTTTCACTGTTCGGAATGGTACTTGCTATCGGTATTGTGGTCGATGACGCGATTGTGGTCGTCGAAAACGTCGAGAGGAATATTGAAGCTGGCTTAAATCCAAGGGAAGCGACTTACCGTGCCATGCGAGAAGTGAGCGGACCGATTATTGCGATTGCATTAACACTTGTAGCCGTGTTCGTTCCACTTGCCTTTATGACAGGCTTAACTGGACAATTCTATAAACAATTTGCCATGACCATTGCCATTTCAACAGTCATTTCGGCATTTAACTCACTTACCCTCTCTCCAGCTCTGGCAGCAATGTTACTTAAAGGACATGATGCTAAACCTGATGCCTTAACACGTATTATGAATCGTGTATTTGGACGTTTCTTTGCACTGTTTAACCGTGTGTTTTCACGTGCTTCAGACCGTTATAGTCAAGGTGTCAGCCGTGTTATTTCCCATAAAGCTTCGGCAATGGGTGTCTATGCAGCACTTCTAGGTTTAACCGTTGGTATTTCCTATATTGTTCCAGGTGGTTTCGTTCCTGCGCAGGACAAACAATATTTGATTAGCTTTGCGCAGCTACCAAACGGCGCATCATTAGATCGTACCGAAGCAGTCATTCGTAAAATGAGTGATACTGCACTTAAACAACCTGGCGTGGAAAGTGCGGTTGCCTTTCCCGGCCTATCAATTAACGGTTTCACTAATAGCTCGAGTGCCGGTATTGTCTTTGTGACCTTAAAACCATTTGATGAACGTAAGGCTAAAGACTTATCTGCAAATGCTATTGCAGGTGCACTCAACCAGAAATATTCAGCTATTCAAGATGCCTATATCGCAGTTTTCCCACCACCACCAGTGATGGGCTTAGGTACTATGGGTGGCTTTAAACTGCAACTTGAAGACCGAGGTGCCTTAGGCTATTCAGCCTTGAATGATGCTGCACAAAACTTTATGAAAGCAGCACAATCAGCCCCCGAACTTGGCCCAATGTTCTCAAGTTATCAAATTAACGTACCTCAACTCAACGTAGATCTGGACCGTGTAAAAGCTAAACAGCAAGGCGTTGCTGTGACAGATGTTTTCAACACTATGCAGATTTATTTGGGTTCTCAGTACGTTAACGACTTTAACCGCTTTGGACGTGTTTATCAGGTTCGTGCACAAGCTGATGCGCCTTTCCGTGCTAACCCTGAAGATATTTTGCAACTTAAAACCCGTAATAGTGCCGGCCAAATGGTGCCATTATCTTCATTGGTAAATGTCACTCAAACCTATGGTCCTGAAATGGTCGTTCGTTATAACGGTTACACATCAGCAGATATTAACGGCGGACCTGCACCGGGCTATTCATCTAGCCAAGCTGAAGCTGCGGTTGAACGTATTGCTGCACAAACTCTGCCGCGTGGTATCAAGTTTGAATGGACAGATTTAACTTATCAAAAAATCTTGGCCGGTAATGCAGGACTTTGGGTATTCCCAATTAGCGTATTACTCGTGTTCTTGGTTTTAGCTGCTCAGTATGAAAGCTTAACCCTACCATTAGCAGTTATCTTAATTGTACCGATGGGAATCTTAGCGGCTCTGACAGGTGTCTGGCTGACTGCTGGAGATAACAACATCTTTACCCAAATCGGTCTAATGGTACTGGTCGGGCTAGCCTGTAAAAATGCCATTTTGATTGTCGAATTTGCGCGGGAACTTGAAATGCAAGGTGCGACTGCCTTTAAAGCAGCCATTGAAGCAAGTCGTCTACGTTTACGCCCAATTTTAATGACCTCTATTGCATTTATTATGGGTGTCGTACCACTGGTGACTTCAACTGGCGCAGGTTCTGAAATGCGACATGCGATGGGTGTTGCCGTATTCTTCGGCATGATCGGTGTAACATTCTTTGGTTTATTCCTCACCCCGGCCTTTTACGTTCTGATTCGTACCCTCAACAGCAAACATAAACTACATTCTGCGGCAGTTCATGAAGCGCCGTTAGCTAGCCCACACGATCATTAAGGAGGGCATTTGGTGATTACATCAAAACAAAACTGGTTGTTGTCCTCACTCATGGGAAGCCTGCTCCTTGCAGGCTGCTCATTAGCTCCAGAGTATCAACCTGCAAAAGTTATAGTGCCAGTCAAATTCAAAGAATCTGATCCAAAAATTGAAGATAATAACTGGAAGATTGCCCAACCTGCCGATCAACAAACTCGTGGTGAATGGTGGAGCATTTACAATGATGCTCAACTGAATGAACTTGAACAGCAAGCTATCGCAGGCAATCAGAACCTTAAAGCGGTGGCAGCCAATATTCAGGCTTCACGTGCACTACGTTCGGCAGCTCAAGCTGAGCGCTTACCAAGTATTGATGCCGGATTTGGGCCAACCCGCCAAAAGCCGTCTCCGGCTTCACTCGGTTTAGATGACAATGCACATACTTCGGCTCACACCTTATGGCGCGCTCAAGCCAATGTTTCATATGAGCTCGATTTATTTGGTCGTGTAGCAAGTAGTGTCAATGCAGCAACAGCAGATCTACAGCAACAAGAGGCTCTATATCAGTCGGCACTTTTAGCTCTACAAGCAGATGTTGCTCAAGGCTATTTTCTGATACGTCAACTTGATACCGAGCAAGCAATTTATAACCGAACAATCAAATTACTAGGTGAAACACGAGATTTAATGCAGCTTCGTTTTAAAAACGGACTGGTCAGTGAATTAGATGTTTCTCGTGCACAAACCGAACTTGCTACCGCACAAACCACTGCCCTAAATATTGCTCGTAACAGAGCCAGTGCAGAACATGCGCTTGCAGTCTTATTAGGAAAACCACCAGCGGACTTTAACTTGCCAGTTCAACCTTTAACTGCAAATAGTATCCGTCTCCCTGCTGGTTTGCCATCAACTTTACTTGAAAGACGACCCGACATTGCGGCTGCAGAGCGTGCAATGGCAGCAGATAATGCACGTATTGGAATTGCTCGTGCAGCATTTTTCCCAAAACTCAGTCTTACAGGAGCTTTAGGTTATGAATCTTCAAGTTTAAGCGAGTTGGGTAAATGGTCGAGTCGGACTTTTTTACTAGGACCTGTCGCCGGTACTATTTTGTCTTTACCTTTATTTGATGGTGGACAACTTAAAGCAGGCGTTGCTCAAGCACGAGCAGCTTATGAAGAAAGCGTTGCCAACTATAGACAAACTGTACTAAACGCATTTCGCGAAGTTGAAAATGGTTTATCTGATCAAAGAATTCTCGATCAGCAAATTCAAGCTCAAAACCAAGCACTCTCCTCTTCTCGTCATGCCAATCAACTTTCTCATTTACGTTATCGAGAAGGTGCGATTAGCTATCTTGATGTCATTGATTCTGACCGTACTATTTTGCAACAAGAACAATTAGCAGCTCAGCTGAAAGGTAGCCAAATCATTGCAAGCATCAATTTAATCCGTGCTTTAGGGGGCGGTTGGAGTAGTTAATAAAAAAAGCGCCTTACGGCGCTTTTTTTATATATACAAATTATTTTGCATATACAGGGAATTTTGCACAAACAGCTTCAACTTTTGCTTTTACATCAGCAATAACTTTTTCATCACCTTTGCTGTCGATCACGTCAGCGATCCAACCAGCAAGTTCACGAACTTCAGCTTCACCAAAACCACGAGTTGTTACTGCCGGAGTACCGATGCGGATACCAGAGGTCACAAATGGAGAACGTGGGTCATTTGGAACTGAGTTTTTGTTCACAGTAATGTGAGCAGCACCTAACCAAGCATCTGCATCTTTACCAGTTACGTCTTGTTTGATTAAAGATAACAAGAATAAATGGTTGTCTGTACCACCAGAAACAACATCATAACCACGTGCGATGAATACTTCAGCCATCGCTTGAGCATTTTTCACAACTTGTTGTTGGTAAGTTTTAAAGTCATCAGACATTGCTTCTTTGAAGCAGATTGCTTTAGCAGCAATCGCATGCATTAATGGACCACCTTGGTTACCAGGGAATACAGCTGATTGAAGTTTTTTCTCAATTTCTTCATTCGCTTTCGCAAGGATTAAACCAGAACGTGGACCACGAAGTGTTTTGTGAGTTGTCGTTGTCGTTACGTCAGCAATTTGAACTGGGTTTGGATATACACCAGCAGCAACAAGACCAGCAACGTGAGCCATATCAACAAAAAGGTAAGCGCCAACTTTGTCCGCAATGTCACGGAAACGTTGCCAATCTACAACACGGCTATAAGCAGAGAAACCAGCAACGATCATACGTGGCTTGTGTTCTAACGCTAAACGTTCAACTTCTTCGTAATCGATCTCGCCAGTTTCAGCATTTAGTCCATACTGAACAGCGTTATACGTTTTACCAGAGAAGCTAACTTTTGCACCGTGAGTCAAGTGACCACCGTGAGCCAAGCTCATACCCAAAACTGTGTCGCCTGGGTTAAGAAGTGCTAAATACACAGCAGAGTTAGCTTGTGAACCAGCATGTGGTTGAACGTTTGCGTAATCAGCACCAAAAAGTTCTTTAGCACGGTCAATCGCCATTTGTTCAATAACATCTACATATTCGCAACCGCCATAATAGCGTTTGCCAGGATAACCTTCTGCGTATTTGTTCGTAAGTTTTGATCCTTGCGCTTCCATCACAGCAGGAGAGCAATAGTTTTCAGATGCAATTAACTCGATATGTGCTTCTTGACGCTCACCTTCAGAAGCAATTGCTTGAGCTAATTCTGGATCAAATTCAGAAATGGAAATATTGGCAAACATTAGCGGGGGTCCTATAAATTAGGGCTTTTAAGCCGTGCTAAGATTGCGGCATATTGTAGCATGAACTTTATAATTAAACAGAATCAAGTTAGCTCAGTTTTAAATAAAAATGGCTCAATTTTTATTTAAAACTGAGCCATCAAATCTAAAAAAATTTATAAACACTTAAAAAGCTTTTAATTATTAATTTTCCAATGTTAAATTTAGCTTTTCATAGCAATAAAAAAACCTTAAATATCAAACACTCTTATTGAGCTGACAGCAAGTTTTGTACATTTCCAATAATATTATCTACATTACTGCTCATTGCCGCCTCATGGTCCCAATTACCCGTTACATAGCTATTAATTTTTGTACCGACGACAGTGGCATTAGATATCAAAATATCAGTAGCTACTTTCGGAACTGTTGTATCTGCTAGCCCCTGATAAATAATAATCGGTGTAGTGACTTTTGCCTGTAAAGGTTGAGAATCTTTATCTAAGAATGTTTTAACTAAAGGTACTGCCATAAAATTAGGTTGTGTACGCGTATATCCATCCAGAGTTCCATTATGCTCTGTAGCATACTTAGTCATACCTGCACCAAAGGCTTGCCCCAATGGCCCTGCACAAATTGTTTCTGCCTGCTGTGCAGTACTTGCTGTTTGTGAAGTAAATACTTGGGAATAATCAAAGCTTGGCTGTGTATTTCGAATGCCGGCTGTCACTAAAGCAGTATATGTATCAAGCTGCGCATACATTGGAATCTTTTTATCCACAGTTGCATTAGCAACAGCCTGTTCACCTGCAATTAAAATAAATCCTAGATTTGAAGCTGGTGCTACCGCTACTGTACCTTTATAGTCAAGCTGCGCACGGCTCGCATATTGTGCAGCGCCCAATGCAGCATGCCCACCTTGCGAATGTCCTACAGTAACCCACTTTTTCGAAGTTAATAAGTTCCGCTGTAATAAATAATTGCGTGTTGCTACTACTGCATCGGTAATTGAATAAGCTTCACTTTTAATATTTAAAAATGGATGTATACCTGGTGTACCTAATCCCTCATAATCTGGTGCAACCACCACATAACCCGCTGCAAGAAGTTTACTAATTAAATCTTTAGTACTGTCTGTTAATGCCGATTTACTCGGTGCACATGCATCTGCAACCCCTGTCGTACCATGTGCCCAAACCACAATTGGCCAACCGCCTGCTGGTGGTGGAGTAGTCGGTGTAAATACTAGACTTGTTGCCTGCACCTCTTGTCCACTTTGACCTAACATTTTATAAGTTAAAATACTACTTTCAGCAGCAACCGCTCCTAAGTTAGTACTTGTATAAGCATCGACCTTAACCACTGGATTTTGAATATTATTGGCTGGAGTACCCGATGGATCAGTAGTTGCTGGACTGTCATCGCTACTTCCATCTCCACATCCCGTCAATAGTAAACTTGTGCTAAGAACACTGGTCATGAACAATTTCATTTTCATTCGTATATCTTCCTTAAATTCAATTTTTGTTGTGCTTTAGTTTTTAATGAACATTTTAAATGTCTTACAAACAATTACGCCTAATCTTCATTTTTCGCAAGTGATATTTAATCAAAATGAACAGCGAGATTTTCTACTTTTCAACATAAATTGCATTTGATAGCTCATCTAGCCTTACTCTATGTTTTAAAGTAGATAGCCAACTGTTAAGATTGATGGTTACTTGTAATTGTTTAAAGGTTCAAAAGATGCAAGCCATTATTTTAGATACAGAAACTCATACACTAAATGGTTTGCCTATTGAAATTGCATACGCCCCTATTGAACTTAATGCAGGTAAACTCACTTTAGATAAAAGCAAATTGTTTGATCAGCTTTATCAGGTGGGAGCTCCGATCTCTTATGCTGCAATGGCTGTTCACCATATCTTAGAGTCCGACCTAGAAAATCAGCCTCACTATAAAACCTTTAAATTACCTGATAGCACAACTTATATTATTGGCCATAATATTGATTATGATATTGCCGCAATTGCTCGCTGTGGCGTCGATGTATCTCATATTAAACCGATTTGTACTTTAGCTTTAGCACGTAAAGCTTGGCCAGATGCCGAAGCTCATAATATTTCTGCACTCATTTATATGATTTCCCAAGGTAGCGGTAAAGCTCGAGAAATGCTGAAAGGTGCTCACCGTGCCGACGCTGACATTATTTTAACTGCCAATATTTTGATGCATATTATCTATCATTTAAATATTCAAGATATTGAAGAGCTTTACCAAGTTTCTGAAGAAGCCCGTATTCCGCATACGATTAATTTTGGTAAGCATAAAGGTACGGCAATTGCTGAACTGCCTAAAGATTATATTCAATGGCTTCTACGTCAGGAAGAGCTCGATGTCTATTTACGCAAGGCATTAGAAAGCGCATTTTAATTTCCTTAAATAGATGATATTCATAAATTCTTCATCAAATTGTCATTTTTGAGTTTTATCTTTAACCCCATTTATATTTTATTAAGAAGAGTGCTGTTTGATTGAGAAAAATCAAACAGACTGCTTCATTTTTATATTGGGGAAATACAATGTCTGGTTTTTATCGAACCAATTTGGGAAGAGTTGCGCTTCAACAACGTAATATTACCTTAAATGCAAAACAAAGACGTTTACTTCTATTAATAGACCATGAAGATTTTCAAAGTCTCGATACCGAGTTTAAAAAGCGGATCGCCCCACCAGAACTGATACAACAGCTCATTGACTTAAAACTAATTGCACCTTCTAGTGAAAATTATTCAGAGTTACCTGAACAAATATCTCCCCAAGAGTCATCTATAACAACTAAAGAAATACATCAAAAAAATGTTGACGAGAATAAAAGTAATGATTTAGTTGGAGAAATTCAGGTTCCTCACTCAACGTCTGCGCCTTCTTCAAATATTGAAAATAACCAACCAAGCATTCCAGTTCAACAGCTCTCTTTTGAAGAAATACAACAGTTGATGAAGCAAAGCTTAAGCCAATACTGTGGCCTTATGGCAAAGCCACTTATTCAAAAAATAGAGCAAATAAAAACACTTCAAGAACTTAAAATGTGCCAAATGCAATGGATTACCAGTTTGCAGGAATCACGTATTCCTCCTCATGAGCTAGCACATACGCTCCATTCTATTAATTATTCAATTCAGCTTATTCAGCAACGCATCTAAAATAGAACAAGCTGCTGTTTAATTAAGCATTAAACTCACTTGGTACGTATTTCGTGCTTTACCTACCGGTGTTTTTTTCCTATGATGTGCCCCACACATGTGCGCTCGTAGCTCAGTTGGATAGAGTACAGGTTTCCGAAGCCTGGGGTCGTGGGTTCGATCCCCGCCGGGCGCACCAATTTATATATAATAACTTCATAAATTTATCTCAATTTCATAAAATTCCGACTATTTTACTTGGTTTATTAATCATTATCGCTCAAAATATACCCCTCTTTCATAATGTGAGAATTTCATGACTGATGCTTTGGTTTTAAGAGATTTGTCCAAAACATATCGTAATGGTTTTCAGGCGTTAAAAGGTATTAACCTCACTGTGCCTGAAGGTGAATTTTATGCGTTGTTAGGCCCAAATGGTGCCGGCAAATCAACAACCATTGGTATTATCAGCTCCCTCACGAAAAAAACTTCAGGAACTGTTGAGATTTTTGGACATAATCTCGATACTCATCCATCGTTGGCAAAACAGCAGCTTGGCGTTGTTCCTCAGGAATTTAACTTCGGGCAATTTGAAAAAGCATTCGATATTTTAGTTACCCAGGCTGGTTATTACGGTATTCATAAAAAGATTGCCGAGAAACGAGCGGAACATTATTTAGAAAAACTTGGCTTGTGGGAAAAACGTAATATACAAGCACGTATGCTGTCTGGTGGTATGAAACGCCGACTAATGATCGCCCGTGCCATGATGCATGAACCTAAACTTCTTATTCTAGATGAGCCTACTGCGGGTGTAGATATTGAATTACGCCGTTCTATGTGGGATTTTCTAACCGAAATGAACGAAAACGGTACTTCTATTATTTTAACGACACATTATTTAGAAGAAGCTGAAATGTTGTGTCGTCAAATTGCCATCATTGACCGTGGTGTCATTAAAGAAGATACCAGCATGAAAAATTTCTTAAACCAGCTGAGTGAAGAGTCTTTTATTTTTGATTTAGCAGAACCAATTGCCCCACTCCAGCTCAATATTATTGGTGTGAAGTTCAACTTAATTGATAGTAGTACTTTAGAAGTAACAATGGATAAAGCACATACATTAAATGACTTATTCCAACTTTTAGAGTCACAAGGTATTCGTGTTCGTAGTATGCGTAACAAATCGAATCGCCTTGAAGAGCTATTTGTCAAAATGGTCGAGAAAAATCTTGAAGGAGCGGCAAAATGAACTTTAACCAACTGCAAATTGCCCTTTGGACTTTAGTTCGTAAAGAAGTACGCCGTTTTCTTCGCATTTGGCCACAAACTTTATTACCACCTGCAATTACCATGAGCTTGTATTTTGTCATTTTTGGTAATTTGGTTGGCTCACGTATTGGGCAAATGGGCGGCGTGAGCTACATGCAGTTTATTGTACCTGGCTTAATCATGATGGCTGTTATTACGAACAGCTATGCTAACGTGTCTTCTAGTTTCTTCAGTGTTAAATTTCAAAAGAGTATTGAAGAACTCATCATGAGTCCCGTGCCCTTACATATTATTTTATGGGGCTACGTGATTGGTGGTATTTGTCGTGGTGTATTGGTTGGTGCCATTGTTACTGCGATGAGCATGTTCTTTACCCATCTTTTTATACATAACTGGTTCGTAACTATATATACAGTATTAATTACATCCGTTTTATTTTCCTTAGGCGGCTTTATTAATGCAGTCTATGCAAAATCATTTGATGATATTTCTATTATTCCAACCTTTGTACTTACTCCACTCACCTATTTAGGTGGTGTGTTTTATGCTATTAGTGCACTTGGTCCTTTTTGGCAAAAACTTTCTTTAATTAATCCTATTGTGTATATGGTAAATGCTTTTCGTTTCGGCATTTTAGGTCATAGTGACGTGAACGTTACGTTCTCTTTAATCATTGTGACATTATGTTGTGTTGTACTTTATGGAATCGCCTACTATTTACTTGCTCGTGGTTCAGGAATGCGTGAATGAGTGTCGAACAGTCTTTATTGGGTAAAGAAACCCATTATCCAACTAGCTATCAACCCGATGTGTTATTTCCAATTGCACGTGCTCAATCTCGTGAAAAATATTCACATATTGAAGGTATCAACCAAGGTAAAGATTGGTGGCATGTTTTTGAAATATCTTGGTTAAACTCGCATGGTATTCCACAGGTTGCGATTGGCAGAATTACCCTGCCTGCTTCTTCACCAAATTTGATTGAATCAAAGTCATTAAAGCTATACTTCAATAGTCTTAACTTCACTCAGTTTGGCTCTAAAGAGTTATTTATTGAAACGGTTGAAAAAGATCTATCGTCTGCAGCTGGTGCCAAAGTTGAGCTAACGCTATTTCAAGTAGATGAACTTGATATTTCTAAACCACAAGGCATTTGTATTGATGATCTAACACCTGAACGTTTAGAACAACATCCCGATGCATCACTTTTAAAACTGGATGAGTCTGGTGAAGAAGTCGAAATTGAACTGTATTCTCATCTTTTGAGAAGTAACTGCCCAGTCACGGGACAGCCAGATTGGGGTACAGTTTTTATCCGTTTTAAGGGCAAAAAACCTTGTTATCGTAGTCTTTTAGCTTATATTATCTCGTACCGTCAGCATAACGGTTTTCACGAACAATGTGTTGAGCAAATCTTTGCAGATATTTGGCAAAATTTGCGACCTGAAAAGCTGATGGTTTATGCAACTTATACTCGCCGCGGTGGACTTGATATCAATCCTTGCCGAGTATCGGATCTATCATGGATGCCAAAACCGATTCGATTGGCACGACAATAAAACGAATAATTTGAGGATACACCATGCCGTTTTTTGGTTTTACCCCTTCTGAAGGCTTATTGAACGATATACAGACTGGAATTGCGAATAAGAATTCCAGTGAACCGTTATATCCACTTCGAGACAAAATTGCTTTACAACTTAATGAGGAAATTATTGAAAATGTACTGACTCAGTTAGTACAACATTTCCCAGCGAGTGAAAAAAGAGATACTGCCGAAAAACTAGCTGGTTATGTCAAATCAACAGTTGCTGTGCTTTTAAAGCAATTACTGAGTAAAGCACCAAACGATGTTGTTAAACAATCCGTGGAGTTTTCAGAGAAAAGCTTATTTAAAGACCCACAAGGTCAATATAAAGTTGGTGTAGCTTTAGATGCTGGTTTAGTTACTAATTTGAAGCATAATTTTGCCGAGCTTCAAGCAGGTAATGACATTAATAAAGCAGCCTTAGCAGAACTATATAAACAGTTTGGTGATGCTATGGTTAGACACTTTATGTCTGATTTTAATAAAACATTAGATTTAGGCATGATTAAGCGCAAAGCAGCCGATATTGGCGCAGCAGCTGTAACAAAAGCAGTCCATATTGCGATCGATAAACTTATTCCAAGTTTAAATCGCACTGAACTAAAAGCGATGGCTGAATATCACGATAGTTTATTCTTTAACTAACAGAAAATAGACCATCGGAAACCTGGCGAGAGCCAGGTTTTTTTATTGCAAAATATTGATATACATTGCCATTAATCAGGTTTATGTTAGCATGCGCCAAGCACTGATTGACCTAGTTAAAGCCGCATGTCTCCTAGTCCACAATATAAATTTTTACGCCAAGCTCCTCGAGATGGTCTTAGTACTGCCATGCAACCATCGCGCTGGCAGCAACTTCATATTGACCCGTGGTTATGCCTATTTTTATTCCTAAATGCCCTATTAGGTTTAACGGTACTATATAGTGCATCTGCACAAGATGTAGGCTTAGTCAGTAAACAAGCCATGAGTTTTGGTATTGGCTTTTTAGTCATGATTAGTCTGGCTCAAATTCCCCCTAAGGTTTATCAAGCTTTTTCACCTTACTTTTATTTATTTGCACTATTTTCCTTAATTGGAGTTATGGTCTTTGGTGAAGTCCGCATGGGGGCTAAACGCTGGATCGATATTCCCGGTTTCGGGAGCGTGCAACCCAGTGAGTTCATGAAAATTGGCATGCCAATGATGATTTCATGGTTTTTAGCACGCAAACCACTTCCTCCAAGCTTTTCTCAAGTTGTTTTATCATTAATGTTAATTGGTGTTCCTTTCTTACTGATTGCAGAACAACCTGACTTAGGAACATCCCTACTCGTATTAGCAAGTGGTATTTTCGTACTATTTTTAAGTGGGTTATCTTGGCGCATGATCGGTGCCGCAGCAGCTTGTGCAGCTATTGTTATTCCAATTGCCTGGGAATTTCTTTTACACGACTATCAGCGTCAACGGGTTCTAACGCTACTTGACCCAGAAGCAGATGCATTAGGAACAGGATGGAATATTATTCAGTCCAAAACAGCTATTGGTTCTGGTGGTTTCTCAGGTAAAGGCTTTCTTGAAGGTACACAATCACATTTACACTTTTTACCCGAAGGCCATACTGACTTTATTATTGCGGCTTATTCCGAAGAATTTGGCCTAATTGGCGTACTTATATTAGTTATTCTTTATTCAGCTATTATTTTTAGAACATTTCAGATTGGTTTACAGAGCTTTCATAACTACGGTCGTTTAGTTGCTGGTGCCTTTGGTTTGTCTTTTTTTGTTTATGTATTTGTAAACGCAGGAATGGTCAGTGGTATTTTACCTGTAGTGGGTGTTCCTTTACCTTTTATGAGTTATGGCGGTACCGCTATTATTACTTTAATGGCCACTTTTGGTTTAGTCATGTCTATTCATACACATCGATAATTTGGAATTTTAAAAAGATATGTTGTCTCAATTTATTAATAAAACTTTAAAAGCGCTTGCCTTGTGTACCGGCCTAGTGAGCACAAGTCATTTTGCTCAAGCCAATGATTTTGTAAATGATCCTAATTATTTAAATTTTAAACAAAAAGCCATGAATACTTATGGTTTAAGTAGTGTACAAGTAGATGCCGCGATGAGCGGTGCAAAAAATTTACCAAACATTATAAATATTATGACTCGTCCAGGAGAAAGTAAGCCTTGGTACGATTATCGCTCTATGTTTTTAGTTGAAGGTACTATTCAACGTGGTGTCCGGTTTAAAAATCAATATGCAGATGCGCTTAACCGAGCTGAACAGCAATTTGGTGTCTCTCAAGCTGTTATTTTGGGTATTTTAGGTGTTGAGACAGGATATGGGGCAAATAAAGGTTCTTTTATCACTCGTGACGCACTTGCAACATTAGCATTTGGTTACCCTCGCCGTGCTGATTATTTTAGTGATGAGTTAGCTGCTCTGATTGCATGGACTTACAAAGAAGGCTATCCAACCAATAGTATTGTTGGCTCTTATGCTGGAGCAATTGGCTATCCACAGTTTATGCCAAGTAATATCAGTAAGTATGGAGTAGATTTTGATGGTAATGGTCATATCGATCTTCGTAACTCTGCGGAAGATGCGATTGGTTCAATTGCAAATTACCTAGCAAAGCAAGGTTGGCAACGTGATCAGCCTATTGGTTTTATGGCTCGTTATGTAGGCTCAAATCCAGAAAGTATTATTGCTAAAGATCTCACTCAACCTACTCCGTATGGTGTGCTCAAAAATCAAGGAATTTCTCCATTAAACCCATTAGTTAAAATTGATGACTTAGATATGGTAAATGTTATTCAATTACAAGACTATAACGGTCCAATTTACTATTTAACCTATCCGAATTTTCAGGTAATTACGACCTATAACAAAAGTCGAATGTATGCGACTGCTGTATGGTTATTAGGCACAGAGGTAGCTAGCCGATAGGCTAGCTTTTTGATGAGTTTATGTAAAAGTCAATAAATATTTTTGTTAAATCGATCACAATACATACATTTTAAATACCTTGTTACATATTTGGTTATTTTTTAACCTAAAACTGTAAGTTTTTGCCCTTTTTGTAACTATTTCTCGTTAAAGACTAGACACTCTCCGTAAGCGATGAATATTATCCACCCCAATCAAGCAATTGCAAAAGTGAATAATTAGGCATGTTCACTTCAATTTTTAGCCTGTTGGCTAAAAGAAAAAGAGCATGTTCTCAGGAGTTTATATAAATGCAGTTATCGCTGAAATACATTCTTGCACTGACGGCTAGTTTAAGCATGGCCCCACTGCACGCTGAAATGATGCAATCATCATCATTAAACAGTGATGTAGATGGTCCAAATGCTAATTTAGCTGCACGTGTATTGAGTAAAGATACTCAAAGCTTTAATTCTCGTTTTTCTAACATTAACAGTCTTTCAATCACTGAACGTTCTGGCGATCAAATTCGTCGTCAAGCTATCGCAGCTAAAATTGAAATCCCTGAAGATGAGCCTTCAGTGATTGAAAAACTTAACACAGTAGCTTCAAATACTGTTCGTAAGTTTAGCCAAACTGGTATGGCATCTTGGTATGGTCGTCAATTTCATGGCCGTAAAACTGCAAGTGGTGAAACATTCGATATGAATGCACTTACTGCTGCTCACCGTAGTCTGCCATTGAACTGTTATATCCGTGTTACAAATAAAGACAATGGTAAAAGTGTGGTAGTAAAAGTAAACGACCGTGGTCCATTCCATGCAAATCGTGTACTTGATTTATCATACGGTGCTGCAAAACGTCTTGGTATTACCAATGCTGGTACTGCAAAAGTAAGTATTGAACGTGTAGACGGCCCTACTTCATAAGCGATTACTCCTAGAGTTCATGGAAAAGCCACAAATTAATTTGTGGCTTTTTAATTTTTAGACCCAAAAATATAAAAATCATGCTAAAAATTTTGTTTTTTTACTCATTTTTTAATTACAAAATTGATTATTTTTTAACCCAAAAACACATCATTTTATTACTCATCCATTTTTGCTTATATTTTTTGATTAGAGCCATTTTAAAAAAATTCCGCTACCCTAGTACCACCTTAGTCCAAAAAAAGCTGTTTATAGCGTTTTAAAGCAAGTTGAGTTGAGCTTTTTTCTATTATTTTCCAGCTTTTCATAAAAAAGTGGTTTTTATAAGGATTTCCCCACTTCAAA
This sequence comes from Acinetobacter sp. 766875, assembly GCF_000582055.1. NCBI lineage: Bacteria > Pseudomonadati > Pseudomonadota > Gammaproteobacteria > Moraxellales > Moraxellaceae > Acinetobacter > Acinetobacter sp. 766875. The sequence goes on along the minus strand of NZ_JEXX01000001.1, from coordinate 364,434 downwards.
ATCCAAAAATAAATAGCCTGATTTTTTAAAACGATTGTGCTGCCTTTTAAGATTATTTTTTAATTTTTTCCACCCTGCTTTTTCCAGATGATCAGTCCTTAATTTTTAAGGTCACATGAATGTACGATAAGGAAGATTTTTGACTTTTCTTGTCTATCTACATAACAACAGGATAAAATATAGACATAAAAAGAATGACTCAAAATTAGACATGGAGAACAAGGTCTATGAAATCTATTGCTGAATGGTTTGATGAATACAGTGAAAGCCATCAAAATCCAACGAATAAGAAAATTCATTGGGTATGCGTCCCAGCTATTTTGTTTTCTATTATCGGAATCATCGCCCACTTTAGTGCTTTGCTCACTGCTTTACTCATTGTACTGACTCTTATTTTCTATGCTCGACTCGATCTTGTACTTGCAGTAGCGATGGCTGCGCTTCTCGTTGTGATGGCTTGGCTCATTTATGCCCTACCTGTAGGTATAGGGTTTTATATTGCAATTTTTGTGATTGCTTGGGTTGGACAATTTTATGGACATAAAGTTGAAGGTAAAAAGCCCTCTTTCTTTAAAGATTTGCAATTTCTATTGATTGGCCCAGTTTGGTGTATGGATGCCTATCTTGGAAAAATATTGCCAAAGTGGAAAAGTCGGCAGAACAAATTGATTACCCAATAATTTTTAAAAAGCTGAATCTTTTAGATTCAGCTTAAGTTTACTGATTTATTAGAAAATTTATAAAATAGAAAAATGCTAGACTGAGTAGCACACTTGATAATACTTTTTTTAAATAAAAAGCAATTACAATACAAAATATTGTCGCATATAAATATGGATTATCTAAAAGACCTCTTAGTTCATTTCCTTCAAAAAAAATTACTGGTATACAAATAGCAGTTAATAAGCAAGGCGCTGAATAGTTCAGCATTTTATTCATCAATACCGGTAATTTTACTTTTACACTGGGTTCCAAAAAATAATAACGATTAAAAAACACAATAGCCGCTAATCCTAAAATCATGAGCCATGACATCTTATTTTTCTCCTGTTCTATTTTCTGCAACAACCGCAATTAGCATTCCCAATAAACCAGAAATCAGAATAGCGCCTTCAACATGAAAAAGTTTGAGAATAAAACCACTAAAACAAGTTGTTAAAACTCCGGCTATGACAGGCTTTTCCTTACACATAGGGATAATCATGGCCACAAAAATAGCAATAATCGAAGAATCTAAATGGTAGGACAATAAATCTGGAATCGCCGTAGCCAATAAAATTCCAACTAGACTAAAAATTACCCAAAATAAATAAAAACATATACCCGCCCCCAATAAATAATGAGGATGCCTTTTTTCGTTCGGAGCACTTAAGGCAAACAATTCATCTGTTAGTAAAAAACCTAAACTTAATCGTTTGGGCAAAGACAAAATAGAAATATCATTTCTTAAAGTTAATGCATAAATAAAATGTTGAGCAGTAAGAAAAAAAATCGTGATATAGATTGTTAATAATGAAGCACCCTCCATCACCATACTCAAACTGACCAATTGTGCAGCACCAGCAAACACAATTCCTGACATTGCCAATGCTTTATAAAATGATAGACCTGCATGAATTGCCATTGAACCAGCCAAAATAGCCCACGGAATAACCGAAATAGACAATGGCAGTATATCTACCGCCCCTCGTAAAAAAAGATACGGAGGTCGGCTTTTAGAAAATCTAATAGATTGATTTAAACGAGTATTCATCTCTAGACATCTATAATATTAAATATTTATAGATTTTCTTCTATGCAGGTTAACTTCTCTTGAACAAAATTGCGTTTAGAAATAAAAATAAATTTTAGAGATTAAGACTTGCTACATACTGGGTAGGTGTAACACCCATGGCCTTTTTAAAATGTCGGTTAAAATGACTTTGATCAGAAAATCCACATTGCTGTGCAACCATCACAGTTTGAACATTTTGCTTTAACAACTGTCTCGCTTTTTGCAAACGTGCCTGCACTAACCACGCATGAGGTGGCAAACCCACATGTTTTTTAAATTTTCTTAAAAAATGCCAAGCACTTAATCCCGCCATGTCAGCCAATTCCTGCAAAGAAAAATTCTTTTCAGGCATATCTGCCAACAAATCTTTAACTTTTAATATTTTCGAATAAGCTTCTGGTAATTCACAAAAAGTGTGCCGTGATTTACCGTGGCGCATCATTAAACATGCTAATGTGGATAGATACATGGTTTCTTTAAGCAAAAAATTGTCTTTTTGTTCTAATAAATCAAATAATAAACAAAGTTGTTGAGACAAACCCAAGTCCTGAATAACTGCTTGTGGAAACCAAGGTGCCCCATGGCCTTGCTCAAAAAAATCTTGGCTTACTTCAGCAAGCATTTCGGGTGTAGGATAGATTGCACGGTAACGCCAGCCCGATTCAACAGCAGATGAGCCTGTGTGAATTTCATCTGCATTCACCAAAATAATGTCGCCTTTAGGAGCGACATGTAATTGACCCGTCCTAAAAAAAGACTGTGCACCTTCTTCAATAACACCAATACAATATCCCTCATGGGTATGCTTTGAAAATTGCGTTTGATGGTAATGTGCTTTTAATAATTCTAAACCGCCCAACTCTCGCAAATGCAAGTAGTCAGCCTGTTCCCGGTGCATATATACATCTCATCTATTTATCTAAAAAAAACATAGCATGTTTTAAAAAGATGCATAGAACAAAATTGCTGTTAGATAGAAATGTATACTCTATTTCTATTGGTAAATATGTCCATTATGTTTCAACCAACCATTTTCATGGCGGTTTTGTGGGTCATGATGCGTCCAATGCAATACACCACCTTTTTCGTTATATTCATACTCACCGTTAAATTCGACAATATCCCCTTTATGTAAATCTTCAATTTTTGGTGCTAAATCAATATTATGTGCGACCAAAATTGAAAGACCATTTTTTAATACAAGAATAAATTTCTGATGTTTTGTCCCATCATTATCTTCTCTTAAAATTGCTTTTACTCGACCACTTCCCTGCACTTGAACATTACTTTGTCTGCGGTCATAGGCAGCTTTTATAGTATCTATCCCATCATTTGAAAACGTAGTTTCAGTATGCTGAGTGGCAGGACTTGATGATGGCGATTGATTTTTCTTATGCCCAGATAAATCCAGACCGAAATATGCAGCGATCAATAAAACAATAATGCCGCCAATACTCAAATTTTTTTTATTTGTCATCTTTATATTCCGATTTCAACAGGGATAAAAAAAGCCCCATAGGGGCTTTTTTTGAAGATACGAATTACTTCGCAGCAGCTTGAGCAGCAGCAACTTCTTCAGCAAAGCTAAGTTCAGCTTTTTTCTCGATACCTTCACCAACTTCGAAACGTACGAAGTTAGCAACAGTTGTACCAGTTGCTTTTAATACGTCAGCAACTTTTTTCTCGTTGTCGATAACGTACATTTGACGGTCAAGAGCAACTTCGTTTAAGTATTTCTCAACAGAACCAGTTACCATTTTCTCAACGATGTTCGCTGGCTTACCAGATTCTAACGCTTTCGCTTCAGCAATTTCTTTCTCTTTAGCGATAAGGTCAGCAGGAACAGCTTCAGCGCTTACTGCTACTGGGTTGAATGCAGCAACGTGCATTGCGATACCTTTACCAGTGTCAGCATCACCAGTGTAAGAAACTACAACACCGATTTTTAAACCGTGTTTATAGATAGCCAAGTTTTCGCCTTCAACGATTTTCGCGCGACGAACTTGGATGTTTTCACCGATTTTTTGAACAAGCGCAATACGAGCTTCTTCAACTGATTGGCCATCAGCCAATTTTAATTCAGCGATTTTAGCAGCATCAGTTTCGCCAGCAGCTAAAGCAGCAGCAGCAACTGCGTGTGCAAAGTTAGAGAAGTTTTCGTCTTTAGCAACGAAGTCAGTTTGACAGTTTACTTCAACTAAGATCGCTTTATTACCGTCTTGAACGATAGTGATTGCACCGTCAGCAGCAATGTTGCCAGCTTTTTTAGCAGCTTTAGCTTGACCAGATTTACGAAGGTTATCAATAGCAAGTTCGATGTCACCGTTCGCTTCTGTTAATGCTTTTTTGCATTCCATCATTGCAAGACCAGTACGGTCACGTAATTCTTTTACCATGCTTGCAGTAATTGCAGTCATGTTGATCTCCTAAAATCGGTAGAAAATAAATCTGTTCAACAAAAACGGCCCAAAGAAACTCTGGGCCGTTTGCACTCTCGACGCTTAATTTGCCACCATTACATGTCGCAAAAATGACAAGCCTGCGTCAAAACGCATTAAGCCTCAGAAGCGTCTTTCGCAGCGTCATCGCCTTTTGCTTGAGCGTTCGCTTGAGATTGAGCGTATTCTTTACCAGCAAGAATTGCATCAGCCATAGCTGAAGCATATAAAGTTACTGCACGGATCGCATCGTCGTTACCAGGAATAACGTAATCAACGTTATCTGGGTTAGAGTTTGTATCAACGATACCGATAACAGGAATACCTAAGTTCTTAGCTTCTTTAATTGCAATCGCTTCGTGATCAACGTCGATTACAAATAATGCGTCAGGTAAACCACCCATGTTTTTAACGCCGCCTAAAGAGCGCTCAAGTTTTTCCATCTCACGAGTACGTTCTAAAGCTTCACGTTTAGTAAGCTTAGCAAAAGTACCGTCTTGAGATTGAGTTTGAAGATCTTTTAAACGGTTGATAGATTGGCGAAGTGTTTTCCAGTTCGTCAACATACCACCTAACCAACGGTGGTCTACATATGGTTGACCAGCGCGTTGAGCTTGTTCACGGATGATGTTAGAAGCAGCACGTTTTGTACCAACGAACAAAACTTTGTTCTTTTTGCTTGCTAATTGGTTAGCGAAGTTCAAAGCATCATTTAACGCAGGAACAGTGTGCTCAAGGTTGATGATGTGAATTTTGTTGCGCGCGCCAAAAATGTATTGACGCATTTTTGGGTTCCAGAAACGAGTTTGGTGACCAAAGTGCGCACCTGCTTGAAGAAGGTCGCGCATGCTTACGTTGTAATCTGCCATTTTCTTTACCTTAAAAGTTGGGTTAGGCCTCCATATATCCGCATTCTCCACCTTTTTACGGGCACCCAGAGTAATGTGACGATATATGTGCGGATTTTTTACTCCACCTATCAAAATTCTTCGTAAAAGATATTCACGAAAAGCATTTGATAAAATGGGCGGCTATTTATACCATAGACGCTTGTAAATTACCAAAAGTTTTTAGAGATCATGAACAGTACTTATACAGCTCCACGTCGATTAATCAAAACACCAGATGAAATTGAAAAAATGCGCATTGCAGGACGACTGGCGGCTGAAGTTCTAGAGATGATCAAGCCGTATATTAAGGCCGGTGTAAGCACCCTCGAACTTGATACGATTTGCCGTAATCATATTGAAAATGTACAACACGCTATTCCAGCCTGCGTAGGTTACGGCGGTGCTCCAGGACGCCCTGCTTTTCAACACTCTATCTGTACTTCGGTTAACCATGTTGTATGTCATGGTATTCCTTCTGAAAATAAAATCTTGAAAAACGGCGATATTCTTAATATTGATGTAACCGTGATCAAAGACGGTTATCACGGCGACACTAACATGATGTATATCGTGGGTGGTGAGACTTCTATTTTGGCAAACCGTTTATGTAAAGTTGCTCAAGAAGCAATGTATCGTGGAATGGCAACGGTTAGAGACGGTTCATATTTAGGTGATATTGGCCATGCCATCCAAAAATATGTCGAGTCAGAACGTTTTAGCGTAGTACGTGAATATTGCGGCCACGGTATCGGTACTGTCTTCCATGACGAACCTCAAGTATTGCACTATGGACAACCGGGTACAGGTATGCGTTTAGAAGCAGGTATGACTTTTACCATTGAACCTATGGTCAATGTGGGTGTTTGGCAGACTAAATTGCTTGGTGATAAATGGACTGTTGTAACTAAAGACCATAAACTTTCTGCTCAGTATGAACATACTATTTTAGTGACTCAAACAGGTATTGAAGTGTTAACAGCTCGTCCTGAAGAAGACCTCTCACGCTTCAATTAATAATTTAATCAGATTTAATAAAAGGCTACTTTATGTAGCCTTTTATTTTTTATTTTGTACTTTTTATTAATAAATCTTTCTAAATATAAACAAATATTTCAAAAACATTACAATTATTAATTTTTATTACACAATCATTTTAATAAAACGCGCTATGGTGGGCTCAATAAAAATCAGTAAACAAATGTCCGGACATGGAGTCCTTTATGATGAAAAAGTCATTATTTTGTATGACAGCTGCCTTTTTTGCTCTGCCTACAGTCACTTTCGCTGCTTCACCATATTTTAGTTTTAAAGATGGTGATGGTTTCAAGCGTTTTTCGGTTTCTGCTGGCTGGTTACATGCCATGCCACAAGGAAGCGCAAATCCAGTTAATATTAATACTAGTGTTGCAGAAGGAACTACTTCTAAAGTTGGAGATGTATCTACAAAAGCCGTTTTAGACGCAATCGACCAAAGTAAACCTTCAGGAAAATTCTGGTATAGCACTATTAGCCTTCTGGATAAGTTTACTGACACCCTTCCCTCATCACTTGCAGGTACAGCAGAAATTAATGGTCTGTCTCAATGGGAACAACAAGGTTCTGGCTTAGAAGCTGCTGATGTTGATACTGCCGGACTTATGTTTAACTACAACTTTACGGACAATTTATCTTTAGAAATTAAAGGCGGTATTCCACCTAAAGTAGATATTAATGGAAAAGGTAATATTTATGCTCCTCTTTCTGGTAAAGCTACTCCACTAAAAGATGGATCTGTGATTGGAGGAATCTTAGGAGATGGTATTACCAAAGCGGGTGGGGATATTCCTTTGAAACAAGACATTCATATTACTGATCTTTCTCAAGGGGGTAAGGCTGCGACTGCACGTGCATGGTTACCAGCTGTGGAATTGCAATATCAGTTTGGCAAAACAGGAGTAAATAAGTTCCGTCCTTATATTGGAGCTGGTGTGATGTATGCCTACTTTAATGATTTAAAAATGAACTCTGGTATTGAAGCCGATTTAATTCAAGCGGGTCACATGATACAGAATATTCATGATAATAAGGCAGGTGCAGCACTAGATCGTAAAACATCTTCTGCAGATCCAGTTGTAAAACTTAAAGCGACTGATGCTTTTGCGCCAATTGTTACATTAGGCGCAACCTATGACTTTAAACCAAACTGGTTTGCTGTAGGTTCAGTTTCATACTCAAAAATGAGCAGTGATGCCAAAATTAATGTAATTGATCGCAATACTGGAAAAGATTTAATTCGTGCAAAAACGACCATTGATATCGATCCACTGATCACATATGTTGGTATAGGTTATCGTTTCTAATTTTTTTAAAAGCACCCCAGCTATAAAAGCTTTACTAAAGGTTTTTATAGCTTTTTTTTATTAAACAAATTAAAGCTGCTTCTTTTTAAACCAATATGCTAAAAAAATGAGCATTTCTTATTAAAAGAATCTCTCATCATTTTCCTATTTCTTCCTATTTTCTTAATTTTGTTTTAGTCATTAATTTTTTTATTTTCTAACTAATTTAATAAAATTAAAAACTAAAGTTTTCCTCTTAGTAAAAATTACTTTTTGGCACGTCCTTTGCTTTATTACAACATGATGAATCAATGGCGATTCAATGGATAAACCAAGACGGCCAATGACGTCCGCTCTGATCGGTATGCATATAGACAATTCAATTTGTCATGCAAATTAAAATTTCGTTCAGTTCAGGGGGACGACGTATGTCTTCAAATATCAATCTAGATGCAAAAAAAGCAACTGAGATTAAATTATTTAGTTTCTCAACTCCAGCCATGCGTGCGTTCCATATGTCTTGGCTCGCATTTTTTGTGTGTTTTTTCGCATGGTTTGCATGTGCTCCACTAATGCCTGTTATTAAAGGCGAATTTGGCTTAACAAAAGATCAAATTGCCAATATTAATATTGCCGCCGTTGCGATTACGATTTTAGTACGACTTGCTGTAGGACCACTTTGCGATAAATATGGTCCACGAATTACCTATACAGCCCTACTCTTACTTGGCAGTATTCCGGTATTTGGTGTCGCTGCTGCTAACAGTTATGAATCTTTTCTATTCTTCCGCTTGCTGATTGGTGCAATTGGCGCAAGCTTTGTCATTACGCAATATCATACGAGTATTATGTTTGCGCCTAACGTTGTAGGCACAGCAAATGCAGCAGCAGCTGGTTGGGGCAATGCTGGTGGCGGTGCAACTCAAGCGTTAATGCCTTTATTACTTGGTGCAATTGTCATGTTTGGTGTCGAACAAACTATGGGTTGGCGCATTGCTCTCATCGTACCTGGTGTAATGATGGTAATTGTGGGAGTCCTTTACTGGAAACTAACTCAAGATTGCCCTCAAGGAAATTTTAAAGAAGTTCGGGCAGAAGGTATTGAAGTTGGCAGTGGTAAAAAAGGCGGTATGGCAATTTTAATGCAAGCTGCTCGTAACTACCGCGTCTGGATTTTATTTCTGGCTTATGGCGCATGCTTTGGTATCGAAATTTTTATCCATAACGTGGCAGCGATGTACTATGTTGATCAGTTCAAAATGGATTTAAAAACTGCGGGCTTAACGGCCGGAATATTTGGCCTTCTCGCGTTATTCGCACGAGCATTGGGAGGCATTATTTCAGATAAAGTCGCACTTAAAAAAGGACTAGACGGACGCACTAAGGTACTGGTACTCATGATTTTAGGCGAAGGTTTATTTTTGATTCTTTTCTCTCAAATGAACGGCGTCACTCTCGCTATTCTTTCAATGACTATCTTTGCACTATTTACCCACATGGCCTGCGGCGCAACGTATGCATTGGTACCATTTATTGATCGCAATGCATTAGGCGGTGTTGCAGGAATTATTGGTGCAGGTGGAAATGCTGGTGCAGTAGCAGCTGGTTTCTTGTTAAAAGGTGTACTTGATGTTCAAACTTGTCTCTTTATTTTAGGTGGACTGGTTATGGTTGCAGGTTGTAGCGTAATTTTGATTCGCTTCACAACCGAGCATAAAGAAAAGGAAAAAGTACTTTTTGAACAAGCTCTACTTGAACGTAATTCCGCAGCTTAATTTTCATAATAAGCAGAAATTAAAATGATTTCTGCTTATTTACTTTTTATAGCGTCACATACCTCTTTCAAGCTTTTTAATTCTTCTTAAATATTTTTATAGATATATCGATATTATACGATATATCTTTTACAATGATTCATCACATTCTTATAACTTTACACTCACAATGACTAAAACAAGCAACCAGTTTTCTCAATCACTCATTTATATGCTCATTGGTAGTGCCATTATTTTGGCTCTTTCATTAGGTGTACGTCATGGTTTCGGACTTTATCTGGTCCCAATGAGCCATGATTTTGGTTGGGGTCAGCATGTTTTTAGTCTCGCAATTGCTATGCAAAATCTAATTTGGGGAGCTGTGCAGCCTTTTACCGGTGCAATCGCAGACAAATATGGCAGTAAAGTTGTGGTTGCTGTCGGCGGATTACTTTATGCGCTTGGTTTACTCTTAATGGCTTTTAGCTCAAGTGTACTCATTTTGAATTTGAGCCTAGGTCTTATTATTGGTTTAGCTTTATCAGCCACTTCATTCACAGTATTACTTAGCGCAGTAGGCCGAGCTGCTCCATCAGAAAAAAGAAGTATGGCAATGGGCATTGCCAGTGCAGCTGGTTCTTTTGGCCAATTTATTATGCTGCCTTCCACCCTTCTCTTACTTAAAACAGTGGGATGGTCGTCAGCTTTAATGGTAAGTGCGCTGTTAATCGCTCTTATCATTCCTCTAGCATGGATGTTAAAAGGGCCAAGCAACCAAGCCCCAAAAGCAACCGCTCAACCTCAGCTCACCTTTAAACAAGTACTAAATATTGCTAGAAAACATAAGCCGTTCTGGTGGTTAGCTTTAGGTTTTTTAGTGTGCGGATTCCAGGTTGTTTTCTTAGGTGTCCACCTACCAGGCTATTTAATCGATCACGGCTTTGATGCAGCCACAGGTACAGTATTTCTTGCTTTGGTCGGGTTATTTAATATTGTGGGAACTTACGGTGCAGGTTGGTTGGGAGACCGTTTCTCGAAACCTAAACTATTAATGGCACTTTACGGAAGCCGTGGCATCGCAATCATTGCCTTTCTATTATTACCTTTAAGCACTTATACGGTATATGCATTTGGCATCATCATGGGACTTCTATGGCTCTCTACAGTTCCGCTTACAAACGGCATTGTGGCAAATATGTTTGGCGTTAAATATCTTTCAATGCTGAGCGGAATCGTGTTTTTCACCCATCAAGTTGGTTCTTTCTTTGGCGGTTGGCTTGGTGGTGTTAACCATGACTTAGCAGGTAATTACAATGCGATTTGGCTCTGCTCTATTGCATTGAGTATATTAGGGGTAATCGTACATTTCTTTGTAAATGAGGAGGCTGTTATTCATGACGCATAATGCCTTACTTTTGAAAACAATTATGACTTTCTTCATTGCCGCTCTTCTGGTTATTTCTATCGTATTATGGAAGCAGACGCCTGATTTATTTGAATATTTTAATCAAGCATTTTGTGCACACTAGATAGATGAGACACTAAAATCAGTCTGTACATTGTCATAAAAATATAAAAATCGTATGGTCTAATGAAAATAAAAAAGCCCGCAAGTTTGCGGACTTTTTTATGAAAAACTTATTTAAAATCAAAATAAACGATTCATACCATTAAGTGCAGCTACACGATATGCTTCAGCCATTGTTGGATAGTTAAAAGTCGTTTCAACAAAATATTTCAAGGTATTATTTGGGCTGTGCATAACTGCCTGCCCAATGTGGATAATTTCGGCAGCATTATTACCAAAACAGTGAATACCTAAAACTTCTAAAGTGTCGCGGTGGAAAAGTATCTTCAACTCACCCACGGTATCACCCGTAATTTGTGCACGTGCTAAATGTCGGAAAGATGCCTGCCCCACTTCATATGGAATTTTCTCTTCCGTTAATTCCTGTTCATTCTTACCAATCGAAGAAATTTCAGGAATCGTATAGATACCTGTTGGAATATCACGCACTGGCTTCGCATCTTCACCACTCATGTTCGCACCAGCACAGCGTCCTTGGTCATAAGCAGCCGAAGCAAGTGAAGGCCAACCAATCACATCACCAGCAGCATAGATGTTTTCAACTTCAGTTTGATACTGATCATTTACAGAAAGTTGACCACGACTATTTGGTACTAGTCCGACATTTTCAAGACCCAAACCTTCTGTATTTCCTGAACGGCCATTACACCAAAGAATCGCATCAGCTTTAATCTTTTTACCACTTTGTAAGTGCAAAACAACGTGGTCATCAAATGTTTCAAGATGATCCATTTGCTCGTTGTGGCGAATTAACACCCCTTGCTCACGTAAGTGATAAGACAGAGCATCAGCAATTTCATCATCTAAATAACTTAATAGTTTTTGCTGAGTATTAATTAAATCAACTTTATGGTCTAAACCAATAAAGATTGAAGCATATTCACAGCCAATAACGCCTGCACCGTAAATAATGATTTTTTGAATTGAATAATCAAGATCAAGAATTTTATCTGAATCAAATACGCGAGGATGGTCAAAGTCGAGACCTTGTGGATGATAAGGACGACTACCTGTCGCAATCACGATTTGCTTACAGATAATTGTTTCTTTAATGCCTTCATGGCTAAAAACTAAAACTGTATTTTTATCTTGAATATATGCACGGCCATGGAATACACCGATTTTGTTGCGATCATAAAAGCGTGTATGTGTATCAACTTGTTGTTGAATTACTTTGTGTGCATTACGCAAAACCTGCTTCATGGTGAACTGTTTCCATTCACCTACTTTTTGAAACATTGGATCACGTTGATAGCGGATAATACTAGATACTGTTTGACGCAATGCTTTACTTGGAATAGTCCCTACGTGAGCACAGTTACCACCAAGTTGATCACGCACATCTACAATTGCAACACGCTTACCCGCTTTTGCAAGCTTCATTGCCGCGCCTTCACCTGCAGGTCCAGAACCGAGAACTACCGTATCGTACTTAACGAAATTCCCACTAACGACCTCTTTTTTACGTGGCATTGAAAGCTCCTTCCTCTCTTGAATGACCATATTTTATAATAGATTATGACTAATATGCGGTGAATTTATGTATTTCTCAACCCTATATTTCTGAATAACCACATTTATTATATGAATAGTTATTTTCCGCTATTAACCAAAGAACTCCGCTATAATACAATGTCAATGTCTCTATAAACGAGTGGAAAAGTTAAATATGTCAGAACACCGTAAACCTGAACAGGGTGTAAAACTTCGTGGCGCTGAAAAAGTCGCAAGAATTCCTGTAAAAGTTGTACCTACGGTTGAAGTGCCGCGTAAACCTGACTGGATTCGTGTCAAGATGACGGCACCAGAAGAAGTTCAGCGTATTAAAACGACTTTACGTGCTCAAAAACTCCATACCGTTTGTGAAGAAGCAGCTTGTCCTAACCTACCAGAGTGTTTTGGTGGTGGTACAGCAACATTCATGATTATGGGCGATATTTGTACACGTCGTTGCCCGTTCTGTGATGTAGCACATGGTCGTCCAAATGCATTAGACCCTGATGAGCCTCGTCACATGGCAGAGACAATTGCCAATCTTAAGCTCAAATATGCAGTAATTACTTCGGTTGACCGTGATGACTTACTCGACGGCGGTGCACAACACTTTGTGGACTGTATTAAAGAAGCTCGTGCGCTTAGTCCAAATACATTACTCGAAATTTTAGTGCCAGACTTCCGTGGACGTATGGATATTGCTTTACGCATTATGACTGAATGTCCACCAGACGTATTTAACCACAACATTGAGACTGTACCTCGTCTGTATAAAGCCATGCGTCCAGGTTCAGATTACCAACATTCTTTAAACTTATTGAAAATGTTTAAAGAATACTGCCCTGACATTCCAACAAAATGTGGTTTGATGGTAGGTATTGGTGAAACTGAAGAAGAAGTGATTGCATTACTTGATGACTTACGTGCTCACGATGTCGACTATGTGACTATCGGTCAATATTTACAACCTTCTAAACAACACGCGCCAATTGACCGTTTTGTAACACCAGAAGAGTTTGAACGCTATGCAGAGCATGGCCGTAAACTTGGCTTTAGAAATATCTGGTCTGCACCAATGGTTCGTTCAAGTTATTTTGCTGACCGCCAATATCATGGTGAACCAGTACCAGAAGTTCGTCGTAAAGTAGATCCTGCTAAAAAAATCGCGGTTCAGGTCGTCGAAGCTTAATCTAGTAAATCTTTTTAAAAAGCCCTCTAATTTGAGGGCTTTTTATTTGTATAAGAAAATCAATAACATTTCTTGACAAATCGATAAAACAAGCCATTACACATTCATTTAAAAATATCTTATATCTAAAAGCACGATATATCCCTGCTCTAGCATATACATCAATTGCGACATAAAAAATTAAATTTAAACAGCATTAAAAAATTAGCTAGTTAAGCCTTAATCTCTCATCGCTTTTTTTTGTAACTTCCAACTTGAGGGCTTATCTAGCAAGGAGCAAGTATGATTTTCCTACTCTTTGTTTTAAGTATTATCATTCAGCTCATTGCAATATGGGCAATTTTCTTTTTTAACCTAAACAGAGTCATTGGCAGTGTTCTTATGATTGCGGTCGCCATAATTACTGCATTCATTTTAACGCCATGGTCATTACTCTTAGGTATTCCTCTTATTGCGCTGAGCATTATCATTTTGTTTAAACCATTACGGTTTAACTTAATTACTCAACCTGCATATAAAACTCTGGCAAATTCAATGCCGAGCATCAGCACAACCGAACAAGAAGCTTTAGAAGCAGGAACAAGCTGGTGGGAAAAAGAATTGTTTATGGGGGCTCCAGACTGGTCGCAATTTGAAAAATATCCCTATCCTACACTTTCGCAAGAAGAGCAAAGTTTTATCGATAATGAAGTTGAAGTGCTATGTAGTATGCTTGATGAATGGGAAATTCATCATCAATTAAAAGACCTTCCTCCTGAAGTTTGGCAATTCATTAAAGATAAAGGTTTCTTAGGCCTAATTATTCCAAAATCCTTTGGCGGTAAAGAATTTAGCTCATTTGCTCAAAGCCGCATTATGAGCAAAATTGCCTCGCGTTCGTTAACTGCTGCGGTGAGTTGTATGGTTCCTAACTCATTAGGACCCGGCGAACTACTCATGCACTACGGTACTGATGCACAAAAGCAGCAATACTTACCAGGCCTGGCTAAAGGTGAAGAGATCCCATGCTTTGGTTTAACGAGTCCAGAAGCAGGTTCAGATGCAGGCGCAATTCCAGATTCGGGAGTGGTTTGCTACGGCGAATATGAAGGCGCTCAAGTTCTTGGTCTACGCATGAATTTCTCTAAACGCTGGATTACGCTTGCTCCAATTGCCACCGTAGTTGGCTTAGCATTTAAGCTTTATGACCCTGAAGGTCTACTCGGCGATAAAAATAAAACCGAATACGGTATTACCTGTGCACTCATTCCTGCAAGCCATGCAGGTGTAAAAATAGGTGCACGCCATTATCCCGGCTCTCCATTTATGAATGGAACAGTAGAGGGTGAAGATGTCTTCATTCCAATTGACTGGATTATTGGCGGACAAGAAAATGCTGGTAAAGGCTGGCGCATGCTGATGGAATGCTTAGGCGTCGGTCGTGGTATTTCCCTTCCAGCATTAGCCACAGCCGCAGGTGAAATGAGTTATCTTACTGTCGGTGCTTTTGCGAGAATTCGTCAACAGTTCAATATTTCTGTCGGCAAATTTGAAGGTGTACAAGAAGCAAGTAGTGAAATTGCCAGTGATGCCTATATGCTTGAAGCATTCCGTTATTTAGTGACATGTGGTTTAAATCAAGGTGGAACCCCTGCCGTGATGACCGCCATGGCAAAATACTATGCAACTGAAACCATGCGCAAAGTGGTTAATCACGGCATGGATATTGCTGGTGGACGTGGTATTCAGCTTGGGCCCCGCAACTTCCTTGCACTTACCTATCAAGCTATTCCTATTGCAATTACAGTCGAAGGTGCAAATATTTTAACCCGTTCATTAATGATTTTTGGTCAGGGTTCAATGCGCTGTCACCCTTATCTTTTTGAAGAACTACAATTGCTTCAGTCTGATGATAAAGCCAATGCAGTTCAAAAATTCGACAACCTGTTATTTAAACACTTAGCCTATACCTTTAACCGTGGTGCAAAATCATTTGCTTATGGTTGGACAGGTGGTTCAAGTGATGCACCTCAATCATCAGATCAGTTCACTGCGAGTTACTATAAAACGATTAACCGTTTTAGTGCCAACTTCGCACTTGTTTCTGACATGTCGCTTGGCTTACTTGCCGGAGATTTAAAACGTAAAGAAATGCTATCAGGACGTTTAGCCGATATACATGCGCATTTATTTATATCTACTGCAATTTTAAAATTTTATGAAGCTGGGCAAAAAACTGAAGCTGAACAACTGCATGCTAAGCTAGCACTACAAAAAGCATTCTTGAATATTCAGGAAGCATTTTGGGGATTATTTGATAACTTCCCAGCCAAGTTTCCAGCAGCACTTGTAAAATGGATATGTTTCCCGTTAGGCCGCATGATTTCAAAACCTGACGATGAGTTAAAACAACAAGTAGCTGAACTTATGATGGAAGAACACCCATTTAGAGAGCAACTTAAACACCATGTGTACTATTCAACTGAACCTAATGACGTGACTGGACGTCTGGAACATACATTCCAGATTTTAAGAACCATCGAGCCGCTTTGGGATAAGTTTAAGAAAGCTGAATCTAAAGGAAAATTTACAGGGCTTACTTTTGAAGAGAATATTGCGCAGGCTACAAAAGAAGGCTTTATTTCTGATAGCGAAGCTCAACAATTGTTGCAATACAATGCAATTCGATTTGACAGCATGCTTACCGATGTTTTTGATGAAAAACTCGACAAGGATCTGCCTTTATCAAACCCTCATCAAATAGTGTGACTGATGCCTCCACCAATTCACTATTGCAATCATTTTTGATTCGCATTAATTAATAAATAACCATAAAAGCGTCACTCGACGCTTTTATTTTTAGGAGAAATTAATGTCTAAGCAAGATTACGAAAATGGATTAAAAGTACGCACAGAAGTGATGGGAGAAGCTTTTGTAAAACGTGCACAAGAAAATACGGTACCCTTTACCCAGCCCTTACAAGACTGGATTAATGAACATGCTTGGGGTTCGACTTGGCAGCGTGAAGGTGTGCTACCACGTAAATATCGCTCATTAATCACTCTAGCAATGTTAACTGCGCTTAAATCTCCTACCGAGCTTAAAGGCCATGTCCGTGGTGCACTCAATAATGGTTGTACAGTGGAAGAAATTCAGGAAACTTTATTGCATAGTTTGCCATATTGCGGCGCTCCTGCTACTCAGGAAGCTTTTCGCGCTGCTTTAGAAGTCATTCAAGAATATCAACAACAATAACTTCAGTATGAGCCAACACTTTACTGGCTCATTTAAATTTAATTCAATTTAGTCGAATGAATATTTAAATTACGGTCACCAATCACGACAGCCTGACGGCAAATACCTTCTGCTTTACGTTGATTCTCAAAAACTGCTGACGACATCGGCTCAAAACTATCAAAAAAGCAAATTTCATTTTGATCTATAGAATAAATCAGTGACTGATTACCTACACCATCTAAAGTGTCGTAGTACACAATCATCATTTTTCCATTATGAATAGCAGCTTGAATATCTTGATAGCTCAAAGCAGATCCTATTGGAATTTTTAGTACCTTTGCTTCTTTATAGCTCATGCGTTCGCTGGGGCTAATATTGGGATCATGATCTGAGTGAAAAGACACATCAAAACCAAATTTTTTTAAAGCAACAGCTAAAGCAATCGTATAGGTACCGTCTTGCTCATATCGGCAAACTTTAATCAACTCAGCAACATCAATTTCTATCCCATAATGCTTTAGTACCATCCAAACTGCGAAAACTCCACTGTTCGCTTCGAGATTTGCCAAAGATTCGGGAATATTTAAGGCCATAATTTAAACCTAAAGTCGTAATTACGCAGATAATAAACAAAACTAGATTGGCACTAAAAGCTTTTCCAAGTACAATGTTTCGCTAGTCGAGGGATGCTGCGACAAATGATCGGCACTAAAGATCATTTTGCCAGGCTCGACGATCGGTTAGACACTCGTTTTAACCAACAACGGCATCCGCGAACAGAATGATCAATACTATTTTTTCCTAGGAGATCCTGATGAACGCGGTTAATGCTTCATTTACAGATTACAAAGTTGCTGACATCTCACTTGCTGACTACGGTCGTAAAGAAATCAAACTTGCTGAAGCAGAAATGCCAGCTTTGATCGGCTTACGTAAACGCTATGCAGCTTCTAAACCACTTGCTGGCGCAAAAATTCTTGGCTGTATCCACATGACCATTCAAACAGCGGTTCTTATTGAAACGCTTGTTGAATTAGGTGCTGAAGTTCGCTGGACATCTTGCAACATTTTCTCTACTCAAGACCATGCTGCTGCTGCAATTGCTGCTCGCGGTATTCCAGTTTTTGCTTGGAAAGGTGAAACTGAAGAAGAATATGTATGGTGCTTAGAACAACAGATCAATGTAAATGGTCAACCTTGGGATGCCAACATGATTTTGGACGATGGCGGTGACTTAACTGCTCTTGTTCATGAAAAATACCCTGCCCTTTTAGAACGTATTCACGGTATTACCGAAGAAACAACAACAGGTGTTCAACGTCTTATCGAAATGTGGAAAGACGGTTCTTTGAAAGTACCTGCAATTAACGTAAATGACTCAGTTACTAAGTCCAAAAACGACAACAAATATGGCTGCCGTCACTCATTAAATGACGCAATCAAACGCGCAACAGATATGTTGTTATCTGGCCGCCGTGCGCTTGTGATCGGTTACGGTGACGTAGGTAAAGGTTCTGCTCAATCTTTACGTCAAGAAGGCATGATTGTTCGTGTAACAGAAGTTGACCCAATTTGTGCAATGCAAGCATGTATGGACGGCTATGAAGTTGTATCTCCATACAAAAATGGCGTACAAACAGGCAAAAAAGAAGATATTAACCATGACCTTCTTGGCAACACTGACCTTGTTGTAACAACAACTGGTAACTACCACGTGTGTGATGCAGCAATGTTAGACAGCTTAAAAGCTGGTGCAGTTGTATGTAACATCGGTCACTTCGATACAGAAATCGACACTGCGTATTTACGTGGTTACAAGTGGGTTGAAGTTAAGCCACAAGTTCACCAAGTTTATCGTTCAGAAGACGAAAACAACTACCTTATCCTTCTTTCTGAAGGTCGCCTTGTAAACCTAGGTAATGCAACTGGTCACCCATCACGTGTAATGGATGGTTCTTTTGCTAACCAAGTTTTAGGCCAAATTCACTTATTCCAAGAGAAATTTGCTGACCTTCCTGCAAGTGAAAAAGCTGCAAAAATTCGTGTAGAAGTTCTTCCTAAGAAACTTGACGAAGAAGTTGCTGCGGCAATGGTTGCAGGTTTCGGTGGTGTACTTACTCAGTTAACTCAAGAGCAAGCCGATTATTTAGGTGTTGCTGTTGAGGGACCATTCAAGTCTGACGCTTACAAATACTAAGAATTTAAGGGCAGACGGTGAACCGACTGCCCTTTTTTCTAAATAATGTTTCGCTGTTTACAAGGATTTGACATGACTAAACGTACACCTATTTCTTTTGAGTTTTTCCCGCCAAAAACTGATGCTGGTGCTGAAAAACTTCGTATTGTTCACCAAGAATTACAGCTATTAAACCCTGAGTTTTTCTCAATTACTTATGGTGCTGGTGGTTCTACTCGTGAGCGTACGCTTGCTGCCATTGATGATTTCAACGGTAAAGGCACGCCTGTTGCTCCTCACCTCTCTTGTATTGGCGATGATAAGACACGTATTGCTGAACTACTCGATTTGTACAAGGCACAAGGCATTGACCGTATAGTCGCTTTGCGTGGTGACTTACCATCTGGTCAGGTTGGACTTGGCGAGCTTCCTTATGCTCAAGATTTAGTACGTTTTATTCGTGAACACTCAGGTGATCATTTTCATATTGAAGTTGCAGCTTATCCAGAAATGCATCCTCAAGCTGAAAGCCTTGATTCAGATATCCAACGTTTTATTGAAAAAGTACAAGCTGGTGCCAATGCAGGAATTACCCAATTCTTCTTTAATCCAGATTCATACTTTTATTTTATAGAGCGCTTGGAGAAAGCTGGAATTCATATTCCGGTCGCTCCTGGTATCATGCCAATTACCAATGCAAGTAACTTAATTCGCTTTGCAGATGGTACTGGTGCTGAAATTCCTCGCTGGATTCGTAAGCAATTACAAGCCTATGGCGATGACAGTGAAAGTATTAAAGCTTTTGGTCATGAAGTTGTTGTTAAGCTATGCGAACGCCTGATTGCAGGTGGTGCACCAAGCTTGCACTTCTATTCAATGAACCAAGTCGAACCAACTCGTCAACTTGTTGTTGATCTTGGTTTAAATTAATTTTGTAAGGCGTACCCAATGAATCGTTTTTTTATCGAAACTGAACTTACAGTTGGCTCAACAATTCAACTGACTGAATCGGTATTCCATCATTGGGTGCGGGTTTTACGCGCACAACTACAAGAAAAAGCCACTCTATTTAATGGGCAAGGTGGTGAATATCTCGCAACACTCACCGAAATTAATAAAAAAAATGCATTTGTCACCATTGAGAATTTTAATCCTGCAAACCGTAATGCCCCTTTTAAAGCTGTTCTTGGTCAGGTCATGAGTAAAGGTGACCGAATGGATTATGCTATTCAGAAAGCCACTGAACTTGGTGTTAGCAAAATTCAGCTTTTAACCAGTGAACGTTGTGAAATGCGTTTGAAATATGACCGAGACCAAAAAAAATTAGACCATTGGCAAGCTGTTGCGATTGCAGCATGTGAGCAATGTGGACTTAACTTAGTCCCAGAAGTTTTAGCTCCTATTTCGCTTAATGAATGGCTAAGCTCTTCTGAACTTCCTGTATCTAAATTTGTTTTAGCTCCTGAAAAAGAACAAAAAGATGTATTGTCAGGGATTCAGCCTGAACTTGCCCTATTAATTGGACCAGAGGGTGGTTTAAGCGAAAATGAAATTACGCAAGCGAATCAAGCTGGTTTTATGAACTGGTGTATTGGAGATCGTGTATTACGCACTGAAACTGCACCTGTTGTAGCATTATCTATTTTAAATTATCGGTTTTTATCCATATAAACTAATTGAACATTGATTAAATCAACAATTAAAGTTAACTTACTTTTACTGTATGAATATTAATTTAAATTTTTTTCCACTGATAAATCAGATTCTTTCTGTATAAATGTAAAAAAATAGGATAGAAAAATCTTATGTCTGGCCTTCAGGAAGAATATTTACAGTATCAAACAAAAATTGAACAGCTCCGGCTCTCAATTCAATATATTCGCTGGTATCTGATTAGCCTAATATTACTTTGCCTAATTTCAGCCCTTATTTTCTCTTGTTACTTTACTTCTTACATTACAAAGTTTATTTGGTCAATTGGCTTTACCGTTTTAATTTTTACCTGTCTATTATTTATTCCAAAACTTTTAACACAATATCGCGATATTAATTTTATTAAAAAAACTGATTTGACCCTGCAAGCTATTTGTTTGCTCTCTGGAATTTTAATGGGAACAAATATAATTGTTCTTCATTTTTCACTTCCAGCTAGCTTAATCTCCGTATCCGATGTTCATATCCTAATCGCCCTATTTATTACTTCAGCACATATTATTGGTCTTACTTTTTTAACTCAGCAGCCCCGATATTTTTATTTACTCTTTATTCCAAGTACAGTTCCACTCCTTATTAGTCAATTTACCCATTCTCAAGTCACCCAACTTCCTTTTTACTTTGCTTATAACTTAGCCTTTGTAGCAACTTTGCTTTGTGCGTATGCAACTCAACGTAACTATCAAAAAATTTCTCAACTATTATTTAAAAATAAGCAACTTGTACAAGTCGCGGAACAGCATACTCAATGGGCTGAAGAGTTATGTGTACAGCTCCAACAAGAAGTAAATAAATCCAAAGATATTGAAGCACAGCTTCAATTTAATAATCATTTACTCGAACAAAAAGTACGTGAAAGAACATACGACTTAACCAAAATGAATGAGAGGCTTGAAAGTCATCGTCATAATTTAGCATTTGCCCATGAAACTGCAGGTATTCGACCGTGGGACTGGGATATTGAAAAACAAAAACTAGAAATCACTTTTTTTGATCAACAAAAACAAACGCAAAATACGTCTTTACATCTCAAAACCATATTAGAGCGTATTCATCCGAATGACCGAAAATTATTTGATGAACGTTTAAAAGAACATTTGGAAGGAAAATCTGATCATTTCAATATTACTTTTCGTATTTTACGTCGTAATGGCTCTTGGCGCTGGATTCATGATGTAGGGCGTGTCATTAGCCGTGATCCTAAAACCAATAAAGCTTTACGCATGGTTGGAATGACCAGAGATATTCATCAGGAAAAAAAAGATCAAGAGCATTTAAGACTCTGCGCTATTGTGCTTGAACAAGCTGCTGAAGGAATTTTCATTCTAGATGAAAAACTTAATTATATTGATGTTAATCCTTATTATGAAAAATTAACTGGTTTTTCGAAATCTGAGTTATTAAATCAGCAGTTATTTAACATCGCAATAAATCAGAAATTGCAGCAACAACAGTTTCATGACTCGATTACTCAACAACTTCTTAAAACTGGTGAATATATGGGCCAGTTTGATGAAAAATTTGCTTCGGGTAAGAGTGTTTATTTATGGCTTCATATTAATGCGGTTAAAGATGAACACAATCAAGTCATTAATTATATTGGTTTTGCACGTGATTTAACTGAGCAAAAACGCCAAGAGCAACATTTATCTTATTTAAAAAATTATGATAGTTTAACTCACCTTCCTAACCGTTTTTATTATTACAATCAATTACATCAATATTTAGTCAATCCCTCTTATAGTTTTAAAAATCTGGCATTAATTCGAATTAATATTGATAGATTTAGAGCATTTAATGAGTTCTTAAATAATGATAGTGGTGACGAACTACTGAAACAATTTGCACAGCGTCTACGTCTCACCAATATTAATGCTATTTTAGTCGCTTATTTAAATGGGGATGATTTTGCGATTATTTATGAAATATCACCGATTCACCCAAATATTGAGCAATATTGCCAAAATATATTACAAGCTTTGAATGCACCTTTTTATATTGATCAGCAGGAATATTTTATTACAGCATCTATTGGAGTCGCTTGTTTTCCAGAACATGGCAGACAAGTTGACCATCTTAACAACCACGCTGAACAAGCATTGTCAGAAGCAAAACGTCTGGGCGGCAATACTATTAGCTATTATTGTAATAAAACAACAAATCCATATAAGACAGCCGATTTAGAACAAGAGCTCCGTAAAGCCATTCAAAATGATGAATTCGTTGTTTATTACCAACCGAAAATTAATTTAAATGACAAATCAGTTAAGGGTTTTGAAGCTTTAATTCGCTGGCAACATCCTGAAAAAGGACTAGTTATGCCGAATATGTTTATTCCTTTTGCTGAACGTAGTAGCCTTATTTCTGATATCGGTAAAGTCGTTTTAGATAAAGTCGGCAAACAATTACAAGAATGGAAAAAAGCTGGCTATACAGATATCCAAGTCTCGGTAAATATTGTTGCCCAACAAATTCATCGAGGCCTTTTACTCAATGACTTGGATGAGTTTTTAGAACAATATCAGTTAGATGGTTCAAATTTAGAGCTAGAAATTACCGAATCGGCTTTATTAGACAATACTGATAATGTGAAAAAATTATTGCATTCAATTAAAGAACGCAATATTTCAATTGCACTCGATGATTTTGGTACAGGTTATTCATCTTTAGCTTATCTAACAGAGTACCCAATCGATATTTTGAAAATAGATCGAGCCTTTATTTCTAAAATTGGTGATCAAAAACAAGAAGCAATTGTCAATGCCATGATTGCGATGGGCAAAAGTATGGGATTAAAACTGGTTGCTGAAGGTGTTGAAAGTGAGGAACAAGTCATTTATCTACAAAAACAACAATGTGATTTTTTACAAGGCTATTTCTTTAGTCGCCCACTCCATCCAAATCAGATTATTCAATATCTACAATCAAATACGTATATTTCATAATTGTTTTAACAGTCTATTTTACATGCGCTGGTTTTTCCAAAAATGAGCGTTTTTGACTGTGAGAAATAAAGAAGTAGTGTTATATTCTTTAGCATTTAGCTCACTACGGGGCTATTGGCAATTCGTCTACTATTCTCTTAATTGGTAAAAATTAAAGCAAAGTAAACGAAATAAGTTGCCTCCCCCTAAATGAGTGATTTGACTAGTTTGCTTTTTTGTATCAAATAGAGACTCAGATGGACGATCAATCTTTAAAACAGGCCGCTTTAAATTACCACGAATATCCAAATCCAGGGAAAATCAGCGTCACGCCTAGTAAGCAACTCGTCAACCAACGAGATTTGGCTCTAGCTTATTCACCAGGGGTTGCTGCTCCATGTTTAGAGATTGAACGTGATCCTTCAGCTGCTGCAAAATACACAGCGCGTGGTAACTTAGTTGCTGTTGTCAGTAACGGTACTGCGGTTCTTGGTTTAGGTAACATCGGTCCATTAGCTTCTAAACCGGTAATGGAAGGTAAAGGCGTTCTGTTTAAAAAGTTCGCTGGTGTTGATGTATTTGATATTGAAATTGCTGAAAACGATCCAGATAAAATCGTTGATATTGTTGCTTCATTAGAACCAACTTTTGGCGGCATTAACCTTGAAGATATCAAAGCACCAGAATGTTTCTATATTGAGAAGAAACTTCGTGAACGCATGAAAATTCCTGTGTTCCATGATGATCAACACGGTACAAGTATTATTGTAGGTTCAGCATTATTAAATGCTCTACAAATCGTTAACAAGAAAATTGAAGAAATCAAAATCGTTGCTTCAGGTGCAGGTGCTGCTGCCCTTTCTTGTTTAGATTTACTTTGCGCGTTAGGCGTAAATAAAGAAAATATCATTGTTGCCGATTCTCGTGGTCTACTTACGACTTCACGTGAAGGCTTAGATGAATCTAAAAAGCGTTATGTACAAGACATTAAAGCGACTCAATTACATGAAGTAATGGCTGGCGCAGATATGTTCTTAGGTCTTTCAGCTGCAGGTATTCTCACCAAAGACATGGTGAAACAAATGGCTGAAAATCCAATTATTTTTGCATTAGCAAACCCAGATCCAGAAATTCTGCCTGAACATGCACATGAAGTACGTCCTGATGTCATTATGGCAACTGGTCGTTCGGACTACCCGAACCAAGTAAACAATGCGTTATGTTTCCCTTATATCTTCCGTGGTGCACTTGACGTAGGTGCTACAACAATTAACGAAGATATGAAAATTGCATGTGTACACGCAATTGCACGTATGGCTCACGTAGAAGCTGACGCAGCTACTTATGGTGAAAAATCTGCTTCATTTGGTCGTGACTACTTAATTCCACGCCCACTTGATCAACGCTTAATTTTAGAAATCGCACCTGCTGTTGCTAAAGCAGCAATGGATTCAGGTGTTGCAACTCGCCCTATCGAAGATTTCTCTGCATATCGTCAAAAACTTTCTGAGTTTGTTTATAACTCAGCATTCTTAATGAAACCAATCTTTGCTCAAGCAAAAACAGATCCTAAACGTATTGCATATGCTGAAGGCGAAGATGAGCGCGTATTACGTGCTGTTCAAATTGCAGTTGATGAAGATTTAGCTAAACCAATTTTAGTTGGTCGTACTGCAGTTATTGAAGCAAACATCAAAAAATTAGGCCTACGTTTACAACACGGTGTAAATATTGAGATTGTAGATCAAGAACAAAACCCGATGTATGAAGAGTTTTGGAAAGACTACTATCAAACAATGCAACGTAAAGGCATTACTGTTGAATATGCTCAACGTGAAGCTCGCCGTCGTTCAACTTTAATTGCATCTCTTCTGGTTAAATTTGGTAAAGCAGACGGTATGTTATGCGGTACTTACAGTAGCTATAACATTCACCTTGACTTCGTACGCAATGTCATTGGTCTTAAAGAAGGTATGAATAACTTCTTCACGCTAAATGCATTAATGCTTGAAGATCGTAACTTGTTTATTGCTGATACCTATGTAAACACTAACCCGACTGCTGAACAACTTGCTGAAATGACAATTTTAGCAGCTGAAGAAGTACGTCGCTTTGGTATTACACCACGTGTAGCTTTACTTTCTCACTCAAGTTTCGGTAGCGACCAGACTGATTCAAGCGCTCAAAAAATGCGTGAAGTTTATCGTATTTTATCTGAGCAAGCTCCTGAGCTTGAAGTTGAAGGTGAAATGCATGGTGATGCAGCGTTAGACGAAAGCATTCGTCAATATGCTTTCCCAGGTTCACGTTTCAAAGGTTCAGCAAACTTGCTTATTATGCCGAACCTAGATGCAGCAAACATTTCATTTAACTTGTTAAAAGCAACTTCTGGTAACAACGTTACAATTGGTCCAATTTTGCTAGGTGCTGCTAAACCAGTTCATATTTTGACACCTACAGCGACGACTCGCCGCCTTATCAATATGACTGCTTTAACTGTTGCTGAAATTCAACAACAAGAAAAGTAATTTAGAAACTGCTTTTTACGAAAAGCATCTCTAATCACTTGAGAAAACCTCTATTCTGTAGCATGATTGCTTGAAGAATAGAGGTTTTTTCATGCAAGTGTATTTAGTAGGCGGTGCCGTCCGAGATTTTTTACTTGGGCATCCCTATCAAGAAAAAGACTATGTTGTTGTCGGTGCAACGCCGGAACACATGCTCGCCCAAGGTTTCCAGCCTGTAGGCAAAGATTTCCCTGTGTTTCTTCATCCTCAAACCAAAGAAGAATACGCACTTGCACGAACCGAACGAAAGTCTGGTCAGGGATATCATGGGTTTCAATTCTTTACTGATACAACCGTAAGTTTAGAAGACGACTTAATTCGCCGTGACTTAACAATTAATGCAATTGCCATGGATCAAGATGGCAAAATATATGATCCATATGGTGGTCAAAGCGACTTAGAAAATAAAATTCTACGTCATGTTTCAGAAGCATTTGCTGAGGATCCCCTACGGGTTTTGCGTGTCGCTCGTTTTGCTGCACGATATTTTCCATATGGTTTTCAAATTGCACCAGAGACTTTGCAACTTATGCAAACCATGGCAGAGTCAGGTGAACTGGATGCATTAACACCAGAGCGTGTTTGGAAAGAAACCTCTCGCGCTTTAATGGAAACTCATGCAGATATTTATTTCCAAACTTTGCGTGATTGTGGCGCATTAAAGCATCTTTTCCCTGAAATTGATGCTTTATTTGGTGTACCTCAACGTCCTGAATATCATCCTGAAGTAGATTGTGGCGTTCATACCCTTATGTCATTACAACAAGCTTGTAAATCGAATTACTCACTCGATGTACGTTTTGCTGTTTTAGTACATGATCTGGGTAAAGCGCTTACTCCAGCCGATGAGCTTCCTCGTCATATCATGCATGAAGAACGCGGAATTAAACCAGTTACTCAATTATGTGAACGTTTAAGAGTCCCAACGCAAACCAAGCAGTTGGCATTATCAGTGTGTAAAGAGCATTTAAAATGCCACCAGATTATGTCATTAAAGCCAGGTACTTTATGGCGTCTATTACAACGCTTAGATGTTTTACGTCGTCCAGAAAGAGTAGAAGCTTTTGTCCAAGCCTGTGAATGTGATGCAAAAGGCAGATTAGGGCTAGAAGATCGTCCGTATCCTCAAGCTCAATATATGCGTGAAGCGATGCAGATTGTTCGCTCTATTAAAGTTCAGGATTTACCAGAGAACATTAAGGGTGCAGAAATTGGTGAAATGCTCATTCAATATCGAATTGAGGCTTTAGCTGAGTTTAAAAATCAACATCAAAGCCTTAGCCACTCTTAATCAGTAGTCATAAAAAAAGCCTCATCTTGAGGCTTTTTTTATTGAGGTTTTAACGTTTAGGAAGCGGGATATACTGAGATTGAGTATTTTGCGCTTTTCGCTCGCCCACAGTCACAACAAAGTTTTGTTGTTTACCATCTCGTTCAACCAATACATTAATTTCACTATTTGGCGCCTGTAAAGCAACGTAGTTAATCAAATGAGAAGCCGAAGTAATCGGTTCATTATTCACCTGAACAATTTTATCGCCCACTTTAATACCAGCAGAAGCCGCTGGACCATTTTTTAATACATCAGCAACGATTACACCAACTGGTGGTTTTGGTGCCAATACATCGTCTTGTGTAGGTGGTAGTAAACTAATACCTAACCAACCACGGACCACACGGCCATCTTTTAAAATTGAGTTAAGTACTTGTTGACAAACCTTCGCAGGAATAGCGAAACCAATACCTAAAGAGCCACCTGATTGTGAAAAAATAGCCGTATTCACACCAATCAAGTTACCAGCAACATCAATTAAGGCTCCCCCTGAATTCCCAGGGTTAATTGCTGCATCAGTTTGAATAAAGTCTTCATAGGTATTAATACCTAAATCTGATCGACCTGTCGCTGAAACAATACCTTGAGTTACCGTTTGTCCTACACCAAACGGGTTACCAATTGCTAAAACAACGTCACCCACTTCATTACCACTTAATTTAAATGGCAATACTGGCAGTTTATCTAAATCGATTTTAATAACTGCCAAATCTGTATCTGGGTCAGTCCCCACAATTGTAGCTTCTGCACGACGTCCGTCATGTAAAGCAACTACGATCTGGTCAGCTTGGGCAATCACATGGTTGTTGGTAAGAATATAACCATCAGCACGAACAATAACCCCTGAACCTAAGCTATTTTCATTTTGCTGTTGTTGTTCGGGAACCTGATTTCCAAAAAATTCACGGAAAACTGGATCACTTAATAAAGGATGATTTTGTTTAACTTTCTGGGTCGTAAAAATATTAACAACTGCCGGCGCTGCAACTTTTACCGCAGCACTATAAGATACCACCCCACCCGTTCGAGAAGTATTCACCAGAGGCTCAACTTTCTCAGCAGGCATTTGCACCCCATCAACTGCAACAGTTGGTTTCGGCTGATGGTATTTTTGCCATGCAATAAAACTGGCAATTACAATAATAAGTAACACCCAAGGTAACCATGTAAAGGTGCGGCGCACGTTCATATCCTCTACGCAAAGAAGTTTTTAATTAAATTAATATATTGAACAAAAAGAGTTTTCAGTTAAGCATTTTAAATTAAATATGTCGATATACATAAAAAAGTCAAAAAAGATTTGTCTAGCTTTAGTTACACAACAAAATATGTTTCTATAGCTTTAGCAACTTTTACTACTCAATTCAGGAAATATCATGGCAAATTTGCATGAAATTATTCAGTGGTGCGACCAAACCTTAAAAGCAGCAGAATTTAAAGATTACGCACCAAATGGCCTGCAAATTGAAGGTTCAACTGAAGTAAAACGTATTCTTTGTGCAGTGACTGCTTCTGAAGATGCAATTGATGCAGCTATTGCTCAAAATGCCGATCTATTACTTGTACACCACGGTTATTTTTGGAAAGGCGAACCGTATCCTATTACTGGTATGCGAGGCAACCGCATTAAAAAACTCATTCAAAATAATATTTCATTAGTCGCTTATCATCTACCTTTAGATGCACACCCATCTTTGGGCAATAATATCGCCATTGCAGAAAAGCTAAACTTGCAAAGCTTAGAACCACTCGATTTAACCGAGAAACATCCAATTGGTAACATTGGTTATTTAGAACAAGCACTTTCTGTAGATGACTTTAAAGCAAAACTACAAAACAGCTTTGATTTTAAAGTGATTCACTTACCAGCCGAGAAGAAAACGATTCAAAAAGTAGGTTTCTGTACAGGCGGTGCTCAAGATTTTATTGCTAAAGCTGCTTTGCAAAACTGTGATGCTTATATTTCAGGGGAAGTCAGTGAACGAACTTTTTATGAAGCAAAAGAATTAGGTGTTCATTATTTTGCCTGCGGTCACCATGCAACCGAACGTTATGGAGTTCAACGTTTGGCACAAGCCATTTCAAATCAGTTCACTGTTGAATCTAAATATTTTGAATTGAATAATCCGATTTAATTAAGTCTTTTTTTCAATCTGTGTTATGCGTATTAATTAGATCTTTATTGTGTATAGTTCTTTAAAACGATGCCCTATTGTTAACAGAATCATTTACAATAGAGCCACTTAATATTGTATAACCCAGCAAATGCAAGGAATAGGAACATGACAACCATTACTTTACCTGCACTTCCATATGGCTATGATGATTTAGCGCCACATATCAGTAAAGAAACTTTAGAATACCATCACGACAAACACCACAACACTTATGTTGTTAACTTAAACAACTTAATCAAAGGCACTGACCTTGAAGGTAAAACTTTAGAAGAAATCATCAAAGCAACTGCTGGTGACGCATCTAAAGCTGGTATTTTCAACAATGCTGCTCAAGTTTGGAACCACACTTTCTACTGGAACAGCATGAAGCCAAATGGTGGTGGTAAACCTACTGGCGCAATCGCTGCTAAAATCGACGAAGCTTTTGGTAGCTACGAAAAATTTGCAGAAGAATTTACTGCTGCTGCAACAACTCAATTCGGTTCAGGTTGGGCTTGGTTAGTTGCTGATGAAGTAAACGGTAAACTTTCTATTACTAAAACTTCAAATGCAGACACTCCACTTGCACATGGTCAAATTGCTGTATTAACAATTGACGTATGGGAACACGCTTACTACATCGATTTCCGTAACTTACGTCCTAAATACATCGCAACTTTCTTAGAAAACCTTGTGAACTGGGACTATGCAAATGCAAAACTTGCAGGCCAACCAGCTGGTGTAGAGAAATAATTTTATTTCTTTATAAAAAACCACCCTGTTTTGGGTGGTTTTTTTATTTTTAGTACAACAAAAGCATATTAATCAAGCAAACGGTTCATTTTCTTTAATATTCTTATTGACGCTTTTAGATTTCATCCATAAAATGCGCATCAGATTCTCCAATAGCTCAGTCGGTAGAGCGACGGACTGTTAATCCGCAGGTCCCTGGTTCGAGCCCAGGTTGGAGAGCCATCTACTAATCTCCCATAGCTCAGTCGGTAGAGCGACGGACTGTTAATCCGCAGGTCCCTGGTTCGAGCCCAGGTGGGAGAGCCAAGATTCTAAAAGCCCACATTCATTGTGGGCTTTTTCTTTTCTAATCATTTAATATTTTTCTATTATTTTGAATAAAATCAATGTTTCGAATATTTTTAAACCAATCAGTTAGATATTCTCACTAATTCCATTATTAACCCTTGACCTCGCCCCCTTTCCTGCCTAAAATCCCTTTCCAGATTCTCCCATAGCTCAGTCGGTAGAGCGACGGACTGTTAATCCGCAGGTCCCTGGTTCGAGCCCAGGTGGGAGAGCCAAGATTCTAAAAGCCCACATTCATTGTGGGCTTTTTCTTTTCTAATCATTTAATATTTTTCTATTATTTTGAATAAAATCAATGTTTCGAATATTTTTAAACCAATCAGTTAGATATTCTCACTAATTCCATTATTAACCCTTGACCTCGCCCCCTTTCCTGCCTAAAATCCCTTTCCAGATTCTCCCATAGCTCAGTCGGTAGAGCGACGGACTGTTAATCCGCAGGTCCCTGGTTCGAGCCCAGGTGGGAGAGCCAGGATTCTAAAAACCCACTCCTTATGAGTGGGTTTTTATTTGTATGATGTCTTCACATGTTCGAATCGAGTCATTTATTTTTTATTATTTTAGGTTGCTTAAGCACCTGTATTTTTCTTCTTGTTTGTTTACGCCCTTATTTATTTCCCAAACAAAAATTCTTTGCCCGTCCTGTTATTACTAATTTTGAAACTCAAATGTTTATACGCTTAAAACAGAGTTTCCCAAGTTATCATGTTCTAGCACAAGTGGCTTTTAGCGCATTAATCACCAGTAATGATTATAAGGTTCGTAGTCAGTTCAACCGTAAAGTCACTGATTTTGTTTTGCTTGATGAAAACATGGAAGTAATAGCCATTATTGAGCTAGATGACCCTACTCACCTTGAGAAAGTCGAAGAAGATCGTCTTCGTGATCAAATGCTCATAGAGGCAGGTTATATCGTAAGACGCTATACAAACATCCCGAGTGTACGCCAGCTACAAAAAGATATTTATTAAAAACTACTGTTATTTCTTGTCAGAATTGGCAGCTTCTTTCTCAGCTATTCTTTTTTCCATTTCTAAACGCTGCTGTTCATATTGTTTTTTATTCTGAGCATCACTTTTTGCAGCCAAAAAAAGTATTCCAATAATCAGAAAAGGAATAAGTAAACCTAATCCCATTAATAACCAAGGAACAGATTTTTTTTCAACAGATTGCTGGCTCATAAGTCCTTCAAACTCAAATAATATCGATTTCAGAATGCGTAACAATATAACAAAAAGAGCCTCTATAAAGAGACTCTTTTTTAAAACTAATTTTAATCAAGTAAATAGGTCTTAAAATTTACCTGTACAGTGAGGGCTTTGGCTAGCATCTTTCTGTGCATCAGTTAAAACAATACCGGTACCTGCTGACATATTCGTTTGAATAAAATCTATGGCATTTGCATTTTGACATACGATTGCTTGTGTATGAGTCGCATTCGGTACAATAGTTAAGTTATATCCCTTATCGTACCCACCTTGAGGGAAAAATTTCAAAGCATTCGCTTTCATATTTGCGAATAAGGCTTGTGTTACTACAGGCAATACTGCTTGATCTTTTTCACCTTGAATAATAAATACAGGTGCTTTAATAACTTTTTCAGCTGTAGCATTCGTTGCAGGTTGAGTCGATGTTAAAAAACTTTGAACTACTTGATCGGTCTTGAATTTATTTAGATCAATACCGTACTGTGAAATTTGATGTGTAGGGTCAGCTAAGAAAGCTAGGATTCCTGCTTTAAATTTCTCCTGTAAACCATTTGCAGTATCAGGTGCAGGATAACTTAGACATGTACCATCATCTCCTGTACGACCATAAGCAAATTCTGCAATATCAGCTGCTCCTGATGTAAAGATTGACTTCAAATCATAATTTGGTTGCTGTGCTTTAATCCCAGCGCTTGCAAAAGCAGCATATGCTAACAATTCAGCATATCCTTCTGCAGTTTTATCAATTGTTGGTACACCAAGCGCCAGTGGATCATTTGGAGACATTTGCCCTGCAGCAATCGCTGCATCAATTTGTCTACGCGCTATAATTGCCTGATCTAGCTTACTAACTGCAAAATTACTATCTTGATTCATTGCAGGATCAATATAAATTTGAATAATTGTGCCCAAGCTTGATGCCGGCGCCCCAGCTACAGCACCTTTATAACTTGTATCTGTATTGGCGAATTCAGCAGTACCTAATGATGCATGTCCACCTTGTGATTGGCCAATTGACATCCAATCGCCTTTCAACTGATTTCCATAATGGTCTTTTGCTGCCTTGACTGCTGCTAATGCGGATTTTGCTTCACTAGATAAGTTTAAGTACGGATGTACACCTGGCGTACCTAAACCCTCATAATCTGGTGCAATAATCACATAACCTGCTGCTAATAAGTTTTCAGCTAAAATTTTAAATCGCGGATTAATTGCATTTTTACTTGGCGCGCAACTATCTCCTACTCCTACAGTTCCATGCTCCCATACAACCACTCGATAACCATCTTTAGGTTGCGAGGCTTTTGGGAACAATACCATAGCAGTAGCAGTGGCTGTTTTTCCCTGCACATTTGTCATGTTATAAGTCATGACTTTAATTGATGAAGCATTATCAACTTTATCTATAGCGTAATTACTTTCAGACAAAAAAGTCTTATTTGAATCTATCCCAGTGTAATCGTCATTGTTGTCATTACATGCTGTAAGAAATAATGCTGAAACCGATAATGTTATAGCTAAAGCAATTTTTGACCGTTTCATAAAATATCCTTTTTATGTTATGTGTTATTTATTCCGCATAATTTTTATGCACAAATATTAAGACATAAAAAAAGTGCTCTGCATAGAACACTTTTCAACCTCACGGTCATTTTTACTATATGAAATTTAAAAATATTCCTAGAAAAATGATTAATCCTACCCAGCGATTGTGACGAAATGCCCAGAAACAAACCTGAGGGTTGCGGTCTTTGGTTTTAATTGTTTGATATATAAAATCGAATGCCACAACAATTAAAGCAACGATTGCCCATGGAAATAAGATATTTTCTAAATATAACGCCGTTCCTATCAAGACAAGACTGGTTGCTTGTAGGAGTGCAATAATCTGGATGTCATATCGACCAAAAAGAATAGCTGTAGATTTCACACCAATCTTTAAATCATATTCACGATCGGTAATTGCATATTGAGTATCATAAGCCACTGTCCAAGCCAAATTACCAAAATACAGCAGCCAGCAAGTCAGATCCGGAGTTTTACCTACGGCAGTAAAGGCCATTGGAATTGACCATGAAAATGCTGCTCCTAAAAAAACTTGCGGTAAGTTGGTATAGCGTTTCATAAATGGATAAATAAACGCTAAAAATAATGCGCCAAATGACCAATAAAAAGTTTCTATAGGTAAAAAGAACAAAAGACATGCACTTGCTAAAACAAGACCTAAGAATACGTATACTGCTTCCCTCGCACGAATGACACCTGTTGCCAAAGGACGAGTTTTTGTACGCTCTACATGACCATCTACTTTACGATCAGCAAAGTCATTAATCGCACATCCAGCAGCGCGCATAAAAATGACGCCTAAAATCATGACGAATAAAATACCTAAATTCGGTATTCCTTTTGATGCAACCCAAAGTGCCCACATGGTTGGCCAAAACACCAATTCTGTACCAATTGGCTTATCAAATCGGCATAGATAATAATAAGCTTCTAAACGCTGACGCCATGTTGTACCTGTTGCAGTCGTCATAGTAATTCCTTGTCGTGCTGCTGATATAAAAAAGCTTCAAAAGCCGGTAAGAATGTTTCTTGAACAATAAATTTACACCCATGCCAAGTATAGCAACTTTGTCGCGTCCAGCCTTCTGGTAAGCGAATAACACGGCGATCACACAGTGGCGTAGTTCTTTGAAATAAAAAACGACCTATCGGTTTAGAACCAATATGCTGAAATATACGAGCTTTTTTTTGTAAACTTCGAATTGGAAAAATACTTTTTGCTTTAACCCAAGGTTCCACTTCACAGCCATATAAATATGTTTCCCTTACCCATGAAGTATGGGTATGAGGCATATTCATCCATTGACTGTCTGCAAAAGTTAAACGCTGAAAGTGTTCTTTAAAAGGTTTTACGCTGAACTGTCCACCGCCAAGTTCAGTCAATTGTTGGGTCAGAGAACCAGACGCATACAACCATGTTTTCAATGCAGGATTTAATACTTCTTCCTGTTTAAGTACTGGTTGTCGTTTACGCATAATCTGCTCACATGAAAACTCGCACCTAGTTTACCCCAATTTTTTGATAAAAAACGTAGAGAATTCAATCAACATTCCAAGTAATAAAAAAGCCTGCATAAGCAGGCTTTTTTACGAAATACGTATTACAAGCTGTAGTACATATCGAATTCAACTGGGTGAGTAGTCGTGTTAAGACGACGTACATCTTCAGTTTTAAGTTCGATGTATGCATCAAGCATTTCTTTAGTGAACACGCCGCCTTTTAACAAGAATTCGTGATCTGCTTGAAGTGCTTCAAGAGCCATATCTAAGCTATGAGCAACTGTTGGGATTTTTGCTTCTTCTTCTGGAGGAAGATCATACAAGTTCTTGTCAGCAGCTTCGCCCGGATGGATCTTGTTTTGGATACCGTCGATACCAGCCATTAATAATGCAGCGAAACCTAAGTATGGGTTCATCATTGGGTCTGGGAAACGAGCTTCGATACGCTTACCTTTAGGGCTAGAAACGTATGGAATACGGATAGACGCAGAACGGTTACGCGCTGAGTAAGCAAGCATAATTGGTGCTTCGAAGTGAGGAACCAAACGCTTGTATGAGTTTGTAGATGGGTTTGTGATTGCATTCAATGCACGAGCGTGCTTGATGATACCACCGATGAAGTACAACGCCATTTCTGAAAGGCCAGCATATTCATCACCAGCAAACAAATTCTTGCCATCTTTAGAGATAGACATGTGAACGTGCATACCAGAACCGTTATCACCTACCATTGGTTTAGGCATAAACGTAGCTGTTTTTGCATACTGATGTGCAACGTTCCAAACAGCATATTTGAACTGTTGAACTTCGTCAGCTTTACGAACAAGAGTATTGAAGCTCACACCAATTTCTAACTGGCAAGAAGCAACTTCATGGTGATGTACTTCTACACGACCTGGGCCCATGATGTCTTCGATTTTTGCACACATTTCTGCACGCATATCTTGTGAAGAATCAACCGGAGGAACTGGGAAGTAACCGCCTTTAACACGTGGACGGTGACCAGAGTTACCAGACTCATAGTCTTTACCAGTAGACCAAGCAGCTTCTTCAGCGATTAATGTATGACGAGCGCCAGACATATCGATGTCCCATTTCACTTCGTCAAATACAAAGAATTCTGGTTCTGGACCGAAGAATGCAGTATCACCGATACCTGTAGATTTTAAGTATTCTTCTGCACGGCGAGCAATCGAACGTGGGTCACGCTCATAACCTTGACCAGTTGAAGGTTCAATAACGTCACAAGTCACAACTACAGTTGGTTCAGCAAAGAACGGGTCGATGAAACCAGTTTCCGCATCTGGACGTAAGATCATGTCAGATGCTTCAATACCTTTCCAACCAGCGATTGAAGAACCATCAAACATTTTACCGTCTTCAAAAGTATCTTCATCAATAGAATCAGCTGGGTAAGTTACGTGCTGTTCTTTACCCTTAGTATCAGTAAAGCGAAAATCGACCCATTTTGCGCCACTTTCTTGTATGAGTTGAAGGACCTTGTTCGCCATGCTCATTTTGCTCCAATGAAATTTTGTTGCACTTGTTAAGTGCGTGTTAGTTGCTGGTATTTATTAAGCAATTCTCATACCAACTTTATAAGACTTACCTAAAACATTGAATTACTTATAAGTATTCATGATTTAGGCCCCTTGTCTTGAACCCATTATACTGTTTGCTTGTGCAAATGCACCATATTCACACATTTTCAAATTATGGCATATTTAAATAGCTTATTATTGCCCTAATTTAGTGCAAAATTGTTGCACTGATATAATCCGCTGCATCAATTTCTAACAGTCGTTCATGATCATAATACTTTCTTATATATAATGTTGAGATTCTTATTAGATTACACAAAAAATATTTATACTTCTTAAAGCATCCATTCTCACTCATTTTTACGTTGTTTAAATGACTTAAGCGCCTTGGTTAAGCCATCCAAGTAAGTTCTTTATTGTTTATTTACAATCTACCAAATAGTTTTCATTTTGATTAATTCTTATAGAGCATTTCAGTACTCGGCAGTTCTTTGATTTGCCAAATGAACGCTCCTTTTTGTTATTCGCTATCTACAAACTCCACTATTCATGTTCTTTTTCATTCACTGTTTTTATACAAGGTAAATTTGCTTTTATTGTTAAAAATAACTAAAAAATAAAAACATAAATTTTGGTTATAAATAAACAAACTAAAAGTTATGTTTATAAAAAACATAAAATCATTCAAGGATTTGAATAATGAAACATGAACTTGAACAGACCGATAAAGCATTTTTCGGTCATCCAAAACCATTAAAAACTTTATTTTTTACAGAACTTTGGGAAAGATTTTCTTATTACGGAATTCGCCCCTTACTTGTTCTTTATATGGTTGCTATGGTGAATGACGGTGGGCTAGCACTTGATCGACCAACTGCCGCAGCTATTGTAGGATTATTTGCAGGCTCAATGTATTTAATGACAGTTTTTGGTGGGTGGATTGCTGATAACTGGTTAGGTCAGGCGCGTGCTGTCTGGTACGGTTCAATTATTATTGCTTTAGGTCACTTATCAATTGCCCTCACCACCATTTTTGATCAATTCTTTTTTTATTTCGGTCTAGTTCTGATTGTTCTTGGCTCAGGTTTATTTAAAACTTGTATTTCAGTGATTGTCGGAACTTTATACAAAGCTCAAGATAGTAGACGAGATGCCGGATTCTCCATTTTTTATATGGGAATTAATATGGGCTCGTTTATTGCCCCGCTCATTACAGGTCTATTAGCTCGCGATTATGGCTGGCACTTAGGCTTTGGTATTGGTGGCATTGGGATGCTCATTGCTTTATTAATTTTCCGCTTTTTAGCTATCCCGCAGCTCCAAACTTTTAATGAGCTACGACAAGAAGCCAATAGCTGTAGCAAACCTGTCGTAGAAAATAAAAATGCGCCTAAAATTGTATTTAGCTTTTTATT
Organism: Acinetobacter sp. 766875; assembly: GCF_000582055.1. Lineage (NCBI taxonomy): Bacteria > Pseudomonadati > Pseudomonadota > Gammaproteobacteria > Moraxellales > Moraxellaceae > Acinetobacter > Acinetobacter sp. 766875. The sequence continues at coordinate 326,572 of NZ_JEXX01000001.1, read as the reverse complement.
CGCTGTTGCAGTGGTTATTGGATTAACTTTCTTTGGGATTATTCACATCAACCCAGTCGTTGTTTCCACCTACTTAACTGTAGGAATTAGCATTGGAATTATTGCTTATTTTGCATACTTACTGCTTTTCCTGAATTTAGAACAAAATGAAAAATTTAAAATAATTATTTGCTTCGTTTTATTAGCAGCCTCTGCCCTATTCTGGTCAGCTTTCGAACAAAAACCCACAACTTTTACTTTATTTGCGCAAGATTATACGGACCGTATTGTTTTCGGATTTGAGATTCCCACTGTATGGTTTGAATCAATCAATGCTCTTTTTATTATTATCTTTGCTCCAGTTGCAGCTTGGCTATGGGCGAAACTAGGTAAAGCGAATAAAGATCCAAGCTATATCAGCAAATTTATTATTGCGTTGTTATTCGCCGCAGGTGGCTTTTTACTTATGTCTCTAGCCAGTCATTTTGCTATTCATGGTGGGGCAGTTTCACCATTTTGGTTAGTCGGTACTTTATTTCTTCTTACCATAGGTGAACTTTGCTTAAGCCCAATTGGCTTATCAACCATGACCAAACTTGCACCTGATGTCATACGTAGTCAAATTATGGGTTTATGGTTTACAGGTACAGCTCTTGGCAACCTCATGGCAGGTTTAATTGGCGGGCAAGTCTCGGCAGATGGTATTAATCATTTACCTAGCCTATTTATACGCTGTGTATTAGCCTTGGTTATTGGCGCAATCGTGTTATTTTTATTAAAGAAACCAATGAATAAATTAATGGACAAAAGTACCAACAAAGTTCAACCTGATTTGGAAACGATATGAACGACTTAACTGTTCCAGAAAAACTAGCGAAACTTCGAGAACTCATGACCAATCAAAGTATTGATGCTTTGGTTGTTATGAGTGCAGATCCCCATATGTCTGAATATTTACCAGACTATTGGAAAGCAAGGCAGTGGTTAAGCGGTTTTAGTGGCTCTGTTGGCACTTTAGTTGTGACCCAAAACTTTGCAGGACTTTGGGCCGATGGGCGCTATTGGGTACAAGCCGAACAACAACTCGCTGGAACTGGCTTTCAATTACAAAAACTGACCAGTGATGAATCTTCTACACATCTCGCATGGATTGAGAAAAATCTACCAGCGGGTTCGGTTATTTCAGTAAATGGGCAAACACTTTCAATCCAGCAATCTAAAGCGTTGGAAAATACAGCAAAGCAACGTGGCTTTAAGCTTGAAACACAGCAAGATCTAATTGGCTCGATCTGGTCTAATCGTCCAGAACTTCCTTTAGAGAAGATTCATTTAATGCCTGAAGGGTTAAATGCCCTATCTCGTAAAGAAAAAATTCAGGCAATACGCGATGCTTTAAATAGTAAGGCGATTGAAGGACATTTCATTTCATCTTTAGATGATATTGCTTGGGTTTTAAATGCACGCGGACAAGATGTAGAGTACAACCCTGTATTCCTTTCCCATTTATATATCAGTACTCAACAGGCTGTTTTATTCATTGCTAGCAACAAAGTCGATTCAACCATTCAACAGGCTTTCAAAGCTGATGGCGTTGAAATTCGTAACTACGAAGATACAGCTAAGTTTTTATCGAATATTTCTGATGCCTCAGTACTTTTAGATCCAGCCAAAGTCTCGATTTTTAATGAACAAGCCATCGCAAAAGATATTCGGATTGTTTACGACATCAACCCAAGTACACTTTTTAAATCGCGTAAACATGAAAGCGAAATAGCTCATATCCGTCATGCCATGGTGAAAGATGGAGTCGCGCTTTGCCACTTTTTTCACTGGTTAGAGAAAGCCCTTCATCATAGTGAAAGCATTTCAGAACTCACCATTGATGAGAAAATTACAGCTTTCCGTGCTCAGCAAGAGGGTTTTATAGGCCCAAGTTTTTCAACGATTGCTGGCTTTAATGCCAATGGTGCTCTACCCCATTACCGTGCAACTGAAGAGCACTATTCATTTATCGAAGGTGATGGTCTGTTACTGATTGACTCTGGTGGACAATATGTAGACGGCACTACCGACATTACTCGTGTTGTTCCTGTCGGGACTCCAACAGAACAACAAAAACGTGACTATACCTTAGTTCTAAAATGTCATATTGCTTTAGCAAAAACCATTTATCCAGAAGGTTTAGCTGCTCCTCTACTCGATTCAATTTGTCGTCATACTTTATGGCAACATGGTTTAGATTATCGCCACGGCACAGGTCACGGCGTAGGCTTTGCACTTAACGTGCATGAAGGACCACAAGTGCTTTCTTATTACGCGACTATTCATGCCTACAGCAAATTGCGTGAAGGTATGATTCTTTCTAATGAACCGGGCTTATATCATGAAGGACAATACGGTATTCGTATTGAAAATCTGGTTGCAAACAAACTTCACTCAGGGTTTGAGAAAACTTATGGCGATTTCTTAGAGTTTGAAACGCTGACCCTTTGCCCAATTCATTTAGACTGTATTGTCGTTGACATGCTAACAGATGAAGAAAAAGACTGGTTAAATGGTTATCATCAAACTGTTCAAGAAACACTGGCTGAACATTTATCTGGCGATGTTTTAGATTGGCTGATTTATAACACACGTAAGATTTAAATATTTAATAGCATTAAACCAAATCAAAGCCTTGAAAGAGCCAAGGCTTTGATTTAAATCCTATAAGATATGTAAAGAATCAAAAACCATACTAAATACTTATTCTAATCCGTTTATTATTTTTTATTTAGTTACAGTTTCTGTCTAATAGAATTTTAGGAACTTTTTTCTTATAGAGTTCAAACTTTTTTGTAATTTGTCTATCTTTGTTTCCAACAAATGACTTATTTGCTATTAATTCCATAGCACCTTTATTTGATTTTTTACTATCATCAGCAATAAGGTCATCTAAGTCATCATTAGCTTCTATCAAACCATTCTTATATCTATATTTTAGGTAATTTGTATTAATCAAATTATCCTTCTTAAAATTGAACTTATATTTTTCTTGTCCCGATTCTCCATAAAGACTTAATATAAGAGAACAATAATTTTTCTCTTTTTTCAATTCGATCCCGCCACCTTCAGGACTAATTCCCTGATCAGTTAAATCCAGCTCATAGATTTTCTTTGGAGACATGTTAGTTTTAGCGGATAAGTTACATCCTGTTAAGAGAAAGAAAAAACTAATAATAAGTTTTATTATCGTGCCTTGTTTATTTAACATTATATACTACCTTTAATGGATCACCGCCTGCATCTTTGGTTAGTTGTCTAAGCTGCGACATAGTTTTTCCAGTTTTTAGTTGGAAGTGAGGATTATCAACTATTGATTTCCAATCTCCACCCCACTCTAATCCAATACTTTTCCCGACAGGGGCGACTTTTCTCAATATTTGAATATTTTTAGCATCCGACTTTGCATCCATGTGAAGTTTACCATCTTCCCATAATGGAAAAACATCAACAGCTAAAGCAAAGTTATGGTTACTTTGACCACCTCGTGCTCTTGTTACAATACTTCCAGGTGTTGTACGTCCTTTGGCGTACAAAGCATCTTGCTGTGCATAGGTACGATAATCTTGAACAATAACAAGTTGTACCTGGTGCTTTGCATACACTTCATTGATGAACTTTCTGATTAAGTCCCTTACTTGTGGATGTAATCTAGCTATAGCTCTCTCATTCTTTGCAGAAACTTTTGAAGATGCAGAGGTTGACGATGATACCTTTGCAACTGGTGTCTTTTCCTTATTTTGTGAGGCATCCTGAACAACTTTAGGTGGTGTTACAGGCCGATTCTCGTCTTTTTTCTTCTCAGTATGTGGTTTAGGCACAGTAGACTTAATTTGACGATCATAGACTTTTATCGTTTGGTTTTGTGAGATTTTACCGTCACTTAATCCATTAAGTTTCTTAATTTCGTCAATGCTATTACCAGTAAGTTTAGCAATTAAAGGCAAAGTATCGGTTCGCTGAGCTACGATAATCTTAGTTTTCTCTGCCTGATATTGCTGTGGTACAGGGGGTTTTAGCTTGTTTTCAGGCGCAGGCGAAGAAGCCTCAGTTTTATTGGTAGGTATCTTTAAGACTTGCCCAGCATGAATATCTTGGTCATTTTTTAAGTTGTTGATTCTTATTAACTCATCCGTAGTTGTATTGTTGTCTTTCGCGATTCGAGATAAATAATCTCCTTCAGCAACAATATAAGTTGATCTAACATATCCTCCCTGTGCTACTTCTTTAGTAGTTAGCTTTAAACCTTTAAGCAAGACTTTAGGGCTACGTATAGTAAAAATAGTCTTTTCGCCAATTAGTTGTATTTTAACTTTAGAGTTGTACTCTCCAGTGGCTATGCTTCTAACTCGAACATCAATAACTGTTCCAACTGGACGTTTAATCCATACTGATTCGCCATTGGCAGTAGTAACAAACTCAGAAATTAATGAGGAACCAACCCAAAGTTGATGAGCTAACCCATTTATTGGTTGGCCCAGGGCATCTAAGAATTTTATATTGGCTAGACAATCCATGATTATATCTCACCCCCATATTCATGATTTTCGTGTGAACCACATTTACATTCATAATCATGTTCATCATCTTCATTGCCAGTTTCAACTGAAACAGTCCAACCCTCATCTATACCAATCAGCATATCGTAACCTTCATTAGTAGAAGTATTTATACGTTGAGTTCGACCATGTTCATCTAGCGTTCCTGAAATATAAGTATTGTTTTTATTATTAATTAATTTGTATTTCACATTTGAGAAATTAGATTTATAAAATAAATCATAAAAATCCCATTTATTTGTATAATTATTAATCTCATTAACGACAGGTAAATTAGGAAGTTCCGCTTTAACTCGCTGTCCATCATTAAAGATATGCTGACCAGCTTTAACTTCAAACTTACCCCCTGTTATCAAACTAATACCTTTATCATTAATTACAATACGTGTACCACCAGCCATACTTTTTTTATTCTCTAATATTAGAATATAAAGTTATACTAGTATAATCTGATTAAATCTAAAAATTAAACCCAATGACCATGATTGTTTCTGCTCACTTAGGTGATGTTATTATGATTGCAGCAGATAAGAGGGCAATGAATTATAATGTTGAGACTAATGAATTAAGCGTATCACATAATAATGAAAATAAAATACAGTTATGGTGCAGAGGTGCAATTTCGGGAACAGGTGATGTTGTATTTATAAACAGAATAATGAAGCGATTCGCTGATATTTCTATTGAAGAACAAAAGATTAAACAAATAGATATAATTGCTGAGGAAATAAATAGAAGATTATATGAAGGATTACCTATAGATTTTATTAATAAAAATACAATTGTATTTTCTATTTTTAATGGTGTGAATTCCTTATTATATTCAATACCGATTAGCGCATTTCTTGAAAAACAACTGTCTAATACTTACCTTAATAAAGTTGAACCAGGAACAGTTGAAGTGTGCTGTCTACATACTCCTCCAGATTTATCGTATCTAAAAAACTTTCAAAGTAATTTACGGAGTCTTAATAGTTTCGATAGCATTGTTCAATTCCTTATGTGTTATGTTGAACAACTAAAACAAATCTTTGCGATGCAAGCTTCAATTGATCCCAGTGTTACTTCTGCATTTGATTTATATTTACAGTCTTGCCAGACAGGTCAAAGGCTTGCTTTACATATTGAAAATCCGCTTTTAATTTCATCTATTATATTTAAATGACTAAACATCTAATTTAGAAGTACTTATTTTGGTATGCTTCTATGTAAAAGATAAAGTCGAAGAATATAAAAATTCTGATATAGTAGCCATCTATTGATGGTGGCTTTATTTTATACATGAGTACTTTAGCAATCTTGGGTACTAAATTGAGTATAAAAACCGCATCAAAATAAAATCCTTTTATTTATTAGTGAGTTGAATCTAAAATGCTTCTAATGATCGACAATTACGACTCTTTTACCTACAACATCGTCCAGTATTTTGGCGAGTTGAATCAGGAAGTAAAAGTAGTTCGCAATGATCAAGTCACATTAGAGGATATTGAACGATGGCAACCTAAATACCTCGTAATTGGCCCTGGCCCATGTTCTCCAAGTGAAGCTGGTATTTCAATTCCTGCAATTAATCACTTTGCCGGAAAAATACCTTTGCTTGGCGTGTGCTTAGGCCATCAAAGTATCGGGCAAGCTTTTGGCGGAAAAATTGTAAGAGCCAAAACGGTAATGCACGGACGTTTATCTGATATGTACCACAGCAATAAAGGTATTTTCAGTAATCTGCCTAGCCCATTCTCGGCAACTCGTTATCACTCGTTGGTCATTGATCAGGAAACGCTACCCGACTGCCTTGAAGTAACATGCTGGACCAATGAAGCAGATGGCTCAATGGAAGAAATTATGGGCGTTAAACATAAGACACTTCCTATTGAAGGCGTACAATTCCATCCTGAATCCATTTTGAGTCAACATGGCCATCAAATCTTTAAAAACTTTTTAGACATCTACGCATAAGTCAGCTTTAAATAGTTTGTTTTAAAAGTAATTTAATAAGAACCCTGAATAAAAAAGCCAACTATGATCAGTTGGCTTTTTTATAGCTGAATCAATCACAACTGTAACTGTTGCACAATTGATCCATCTTGTTTTGCTACCAGCGATTCGCAGAGTTGAATACGCTCTTTAGTCTGTTTCAATCCTCTTTCCACCCCAACCAACTCTTTAGTTCGTGGTGCAAAAAAGTCATTTAACTGTGCCGCTTGTTGTTGGGTACATGCTGCCCCACTAAACATTGCAGGAAAACGCCCAGCCGAAGACTTACCTAAACGATCAAACACTGCCTCATGATTTACCTTAAACCAAGACCACAAACCGCCTTGTTCATCTCCATAATTATTGATTGAGTTAACTACGGTACGAACTTCACCAACTTTAACACGCGGGTTCAAAATCAACTGACGGGCTTGTTGACGTGTTGCTTCTTGATTTGCCGAGCCTAAGGCTGTAAGGATTGCTAGACGTTGTGTTGGTTGAGTCACGTGTTGTAACTCTCCAGACAATCGGTCAAAAGCTGGTTGACCTTTTTCTTGTACACGTACAGCTAAAATGGTTGGCAATAATTCAGGTGTTACTTGCGCAAAATTAAGCTGCTTTTGAGCAAATAGAGCATCTGACTGTTTTAACAGTTGTGTACGAACTTCAGGAACTTGAATATCTAAAGCAAGAAATCTAACTAACTCACTACGCCATAAACTGTCTTCAGCTGATTCACCTGTTTTACTGACATAACCCAACTGATTTAATTTAGGTAAATATAAATTTGCCAAAACTTTTCTAAAATGTTCACGTTCAGCTTCTGTTTTCAATACATGACGATGAATGGTACTTAACTGGGAAAACAGCGCTGTACTAATTTGTCGACTATTTGAATTGGCAAATTTCTTCGCAGCATCTACGACAGCCAATAAATTAATATCCCCATGGTTAAAAGCAGCTGAAATTGCATAGGCATAGGCCAACTGTTCAGTATTAGAAAGCTTTTCTGTGGCAGCAGTCAGACGAGCAAATTCTTTTTGTGGCAAACTAAATTGGTAGTATCCCGCCGCATTTGCATTTGGAATATACCAACTGCCAAGGCTGGCACCTTTGAGTTCAATCTTGGTTTCTGCTTGGTCTACCAATTCACATTGCACTTTACTACCTGCATTTGGAACTTCATAACGTACACATAATGGTACACCCCACAGGCTTCTTGCATCACCTTTTGAACCCACAGGTAAGTAACGGCTTTGCTTCACATTTAAAAAGACTTTATTGCCTTCTTGCTGTAGTGAAGTATTGAGTAAAGGTACACCCGGTTGATCAAGGAAACTTTTCATCGCTCTAGTAAAGCGCTCACCTTGTCCAGATTGCTCTGCTAAAGCGCTAATTAAATCATTAGCTGTCGCATTACCATATTGGTGCTTATTAATATAATTGCGCACCCCTTGTTTGAATTTTTCTTCACCCAAATAGCTTTCAAACATATTTAAAACAGCTGCACCTTTTTGGTAAGTAATACCATCAAAAGCGGTTTGAATATCGGCATTACTTAAAATAGGCTGGCGAATACGGCGTACACTTACCAAGCTATCACTTTTCATCGCATCTGCGGTGTCTGAAATACGCTCTAAATCAGCGTTAAATTCCGGATGTAATTTTTGAGTAATTTTACTTTGCATCCATGTGGCAAAAGATTCATTTAGCCACAAATCATCCCACCATGGCATCGTGACGACATCACCGAACCATTGATGTGCGAGCTCATGTGCATTGACATTAAATGAATTCTGTACAAAAGAGACTGGTGAGTCCTTATCTAACAACATTAGATAATCTCTAAAAGTAATTAGCCCTGGGTTTTCCATTGCTCCGGCAGCAAAGTCTGGGGCTGCAAGCAAGTCGAGCTTGTCAAATGGATAACCAAAGGCAAAATAATCTTCTAAAGTTTTTAAAATAGCTGGTGTTTCAGATAAAGCATGCTGCATTTTTTCAGCTTTAGCATCGGGTGCAATACCACGTAACTGGATCGGCTGCTTACGCCATGAAGTTGCTCCAATATCAGGCCCTTTTTGTAATTGCCACGGTCCGACAGCCAATGCAAGTAAATAGGTTGGCAGTGGTTTTGTCTGTGCAAAACTGAGCGTTTTCCAACCTGACTTCTCTGCTTGCTCAGATGTTTGTTGGGTATTGGCAAAACCTGAATATTTGCTTGGAATCGTCAAACGGATATTAAACGGCGTTTTAAAACGTGGTTCATCAAATGATGGGAATGACTGGCGTGCACTAATTGCTTCCATTTGAGTCATCACATAAGGTTTACCCTCAAACTCAATTTTATAAATACCGTCGAGCTGCTGATCGTACGCCGCATTAAAATCTAGAACGAGTTGATACTGGCCTGCGGGCAAGGTCTTGGCAAATTTAATTTTACTCACCCCATCGACCTCGGAGGCTTGCTCATATTTTGCTTTGGTTTTGACGCCCTCTGCCGATGTGATATTCACCTCTTTCACCGTCAAAGATTTACCATGAATCCAGAGGTGATCTGTGGCTTGAGCCAGTTTTAAATGAATAGTAGTTTTACCGGTATAGCCTTTTTGTGCGGGATCAATCTTAAAATCTAAATCATAAGATTCTGGTACAACCCACTCGGGTAATTTACCAATCGGGATTTGTTCACTGTTATTCGATGCAAAAATCTGTGTTGCCGATAAAGATAATAATGTTGTAAGTAGCAATCTTTTTTTAAATGAAGGCTTGACCAGCATAAGGGGTTTTATCCTCTGTAGTTTTAAATAAAAAGATGCAGCAATTGCTGTACCACTTCGCTGCATCCATACATCATTCTTAAAATTTATAGTTAAACTCCAACCAACCTTGACGGCCGAATGGTGAATATGATCCTACCGGATAATACGGCCAACCGCCTGTGTCATCTCGTTTCACTTTGTCAAACAAGTTATTAATAATGATTGAAGCAGAAGCTTTTGGAGAGATTTGATAAGTACCACTCCAGTTCACCAAATACGTTGGGCTTAAATAGGCAGTTTGGTTACCATTTGGAATTTTGCCATAACGATTAACTAATACTGTTGAAGCCCAATCACCATAGCTCCAGCTGAGACTGGTATTAAAACGGTCACGCCAATCAGGAATACTTAAATCTTTTAAGTAATCATCTTTCTCGCCATCTTTTGATTGCTGATATTCATGTTCTAGTACACGGCTATAATTTACCGTCCAGAGAAAGTTACCAAAACTGTCTGTTTTCCAGCGCCATCTACTAGTGAAATCAATCCCGCGGGTATGGTCTGATGCTGCATTAATCGGAACGATATTAATATTCTTAATCACATTTGGATCGACAACTGCATTTGCAGGGTTACGCTCTACACGTGCCAAAGCATCGATACAGGCCGCAGAGTTAATATCTTGGTTGCCTAAACGACAATCTGCTTCCAAACGTAGAATTTTGTCCGCACTTAAATTCGTCACAAGATTATCAATTTTGATATCCCAGTAATCGACGCTGATATCAAATTTATTGGTGGGTGACCAAACAAAACCTGCACCATAAGATTTACCCTCTTCAGGTTTCAGCTCTTTGTTTCCGGTTAAAGTGTAGTTCGCCCCAGGTGCGTAATCTTTAAAGCTACATTTATCTAAAGGTTGTCCCGTTTGGCTACAACGTAAATAATCCGTTGTACTTGGGAAATAACCTTTTTGTTTATTTAAAAACAGATAGTTCATATCTGGTGCACGAAAGCTGGTCGCATAGTTACCGCGCACTAATAAAGTTGGATGTGGTCTAAACTCGAGACCCGAACCGAAAGTTAGCTTATCAATGCTGTTATCTGATAAAGCATAACGGTCATAACGTCCAGACAAGGTTAAATTTAATGGTTTTGCTAAAGGTAAGAATAATTCTGCGCCAAGTGCTTGGCGGGTCCTCGTTCCTCCATATTCGCCACTAGAGCTTAAATTATAATATTCACCATTTTCGATCGCCTCATCTGGCTTAATCGAGAAGCCTTGACGCCCAATTTCAGCCACAGCCGCAAGTTTGGCAGTTCCTGCAGGTAGCTTAAATACGTCACCATTCGCGCTTAAGGTTAAACTTTGCGCCCACGACTTATCTTTTTCTTTTGTTGTGCCCGAAATGCTTTCAAATTCACTTGCTGTGAGTGGTCGACTTAAACGATCTAAGCGAGGTGAATAAATAGGAATACCATCTGCATCTGTACCAAGTTGCTGACCTAAGAAATATTCATCAACATTCGAACGTAATAAGCCTTGGCGGTGTAGCTGACTAGTATAGATGGAACCATTATAGGCTGCTTCATAACTCCAGCTCGTCTCCCCAATATCGCCTCGAATTCCAAAATTTAAGTTCGAAGAAAGTTCTTTCCATTTTTTATTTATTCGTTCTACCCCACCTAATTCTTCAGGCGCAAAACGACGATTCCAAATTTCATAATTTCCCGAATCTTGATTTAGAAAATAACCACTCGATGCACCTAAAGAGGTCCATATCGGACTACGGGTATTGTTTTCAATTTGATTTGCCCCAATCAAAAAATCTGCAAATAATTGAGTTTTATCATTTAACTCATAGTCTAAACCGAGATAACCATTTTGACTGCGATTTTGAGTTTGAACAGTCCAATAGGTTGGTCGTGCCAAACCACTGGCACAATTGTCCGCCCCTGCTTGTCCTATATTATTGACTGATCCGTTAAATAAACCATTAAAGGCCTGACACCCTCCAATTGAAAGGTATTTACCAGTATCGGCATTTTTCCGACCCACAATCGTGTCAGGTTTCTCCCCCAAACGAGTTCGGCTCTTCATAAAATCCCGATCGGCTGCCCATATCGGTTCACGACCACTGAGTTCAACTCCATAAACGAGACTAAGCTTGTCTAAAGTTTTACTACCACTCAGTTGTAAACGTAAATTTTCACCGCCTTCTTTGGTTCCGCCTGCCTTGATATTAAATTGTGTGCCGTCTGTTTTCTTTTTCAGAATAATATTCACCACACCTGCAATTGCATCTGAACCATAAATTGCAGAAGCACCACCGTTTAATATTTCAATACGGTCAATAATAGCAGTTGGAATATTGGCTAAGTTTACGAAATTGACAGAGCCATCATAAGGCACAGGATAGTCTGCAACCCGATGTCCATTAATTAAAGTCAAAGTATGATTGGGTCCCAGACCTCGTAAACTAATGGCATTAGCCGCAGGCGTAAACGTATTTCCATAATCGGCACCTTGTACAAAACCTGTGTTCTGCGTCAGGTTATTGAGTGCATCAAATGCATTACTAAAACCTTGTTTTTCAATATCGGCTGCGGTAATGACGGTCACACTGGTCGGGCCATCTTTTTGTGCTTTTGAAATTCGAGATCCTGTCACTGCAACACGAACTACTTTATCTGCTTTAGCTTGGTTTTGTGGTTGCTCTACAGCTTCTTGTGCATAACTTTCTAACGGATGAAACAGTGCAACAAATACAAAAATAAATGAGCGCTTATTTTTTAAAGCCCCTACATATTTCAAGTTATTTAAATACATATTTATTAGTAGACAAAATAAAGATCGCCCTACTATATCCACTTTTATTTGTTTGATTTATACACATTTTTTCTAGATATATTTATGTTTAAGATATACCAAATGGTTAATTATTTATCATAAAAACTCACAACAAACTAAAACCTTTTTCAATAAATAAATTTTGTTTATGAATAGATTCAAAACCTTCTCTAATCAAAATTTTTAATTCTCTTATCGAACAGCAAAAATCTTTGATTATTTTCTGCTAACATAGCTCCCCTAGCTAGTGAATCATGGAACGCAATAGGCCGAACCTCCCACACTCGATCAACTTCACCTAAAAATTTTAATCATTAATGCTGTAAATCATGACTATGAATATCCAACAGGCGCTTAACCACATTACCAAGAACATTCATTTGACTCAGCCTCAAATGGAAGAAATTATGCGCAGCATCATGCAAGGTGAGGCAACCGAGGCACAAATTGGTGCTTTAATGATGGGCCTACGCATGAAAGGTGAAAGCATTGACGAAATGACGGCAGCCGCACGTGTCATGCGTGAATTTGCGATCAAGATCGATGTGAGTGATATCAAACATTTAGTAGATATCGTGGGAACTGGCGGTGATGGACAAAATTTATTTAACGTGTCTACAGCGTCTAGCTTTGTTATTGCAGCAGCAGGTGCGACCATTGCAAAACATGGTAACCGTGGCGTTTCAAGTAAATCGGGTTCATCAGACCTACTTGAGCAGGCAGGTATTCATCTTGATCTAGATATGCAACAAACCGAACGCTGCATCCGTGAAATGGGTGTAGGTTTCTTGTTTGCACCAAACCACCACAAAGCCATGAAATATGCTGCTGGCCCACGTCGTGAACTTGGTATTCGTAGTATTTTTAATTTACTTGGCCCACTGACCAACCCGGCTGGGGTAAAGCGCTTTGTCATTGGTGTATTTTCAGATGAACTTTGTCGCCCGATTGCAGAAGTGATGAAACAACTCGGTGCTGAACACGTTATGGTTGTTCATTCAAGAGATGGTCTTGATGAAATTAGTCTTGCAGCACCTACCACTGTTGCCGAACTCAAAGATGGCGAAGTTACTGAGTGGACACTTAATCCGGAAGATGTCGGAATTGAGTCACAAACATTAAATGGTTTAGTGGTTGCTGATGCATCGGCGAGTCTAAAGCTCATTAAAGATGCTTTAAGCAAAAATAAATCTGATATTGGTGAAAAAGCTGCAAACATGATTGCGCTTAATGCAGGCGCAGGTATTTATGTAGCAGGCATTACCAAAACTTATGCTCAGGCTGTTACATTTGCGCAAGATATTATTTACGGCGGGCAAGCATTAGAGAAAATGAGTGTTTTAGCTGAATTTACTAAAACATTAAAACAATCTCAGGCAGATTAAGGACTTCTCATGATTAATATTCAAAATACCATTTTAGGTAAAATTGTTGACCGTAAACATGAGGAACTTGCTGCACGTTTAAAACAACGTAATTTGCAAGATGTAGAAGAGCTTGCAAAAGCAGCGACTCCAGTACGTGGCTTTGCAAATGCTTTACAACATAAACGTCCGGGTGTGATTGCTGAAATTAAAAAAGCATCTCCATCAAAAGGGATCATTCGCGCAGACTTTAATCCTGCTGAAATTGCTCAGCAATATGAACACGCTGGAGCAGCATGTTTATCAGTACTGACTGATGTGGATTTCTTTCAGGGTGCAGATGAAAATATTGCGATTGCCCGCAATCATTGTGCCCTACCTGCTTTACGTAAAGACTTTTTAGTCGACCCATATAATGTAGTTGAAGCACGTGCTTTGCATGCTGACTGTATTTTATTAATTGTTGCTTGTTTGTCTGACCAGCAACTCGAAGAAATGTCTAAAACAGCGTTTGAACATCAACTTGATGTATTGGTTGAAGTTCATGACGAAGAAGAGTTAGAGCGTGCCTTAAAACTTTCTGAGCAATGTTTACTAGGTGTGAATAACCGTAATTTAAAAACGTTTGATGTAGATTTAAATACGTCTATCCGCTTGAAAAAATTACTTCCGTCCTCACGTTTACTGATCACTGAAAGTGGCATTGCGACACCAGATGATGTGCGTATGATGCAAGAGCATGATATTCACAGTTTCTTGGTTGGCGAAAGTTTTATGAAACAACCACGTCCAGATCAAGCTTTTACTGCTCTTTTTGGACAACCTCAAACGGTTTAATGAAGATATATGAGTAATAAAGATTCATCGCTTTCTAAAGAGCAACAAAAGTTATTGAAGCAATTTAAAAAGCAAATCTCCAATCCTCATTCAAGCAAAATCGCAAATCAGCCTGAGTCTAAAAAATCTCAGGCTGAGACTGAAGAATTGGAAGATACATACCTGTTTCAACAGGCTGTTGCAGGTGTAAAACGCATCAACAATAGTAATATTGCCGATGTAAAAACACCTCGTGCCAAAAAAGTCGATGCACAAACTTTGGCAAAACGTGCAGCTGCCGAAGGTGGTCGTGATACCGAACATGCCGAGCTATCAGATACACAAGCTGCTTTAAATCCGGTCGCAAGCCAAGCAACGTTAAGCTATCGTATAGCGACCCTTCAACATAAGGTTTTTGAAGACTTAAAAGCAGGCAAGATGCGTTGGTTTGAAGCTGTAGATTTACACGGCTGTACCATTGAACAAGCACGTGACGCAGTTTTACAAATCATCCAGATGGCAAAAGATGAAAATCAAAATGTCATCAAAATTGTGCATGGTAAAGGCCCAGAAGCGGTCTTAAAAACCTATGTCAACGGATGGCTACGTCAGCATCGTGATGTTTTGGCTTTTGTAAGTGCCCCTGAAAACCAAGGTGGTACAGGTGCCGTTCTCGTACTGCTTAAACGTGCAGAAAAAAATCCTAAGTTCGAACAAAAAAAATGATCCTTTGGGATCATTTTTTTACATCAAATACCTGCAATAATTGAGCAACTACTGCAATGGCAATCGTTGCAGGTTGTTTTGATGAAATCCCTTCTATCCCGATCGGGCAAACCAAACGTTGTAATGTTTCCTGAGTATAACCTCGCACCTGCATACGTTTTTCAAAAATAGCCCTTTTACTTTTTGAGCCAATCATCCCAACATAAGCAAATGGTTTTGCCATAGGTTTTAAGGCCATAAAACACAATTGCAAATCTAATTGATGATCGTGCGTTAAAATTAAAACTGCACCTGAACGGTCAAAATGCTCGATCTCGGCGTCTAAGGTATCAGTTGTTATACAGTGCACCTGTTCCAGTAAATCGGATGGGAAAATATCATCACGCGGATCAATCCATTTCACCCTCACACCAATAGGCAATAAGCAACGAACAATTGCTTCACCCACATGACCTGCACCACAAATCAACACTTGCATGGCATAAGGTTGAATCTGCTGGCTAAATTGCCATTGCTCACTACTGTCAGAATGTAACTCGAAACTTGGTTGTTGTTCCATATCCATAATTTGCCAAATGGATGCATATTGATGTGAGACGTTACGCGATATATGCTTTCCAGCTCGCCATGCTTGCAAACTTCCAGACAAATCCGACGCAATTTCAGCAGGTAATATTTTTTCAAACAATAACCACATTACTCCGCCACAACACTGCCCAAGCCGAGCACTGAGGTTAAAACGTTCAATATGCCTCACACAAGTTCCCGTTTCACTTAACATTGCTTTAGCAATATCAATTGCCTGAAACTCTAAATGTCCCCCACCGATCGTATCTGACTGCTGCCATTGCTGTTGTAAATTAAACCGCAACAACATCGTTGCACCAACTTCTCGTGGTGTAGAACCATCAGCACAGACCACTGTGACCAATACCATAGGCAACGCATCGGCTTGCCAAGCTACAAAATCAGTCCACCATTGTAAATGTTGCATAATCTTCTACATTCTAGCTTGTGGGCGATCTGCCAAAGCTTGTCCCCGTCCAATAGCAATTGCACGTAAAATTTCTTCGGCAGTTGCCGGAGCATTGAGTACGAGCGGTGCATTTTCTGGAATAGCCGCCTGTACTGCCTGACGAATTGCAGAGAAAACTGACAATGCCAACATAAATGGCGGTTCACCTACCGCTTTAGAGCGATAGATGGTGTCTGCCTGATTTTGATTATTAAACAGTTTGACGTTGAAAATATGAGGTATATCCACACTGGTCGGGATTTTATAAGTTGAAGGTGCATGGGTAAATAAACGGCCTGCGTGTGGACCCTGCGGCTGCCAATACAACTCTTCTGTCGTGAGCCACCCCATCCCTTGAACAAAACCGCCTTCAATTTGCCCAATATCAATTGCAGGATTAATTGACTGCCCAACGTCATGCAAAATGTCAGCACGTAATACTTTCATTTCCCCAGTTAAGGTATCTATTGCGACCTCACTAACCGCTGCACCATAGGCATAATAGAAAAATGGGCGCCCTAAATGGTTGACCTGATCATAGTGAATTTCTGGAGTTTTATAAAAACCACTGTCCCATAGTTGTACACGTGCCATATATGCTCGTTGAACCAAGTCAGGAAATGTCCATGAAAGACCATTCGCTGTTGAAACCATACTATCTTCAAACTGGACTTGTTCAGCTTCACTTTGACTTATTTCGGCTGCAAGTTTTGCCAGACGCTCACGAATTTTAATACAGGCATTTTGAACAGCTTTACCATTTAAATCTGCTCCACTCGATGCAGCAGTTGCCGAAGTATTTGGCACACGAGAAGTATCTGTTGCAATTAAACGAACGCTATCGATTGGTAAACCCAACTCATGTGCAGCAACCTGCCGTACTTTGGTATATAGCCCCTGTCCCATTTCTGTACCGCCATGAGTAATAGAGACAGTGCCATCCATGTACACATAGACCAGTGCACCTGCCTGATTGTAATGCACGGCGTTAAACGAAATACCAAACATTAATGGGGTTAACGCAATACCACGCTTAATGATGTCATTATTCTGATTAAAGGCATGGATGCTCTGTTTGCGTTTCGCGTAATCACTACTTTGCAATAGTTCGGCTACTAATTTTGGCGCAACATTATCACGAACTTCTGCCCCATAGTGCATACGGTCACGTCCGGCGCCGGGCTGCTCGGCAAAGAAATTGCGCTGACGAATTTCAACTGGATCACAACCTAAATAACGCGCAATGTCATCAATAATATTTTCAATGACAAACATGCCTTGCGGTCCACCAAAACCACGATATGCGGTATTGGAAACAGTATTGGTTTTACAACGCAAGTTACGTAGCTCAACTGCATTTAAATAATAGGCGTTGCCAATATGGCAAATCGCCCGTTCATTCACTGGCCCAGAAAGATCAGCCGAAAAACCACAGTTTGAAGCCAGTTGCACCTTTAAGCCTTGCAAAATACCAGTGTCATCAAAAGCCACTGACCATTCATAAGCAAAACCGTGACGTTTGCCTGTAGCACTCATGTCATCATCACGATCTAAGCGTAATTTACACGGACGGCCTGTTTTTTGCGCTGCCAAAGATGCAATACATGCCCACTGCGCCGACTGCGACTCTTTACCACCAAAACCACCACCCATACGACGGCTTTCCACACTCACCTGATGCATATTCATGCCTAGTGCATGACAAATTAGTAACTGCATTTCGGTTGGATGCTGTGTCGAGCAATAGACTTTTAAGCTCTGATTTTCTTGTGGAATCGCATAGGAAATTTGCCCTTCTAGATAAAAATGCTCTTGTCCACCAACCTGAATATTCCCTGAAAGATGATGTGTTGCATTTTCAAAAGCCTGTTCAACGTCACCGTGGCTAAATTCAACAGGCGGTAGCACCCACGATTCTTTTTTAATCGCATCTTGAATCGTTAAAATCGGAGTTTCGGGTACATACTCAATTTTTGCTAAGCGAACTGCCTGACGGGCTTGCTGATAAGTGTCAGCAACAACCACAAACAAGGCTTGTCCATAAAACTCAACCTGCTCTTCAGCAAAAATTGGGTCATCTTTAACAATGGGTCCCCAATTATTTTCAACTTCAATATCCTTTGCCGAAAAAACTGCATGGACACCATCGGCCTGACGTACTGCATCTAAATCAAACTTACTGATTTTACCTTTGGCACAACTTGAAAATCCGACTGCCAAATGCAACGTATTTTCAAGCTCGGGTAAATCATCAATATAAGTTGCCTGCCCCGTCACATGTAAATGCGCGCTCTCGTGTGGAATCGAATCACCTGCTTTAGCGGATTTTTTAGAAACCCTTAAGTCAATATTTTGATTCATGTCAGATCTCCACCATAGCAATCAAGTCATTTACTCGAGTGATTGTCCGAGACAGGACTTTTTCTATATAAAAACGCTGTAAACAGTTTTTTGCGACGTGTAAACGATATGCAGAGCTAGCACGTCCATCATCTAAAGGCTGATAGTCTTGCGACAATGCTTCTTGTGCCTGAACGATCAATTCTGCTGTAATTTGCTGGCCTTCCAATATGGCTTCTGCATATTTTGCACGTTTGGGAATAGCAGCCATGCCACCAAAAGCAATTTTCACATTGTGAGCGACACTATCCTTATCTAGATCTAGCTCACATGAAATAGCAGCGCATACTGCAGAAATATCTTGCTCAAATCGTTTGGCAATTTTATAGCTGGCAAATTTAAAACGCGTCTGCCCTTCACGAAGTGGAATAACAATCGCCTCAACAAACTCACCCAGTCGTAATGCTGTTTTTTGATAGTCTAAATAAAAGTCTTCCAAAGCAATTTCACGAGTCTGCTCACCAACGCGCAAAATCAATCGTGTACCTAGCGTAATTAATGCTGGCATTGAATCGCCAATCGGCGAACCATTGGTAATATTTCCACCCAGCGTTCCTGCATTTTTAATGGGCATGGAAGCAAAACGGCGCTGCAATTCTTGAAAGTCGGGATAAAAATCTGAAATTTTAATGAGTGCATCACTTAAACTTACATTTGCTCCAATTGTTAAAGCATGGTCTGTGACTACAATTTTTTTGAGCTCTTCAACCTGACCGATATAAAGCATATCACCCAAATCACGACCCTGTTTTGTGACCCACAAACCGACATCTGTGCTACCTGCAACAATCCGTGCTTGCGGTAACTGTGAACGTAAAGCAGCAAAATCTTGCAAAGTCTTGGGTGCAAAAAATTGCTGCTTTTGATCATTCAAATGCAATGCTGGTAATGCTCGTATCTCTTTTAATACATCAATTACTTTTTGACGCTTTAATGCCACACGTGGATAGTCATAAGCTTTTTGTGCTGCATCTAAAATAGGACGATAGCCTGTACAGCGACATAAGTTTCCAGAAAGATAATCACTGATTTTATCTTTGCTTGGGGGCTGTTGTTCATTTTCGTACATTGACCATAACGACATGATAAAACCGGGTGTACAAAAACCGCATTGTGAACCATGCATATCAACCATCGCCTGTTGTACCGGATGAAGCGTGCCATCTTGTGCAGGCAATAAGCTATGAAGGTCTTCTACTGTATATAAAGCCTTACCATCTAAAGTCGGTAAAAACTGAATACACGCATTCACGCTCCGCAATTGCAAGCTGTCATTGACCAACTCACCAATCACTACTGTGCATGCACCACAATCGCCCTCAGCACAGCCCTCTTTTGTACCAGTCTGTCTAGTTTTACCAGTTTGGGTATATTCTCGTAGAAACTGTAAAACCGTCATTGTGGGTAGAACATTTTCTACTTGCTGCTGACCGCCACGAAAAAAGAAGGTGATTGGACGTTCTGACATGTTTTATCCTTATGTTTTATAATAATGCTTTTGTGCAAATATGATGCCATGAAGCGATCATTTAGAACTTACCTATATTAAACGCACATTTCATATCCAACCACTTGACTATTAACGATAAAAAACATGAAATTTATTCATCTTTTACTAAGCTTGCGCAAAACCAAAATAAATATAGTGTGAGGATTTATGAACATCAGGGCATGTTTCTGATACAATGCCGAGCTTGTCTAATAGAGTAAATTTATACGTCTTATGTCAATGCAGCAATCGTACGCAAATATTCTGACTGCCGTCGGTGAAGATCTTAATCGTCCCGGCCTTAAAGATACGCCTGTGCGTGCGGCTAAAGCTTTTTCATATTTAACTTCTGGCTATAGTAAAACTTTAGAAGAAGTCACCAATAATGCTGTTTTCCCATCAGATAACCATGAAATGGTATTGGTGAAGAATATTGAATTTTATTCGCTCTGCGAACACCATCTCCTTCCATTCTATGGCCGTGTTCATGTTGCCTATTTACCAGAAGGCAAAGTGCTTGGCTTGTCTAAATTTGCACGTATTACCGAGATGTTTGCTCGTCGTTTGCAAATTCAGGAAAACTTAACTCAGCAAATCGCTGAAGCTGTTGCAGAAGTCACTGGCGCTCGTGGTGTTGCTGTAGTCATTGACTCTGCACATATGTGCATGATGATGCGTGGTGTAGGTAAACAGGAATCTACTACTCGTACAGTTTCATTTGTCGGAGATTTTAAAACCGATAAAGAAGCACGCCGTGAATTTTTAAGTGCTGTACCAGAAAGCTACTAATATAGTTTTACTGCAAAAAGCCCGACAATGTTGGGCTTTTTTTATAGCTGAACGCTATAAACCTTCAATCCAACTCTATAAAACATAACAATTAAATTAGATGATTTTTGTTATAAAAGTACGCATCTTTCTTTTTAAATGATTTATGAGCGAATCATGCGATTTAAAAAAATTTCTTACTTACTTTTACCTTCTCTTTTTATTTTTAATACCTCAATTTATGCGGGCAATACTTCTAAAGACCAAGAAATTAAACAATTGGTAGATCAAAATTTTAAACCCTTATTAGAAAAATATAATGTACCGGGTATGGCGGTAGGTATTATTCAAAACAATAAAAAATATGAAACGTATTATGGCCTACAATCCGTTCAAGATAAAAAAGCTGTAAATAGCAATACCATTTTTGAGCTAGGTTCTGTCAGTAAATTATTTACTGCAACGGCAGGTGCTTATGCAAAAAATACAGGAAAAATCTCTTTTGATGATACGCCGGGCAAATACTGGAAAGAGTTAAAAAACACCCCAATTGATCAGGTCAATTTACTTCAACTTGCCACCTATACAAGTGGTAACCTCACCTTGCAATTCCCAGATGAAGTACAAACAGATCAACAGGTTTTAACTTTTTTTAAAGATTGGAAACCTAAAAACCCAATCGGTGAATATAGACAATATTCAAACCCAAGTATTGGCCTATTTGGGGAAATAGTTGGTTTATCAATGAAACAGCCTTTTAGTCAGGTCTTGGAAAAAACGATTTTTCCGGACCTTGGCTTAAAACATAGCTATATCAATGTGCCTAAAACTCAGATGCAAAACTATGCATTTGGCTATAACCAAGAAAATCAGCCAATTCGAGTTAACCCTGGTCCACTCGATGCCCCAGCATACGGCGTCAAATCGACCCTACCCGACATGCTGAGCTTTATTCATGCCAACCTGAACCCACAGAAATATCCGGCAAATATTCAACGTGCAATTAATGAGACACATCAAGGTCGCTATCAAGTAAATAGCATGTATCAGGCACTCGGTTGGGAAGAGTTTGCTTATCCGGCAACGTTACAAACTTTATTAGACAGTAATTCAGAACAGATTGTGATGAAACCTAATAAAGTGACTGCTATTTCAAAAGAACCTTCAGTTAAGATGTACCACAAAACTGGTTCAACCAATGGTTTCGGAACCTATGTCGTATTTATACCTAAAGAAAATATTGGTTTAGTCATGTTAACCAATAAACGCATTCCAAATGAAGAACGCATTAAAGCAGCTTATGCTGTGCTAAATGCAATAAAGAAATAATTTTTCTCTAAAACAAAAAGAGAGAAATAGTCTTCATCTATTTCTCTCTTTTTTATGAATATATGATTTAAAAGAACCAAACATATCCAAGACTTGATTTCATCCAGTCCAGATGATTCTGTTTTTCATAATCCCAATTAAGCCGAATAGCATTATTGCTATTAATGACATATTGCCACTGTGTATTTAAACGTAAGTTCCATTGGTTTTTGTCTTCCCAATATGGCAACTCCACTTGCACCACTGAGTTAAACTTTTCAAACCACTGATTCATACACCCTAATGTCGGCCCTACTCCTACACGCCAACCTTTATCTAAATTTGAACCCGCTTGGACGTAAGTTTGTACCTGCCCATAGCAAATATGTTTGCGCTCATAATCTGCAAGACTGTAACCAACCTGAGCATTAAAACTCGCGACGCCATGCTGCTTTTCATCACTATAAACACCGTCATGAACCGCTTCCTGACGCCAACCTAAGTTAAATCCCCAAGTCAGCGGTGTTTTAAATGGTTGAATCGGGTTATAGGAGTTCACCTCTAACAGATCAAGATGCTCAAGTTTTAGATGATCGTTACGCCACTGCGCATTACCATTTAAAAATAATAATTGAGTACCGGCACGGTATCCGCCTTGAGGATCTATTAAGTCATGATAAGCCTGTCTATGACCTATCTCGATAAACTTGTCACCTTGCACTTCGCCCAGTTTTAGCGAAACATTACGTGCATTATGGCCTTGTGTTGGCTCGGTAGAAGGTCGTTTAGGTTCTTGGCGCTGTTTATCTAAATCAATCTGACTTCGTAGTGCTAAAAGCTGTCTAAGCTGTGGCTGGGCAAAGCTTTCTTCAACTTTGCGACCAATAAATTGTAGATATAAATCATCGTAAGCCATCTCAAGGATTTTGGCCTGATCTGATGGGCTAAATGATTTAAGTGTTTCTGTAGACTGTTGAATTGGCTTCATTGCTACTTGATGAGCAACTTTTGCTAAAGACGCACCATGTTGATGAGCTTGGGCCAATAATTGAGTTTCTAAAGCGGGTCGATAAACAGGAGCTTTGGTGAGTCCTTGCTGTTGCATCGCTTTAATGGTTTCCATTGGAATGGAAGCATAATTAAACTTTTCTTGTAGATGAGACTCAGGTTTAACTAAATCGACTAAGCCCAGTAACCGATAGGCACAGTTGTCACTTACAAAGTAATAAGGAAAGCTCACATGTTGCATTTCCCAAATATGGCTCACCAAAAAACGTGTTTCTTCAGGAGATAGATTTAACTCATATTCCCATAAATCACGGCTTTCAAAATCACCATACTCTTTTACCTTACGATAATAAGGCATAAGTGAATATTCACCCGGATACTGCCCTGTTAAGCCTTTCCAAGCATATGACCAGTTGTCATTGCCTGCGACAGTGGCCGCATAATTTACAGCGTAAGAAACGAGGTTTAACTGCTTTTGATCTTTAGGGTCTAAACGCAATAAGGTATGTCCAAACATTGAGCTTGGATTGCCCATAAAGTCAGTCGCATAAATTAAAGTCGCTTTATAAGGCTTAATCTGGCCAATCCAGTTTTCAAACTCTGAACATTTTACTTGCGGCAATTCATTTTCCTGAATGCCTAATTGCTTTATAAGCCACTGACTACGTGCCGGAAATTTACAACGTATTGACTGGTTGTCTGGGGCTGGTGTAAATAATGCAGCGATATCAGCTTTCTGTTCTTCTTTTAAATTATTTTTCCCATTTGCAGCAATAAAATAACCTGAATAACTTACTTCACTCTTCTGGTTTTTATTGGCATACATGAGCCGTTGCCATGTAATGTCTTGATCTAATTTTTTTTGTTCTGCAATAGACCAATAGTTTTGAATAGATGGATTTATTTCTGCTGAATACGCAATATTAACTGCCAATGAGGCAAAAATTAAAGCAACCGATTTCATTAAGCTCATCAATTTTTATCATTAAATATAAGAAAAACCCTGCCAAATGGCAGGGTTTTCAATTTCAAACTTATACGTAAGCTTTTAAAACTTCGTCTTTAGCCATTACGTTTTGTAATGATGCTAATACTTGAAGTGTGTTTTGGTTGTTTGTTGAATAGATTTCACCGAAGTTTGCTTTTGAAACTTTGAAGAAACGGTCTTTGTCTTGTGGTTTAATTTGCATTAACTCAGCAAGTACGTTCAGGCTTTCACCTTGGCCTACAGCCATATCACGCGCTAAAGCTTCTGCATTTTCATTTGTGAAGGTAACAACTTGAGCTGTTACTGTTCCGCCTTGACGGCAACCTAAAGTACCGAAAGTAATACCTAATAATTGGTTAGTAAAAATACCGTTTGTTGTTGCAGCAAGAATTTTAGGCACCACTCCTTTTTGGCCAGCCCATACTTGCGTACCCACACCACAACCTACATCGTTATCAGCCATAGTAACACTTGAACCAGCTGCTAACAAAGCAGCTAAAGCTAATTTTTTTAACATAGATGTATATCTCCAAAATCATTATTGATTGTTTCTTATGTATTGTTATGTGTAACTATTGTTACACCCTTCAAAGATAGCGATATGCTTGTCATTTAGCAATTAAAAATTAAATAATATGATAAAAAGTAAAAAGGAAATTTTTATTTTAAATTCCAATTACCTTGATTATCTCGATGACCTAATATTTTAAGAACTAATACTAAACTTAGTAGTAATAATAAATACCATGAACCAAGTTTACCCCATCCCACCATATGCCAAGCATTGATCTGACTTGGATAAACCCAAATTTTATAAAATGTACTAATATTTTCAGCAACCCAAATTATGAATGCGAGTGTCACCAACACAGGGAGCATTGGAGTTTTAAACTTACGTTCATTTATTTGAAAATAAAGTGTAGTTTTCCAGAAAATATAAACACTAAAAGCAAATAAAATATAGCGAATATCTGGTATAAAAAATTTACTCATAAAATTAATATATGAGAAAAATGCGAGAAAAAGCATACTTCCAAAACTTGGAAGTTTTTCAAAAGAAACTTGAAATAAACGGATTGAGCGAGCAAAAAAGCTACCTACAGCCGAGTACATAAAGCCTGCAAATAAAGGCACAGTAATAATTTTAAACACAGCAGGCTGCGGATATTGCCATGAAGCAATGCCAGGGTGTGTCAAAAAGATTTCCATGACCATTGCCATGATATGAAATAAAGCAATGACCTTGGCTTCTTGCCAAGACTCAAGCTTTAAATACAACAGGCAAATCTGAATAATGAGCGCATAGATGAGTAAATAATCATAACGATAAAAACCCATATATTCATGGCTTCCCATCGGCGCGGTTAAAGCAAAAGCAATTAAAAGCAAAATACCAAACAAGGCTGCCGAAACAGCCTTGCCAATAAATTGAAAGGTTAAAGAGAGATATTGCACAAAAAACTATCCTAGATATTTAGCACTATACTCATGTACTGTATCTACAAAGATTTTTGGCTGGGCTGGATCTACCCATTGGGTAATGCCATGGCCTAAGTTTGCAACATAGCCTGTCTTCTCACCATTTGCATAAGCATCATCTAGCATGGCTTTCACTGCTTTTTCAATTGAAGCCGCTGAACCATATAAAACAGCCGGATCAAGGTTTCCTTGTAAAGCAACACGGCCTGCTACAGTTGTACGAGCTGTATTTAATGGTGTGGTCCAGTCTAAACCTAATGCATCTGCACCTGTTGTAATCATTGGCTCTAGCCACTGACCACCACCTTTAGTGAATACGATGACAGGAATACGGCGTCCATCTTTTTCACGTTGCAGACCTGCAATAATCTTTTTCATATAGTTCAGTGAGAATTCTACATATTCTCGATGTGCTAAAGCCCCACCCCAACTATCAAAGATTTGAATGGCCTGAGCGCCTGCATCAATTTGCGCATTTAGATAATCAATGACTGAATCTGCTAAATGATCAAGCAACGCATGCAAAACTTCCGGCTGGGCATACATCATTTGCTTGGTAAAACGGAACTCTTTGCTTGAACCACCTTCAACCATATAAGTCGCCAGTGTCCAAGGGCTACCCGAAAAACCAATGAGTGGAACTTGTCCACCTAAAGCAGAGCGAATTGTGCTTACTGCGTTCATGACATAATCAAGATCAGATTTAGCATTTAACTTAGGTAAGTTTGCTACATCTTGTTCAGTACGAACCGTTTTATGAAACTTAGGGCCTTCGCCTGTTTCAAAATAAAGGCCTAGTCCTAACGCATCTGGAATCGTTAAAATATCTGAAAATAAAATTGCTGCGTCTAAATCGTAGCGACGCAAAGGTTGTAAAGTTACTTCACAAGCAAACTCTGTATTTTTGCATAAAGATAGAAAGTCACCAGCTTTTGAGCGTGTTTCCCGATATTCAGGCAAATAACGTCCTGCTTGGCGCATCATCCATATTGGAGTGGTATCTACAGGCTCACGTAATAAAGCACGTAAGAAACGATCATTTTTAAGTGTCGTCATTGCCGATCTCTATCTTTTTCATGTGGCAGCATCATATCAAAAAGGTGAATGTTTTTATAATTTCAATTTCATACAAAAAACTTGTCAATCTACTAAAAAATGCATATTTACACAAAAGTCTACTGCAAGAAGCTCGGTTTTCTGCAATACTTGCAACATGTTACATCGGGTTTATTGATCTTCCTTTAATGATTAAATTCACCAATACTTAAATACGCATACATTGCGTTATCGGTGATTTTATAAACTTTAGGATCAGTCTCCTTACCCTATTGCTTATATGAAAATTCTTAAGGTTGAATTACATGTTTGTTCGCTCATTACTCGCTATGAGTTTAAGTTGTATTATTGCTAATGTTGCTTTGGCTGCGTCAACAACTGAGCAACCAGTCACTCCTAAAAAAGTATCTGCTCCTGTAGAAGATCCGATTGATCCACTTGCTGTAGATGCTGCTTCAACTGTTAAAGCCCAAACTCAAGCTCAAGCCCAGACACAGATTACAGCTCAAGAACAAAATGACTTAAATCGAGCGTCTACAACATTACAAAATTTACAAAAAGCTGAAGATCCAAATGCCGATTCAGGTATTGCTGCTTCAGAACCAACAGCGCCAGCTAAAACAACAACAGCATCTAAGACTGCTACTTCTGCTCCAGCCGTTTCATGGACATTAGATGGCTTAAACAATGCTGAGTGGTACGAAAATATTGGTAAAGGTCAATTACCAGTTTATGCACGTGCCCATGTCATGCTAAACAATGCGCATGCTTCACCGGGTGCAATTGATGGCATGAGCGGTAAAAACACGCTTAAAGCAATTGCATCTTTCCAGCAAATGAATGGTTTATCACCTACTGGTGAACTTACTAAAGAAACTTGGGATGCGCTTGTTGCAAAACAAACAAAACCAGCATTTATTGAATACACCATTACTGATGCAGACCTCAAAGGTCCGTATGCTGAGTCAATTCCTTCTGACTATGCATTACAAGCCAAAATGAAAGGTTTGTATTACACTCGCGTGAGTGAAATGTTGGGCGAGAAGTTCCATATTGATGAAGGTTTCTTAAAGAAACTAAACCCGAAAGCAACCTTCAAAAAAGTTGGTGAGAAAATTATTGTTCCTAACGTACGCAATGACTTACCAGAAGACATTCATTTAATTATTGCGCATAAAGGTGCTAAACAGTTGTATCTGTTTAATAGCCGCAATCAAATGATTGCCTCATTTCCTGCAACAATTGGCAGTACTGATACGCCATCTCCGACCGGTACTTATAAGGTAGTTGGTGTTGCGCGTAACCCTTGGTATAGCTATTCACCTTCGAACTTCGTACAAGGTAAAAACTTAAAACCACTTTCTTTACCACCAGGCCCTAACGCTCCTGTAGGTAACATCTGGATTGGTTTAAGTAAAAAATCATTCGGTATTCACGGTACACCAAACCCGTCTTTAATTTCTAAAACTGCATCACACGGTTGTATCCGTTTAACTAACTGGGATGCTAACGATTTAGGTAATAAAGTACGTTCTGGCGTTACTGTTAAATTCTTAGAATAATCTTTAAAAAAAAGAAAGCCTGCTTTATGCAGGCTTTCTTTATATCTAAAATTTAAAACGAATATTTATAGACATTTCATCATATTAAAAACGCAACAATATGTTGCATCTACTCTATTTTTAGCTTGTTTCTACAGGTTTAACATAGTCCTCAAGAGATCAATAATAATTTGAGGAGATCAAATCATGAATGCTTTTTTGCATCGTAGTGAAGATCGTGGTCATGTTAAAGCGGGTTGGTTAGAGTCTTATCATAGCTTTTCATTTGGTAACTGGTATAACCCGAAATATATGGGTGTTAGTGCATTACGCGTGATTAATGACGACCGAATTGATGCCCATAACGGTTTCGGCACGCACTCTCATGACAACATGGAAATTTTAACCTGTGTGCTCGATGGTGCAATTTCACATCGTGATACGATGGGAAATGAAGGTCAAATTAAGGCTGGTGAATGGCAACTCATGAGCGCTGGTACAGGTGTGGCGCACAGTGAAATCAATAACACTGATACACCCGTACATCTATTACAAATCTGGATTATTCCAGACGTAAAAGAAGCCGAGCCAAATTACCAACAAATTAGTTTGGACCCACGTAAAGATCCAAATAAATGGCATTTAATTGCAGGTCCCGATGCAAATGCCCCAATGCACATCCGCCAAAACGCAGAGGTCAAATCTGCTGTATTGGAAAAAGGAAATGAACTTCCTGTTGAAACATCAAAACGCGTAAATTACGTTCATGTCATTTCAGGTGTAATTCGTATTGGTGATCAAGAAGTTAAAGCGGGTGATGCTTTAGTGTTTGAAGATAACGCCGTGATTCATGCACTTGAAGACAGCCAATTCATTTGGTTTGATTTACCTTAAATAGCTAAAAGCCCTTTTATATGAAAGGGCTTTTTTTAATCGCTTCCTCCGCCCCCATCGCAACTCCCTGAGTCTGAAGACGATGAACAATCATTTGAATAATTAGAGCTATGATGATGACTAGAACTATTATCGTGTAAATGATGTGTTGAAGATGAATAATCATGATCACTCGATGGTGAATAACTTTTTAAATTTCTGAGTAGCGCGATTAAACAGATCAGTCCAATACTCGAAAAAATGGCTATAAATATAATAATAAATAACTTCAAATAACGACCTCCTTGATTAGGCTATAGAGATACTTGTTGTGTCCCTATCCATTTATTTAAATGAGCTATGTTGAATAAACAAGTTGTTTTTTGATAGATAAGATCAATCTATTAAGTTTCTTTTACATACAAATAGGCACTGGCTCTTGATATACCTAAATGTTGTGCCACTGTCTCGACAGCCTTTTTAATATCTAACAAACCGTTATTTTTTAACTCATGTACTAATTGTTTACGCTCATTGAGTTTTAACATACGCGGTGTCGTAGCATGCTTTGAGGCAAATTGGTCAATATATCTTCGAATTGCCTCTGTACCATTCGGTTCTAAATTTTCAATAATGTTGTCAGTTTCAATTTTAGTAAACTGCTCTAAAGCGCTTTGCATCCCCCTAAATAGGGTTAAATCAATATTCATACATAAAGCGGCTACATACTGGCCTTCTTCATCTTTAATCCCAATAGACGTACTTTTGGCGGGCCGACCATCAGCAAACTGGTTTGCATAGTTTGAAATGAGGTTTGGAAACTCTGGAGACATGATTCTAGCCAACCCTAACTCGGTTGCCGGATCTCCAATTTTTCGACCAGATAAATTGTTATGTATAGAGAGTATGGCATGCTCAGGATTTGTTAAGTCATGGACAACGACCTCACAAAAAGGAAATAGCGTTTCACTTAACCCCTTCGCAATGGTATCTAGTTGAGTTAGCAAATGTTTATCACGATTTCCCAAGGTATTTCCTCCAAATGACTTACTTACTATTTCAAACTTTAGAATGAAGCATGTAATAGTAATTTAGACTTTTTATCTAATTTTAAAATTAATGTAAATCAAAATCTTATATCTGATTGTTATCACATTAGAAAATAAAATTAGACATTTTATCTAAACATATATATTTTATCTAAACAAGGCTACTATCTTGTGTATTCCTTGAGCAATACCAAATCTTGCATCCGAAAACATTGAATAGAATTAGGTTTAATTATGAAAAATTTAACCCTTCCCACTTATGAAGATGTCGCAGCCGCTGCTGAACGTATAAAAGGTTTTGCAAATAAGACTCCTGTTTTAACTTCACGTACTGTTAATAATGAATTTAAAGCAGAAGTATTCTTTAAATGTGAGAATTTTCAGCGAGTTGGTGCTTTCAAATTTCGTGGTGCAATAAATGCGCTTTTACAATTCAATGAAGCTCAGAAAAAAGCTGGCGTGGTCGCTTTCTCTTCGGGAAATCATGCACAGGCGATTGCGCTCGCATCAAAAATTCTTGGTATTCCAGCAACAATCATCATGCCTAAAGATGCACCTGCTGCAAAAATGGCAGCGACCCGAGAGTACGACGCCGATATTGTTGAATTTGACCGTTATACCGAAGATCGGGAAAAAATTGGTAAAGAGATTGCCGAAAAAAATGGCCTGACACTCATTCCATCTTATGACCATCCACATGTAATTGCGGGTCAAGGAACGGCTGCAAAAGAGTTATTTGAAGAAGTCGGCGAATTAGATTACCTGTTCGTATGTTTAGGTGGTGGCGGTTTATTGGCAGGTTCTGCCCTCTCTGCTCGCCAGCTTTCTCCGAACTGTAAAATATATGGCGTTGAGCCTGCTTTAGGAAATGATGGGCAAATGTCTTTTAGAAAGGGAGAAATTGTTCATATTGATACACCACAAACCATTGCCGATGGTGCTCAAACGCAATATTTAGGCAAATTAACATTCCCTATTATTCAACAAAAAGTTGATGATATTTTGACAGTCACAGATGAAGACCTCATTAGCTGTATGAAGTTTTTTGCTGAAAGAATGAAAATGGTCGTTGAACCAACAGGATGTCTTGGTTTTGCTGCTGCGCGTAATTTAAAGCATGAGTTAAAAGGCAAACGTATAGGCATCATTATTAGTGGTGGCAACGTTGATATTTCTAAATATGTAGAGTTTTTATCTGCTTAATAAAAGTCGGTGTCTATCTATGATGTTAGGTAAAGCTTCATAGATAGACATCCAATCTGTATTAACTTTTCGATTTATTTCGTCTTAATTTAAATAAAATGTAGTGTTAAATCAGTCCTCGCAGAAAATATTCCAGCATCTTCTCTTTTTGAGTTGTCTTATCTGAACTTAAAAGCTGAATAATGGCGCCCTCAATCATATATAAAAAGAGTTTGGCATCGGTAAAAGAAGCATCGGTTTTAAGTAATCTAAGCTGGCTATAAATTTCATTGGTCAGCCATGTTCTGTATCTCACCGCGGTTTTATAAGCTTTTGGATAACTATTTTTAGTTTCAAAAATAGCCTTAAATAATAAGTAGTACGGGCCTTCTAAGTCGGTATGTACAACATACAACTTCTTGAGTTTATCGATAGTGCTTGTGTCATGGTCATACTCGACCAGTGCAACCACTTGGTCTTGGAGGCGTTCTTTTTGTACGATTAAACAGATTTCGATGAAGCGTTCTTTAGAGTGAAAATAATTATAAAATGTCATTTTATTCACTTCGGTTTCCTTCACAATTTTGTCGACACCGACCATGTGAAACCCACCGTGATGGAACAGATTTATTCCTTTTTTTACAACTTCTAAAGCACGTGTTGGGAGAATAAAATTTGACATAGTTTTACCGTTATAAAAATAAATTTTTGTTGTATATAAATGAGATAAAAAAAGCCTGTGTCCTTTCTAGGAGAAAAAAAGGCACAGCAAAGCCCCTAAAGACTGTGCTTGGCACATCTCAAGTTTTATTGTTGATACAAGTTTTTTGAGCCGTAATGACTTAAAGCCTGAAAACCCTATAGGTCATCAAGCTGCTTTAAATTTTTAAGTGGTGTCGTTATAGCTTTTGGCAACGGCTGCCAAGAAATAATGGATGTACAAAGCCAACTCCTTTTTATAGGGAGTTCTGCCAGACATTTATAGAATTATGGTGGCAGAACGGAAGAAGGTTGACAGACTAGTATTATCTCAAACTAGCACACCCGTAGGTGTCCCTCTCCCGTCCTACCGCTACGGGAAAGAGACGAGTGGCACACCACACAAGACTATTCCTCAGAAGGAATAACTCTGATGCGGGAGATAATATTCAGCCTGTCAAAGCCGGCTGGCAATGTGGCCAGCAGGCAAAGAATAGTGCCCAACCCTTTTGCAGTCAAGCACACAAAATGACATTTGCTTTAATTTAGATCATTAAAAAGTAAGAATAAATAATAGTTAAGTGATTGTTAAAGTGGGGTTTATAAAGGTGGGGTTATGAAAAGGTTGAAATGTGATTTTGTCTTTCAGCATCTGATCTTTTTTGTGTTTTATATATAGTTCTTAGGTAATATAGGTTTAAGTATTTATGAATTTCATCAACTAGTATGCCTAAGTTTTAAATATTAAATATCAAAAACAAATTTATATTTAATTTATTAAAGGGGGAAAAATGGCTTTAATATCATGCCCAGAATGTAAGAAAGAAATTAGTGATCAAGCTAAAAGTTGTCCTCACTGCGGTTTTCCTATAGAAAATCTTAGAAACCCATTTCTTAAAACAAATGCATCAAGAACAACGCCTCCGCCTTTACCTGATATGTTAAGTAATAAGAGCAACCTTTCCAGCAGCTCACAAGAAATATCTTCGTCTCAAAACTCAAAGATACGTACTAAACTTTTTAATCTTTTACTATGGGTTATCATCTTAGGTATTCCAATAATGCTCTTCGCTAATATTGGTTCAGAGACAAAATCAAATAATAAAATCGGAGATAAAAGCAATATATCTTCAGCAAAACCTATTAATGAATATGCATATAATGACTATACAAAAGATCAATTCCCTAAGCTTTATGCTGAATGGGGAAGTAAATGGGTTAAGAAAATTACTAATGTAGAAAAAGCAGCAGTACAGAAAGTCGCTAATAGCGAAAATACTTGTGATTCAATTGAAGAAGCTGGTATCTCTACAACGCGAAGCATACCTAAAAAAGAAATTGTTATTTATGTTAATTGCGCAAACGGCGAGCATTTTTATGTTTCAGAAAAGGAATTAAAAGAGGATAAACAGATACTATCTCAGGCACAAAAATCAGTAGATGTAGATGAAGCTATAAGCCGATGTAAGCAACTAATTAGAGTTAATGAAACGCATCCCTTATCAATCAAATATGGGAATATCGATACTTTTAAAGCGCAAGGTAATGGCAATATTGTTGTATCTGTATTGTATGAATCAAAAAATGATCTAGGTGGAGAACTTCCACATAAGGTGAAATGCTATATTCCACCTGAAGGAAAAGATGAAATCTCAAAAATAGAATAATATAAAAGAAGATGATCAACTTGAATTAGAGTAACCGTCTAAAATAGTTCTCGAATCATGAAAAAAAGGCTTAAATCTTCTAAATTTAAGCCTTTAAAAAGCCTCTTATTTCCGCGCATATAAAATCAATCAAGGCATCCCTAAATCTCTACTTGACTCCCCATTTCCACCACTCGGTTAGCGGGTATCTGGAAGAAATCACTAGCAGGACTCGTATTAAGTTGCATAGAAATGAACAGTTTTTCGCGCCATGAAACAATACCATCACCTACGTTATGAATTACACGTTCACGTGATACAAAAAAGCTTGTGTCCATAATGTTATATGGTTGATTCAACTTAGTTAAAGCTTGTTCTAATGCTTGAGGTACATTGGGCTGCTCTTTAAATCCATAATAAGCACTAACACGTAAAAAATGCTTATCTAATACTTCGACATCAATACGTTCTGATTCATCTACATATGGAATGTCACGAGTATTGATAGTGATCAAAATATTACGTTCATGAAGTATTTTGTTATGTTTTAAATTATGTAATAAAGCATGAGGAACAACTTTTGGACTACTTGTCATAAATACAGCCGTTCCACCCACCATATAAGCACTAGACTCCAAGCTCTTAATAAATAAATCTAATGGCATAGTGTCACTTTGCAACTTGCGCAGTAGTAACTCACGTCCACGGCGCCATGTTGTCATAATTATAAAAGTGATCGCACCCATCATTAATGGGAACCAGCCGCCATCTACAATTTTTAGTGAAGTTGAAGCAATAAAGAGGAGATCTGGAATTAGCAAAGGTATCGCAATTAACAACATAACCCACGAAGGCCATTTCCATAAGTGATACATGATGAAAGCAACTAAAATCGTATCGCAAAACATAGTCAAAGTTACTGCAATACCATAAGCCGAAGCTAGATTAGCGCTAGATTGAAACATAAGCACTAAACCAATAATCATACCAAGCAACATCCAGTTCAATGCTGGTATATAAATCTGACCAATTTCAGATTCAGAGGTATGATCAATAGCAAAACGTGGTAAATAACCTAATTGGATAGCTTGACGTGCCATAGAAAACACACCTGAAATAACTGCCTGAGAGGCAATTACTGTCGCAGCAGTTGCTAAAGCAATCATAGGATATAATGCTATTTTAGGTACCATCATGAAAAAAGTATTCTCGATGGCCTGCGGGTTTTGCAGAATTAATGCACCTTGTCCCGCATAGTTTAATACCAAGCATGGTAACGCAACAAAAAACCAAGCTAATTGAATTGGCTTACGACCAAAATGGCCCATATCCGCATATAACGCCTCTCCACCTGTAATCGTCAATACAACTGCTCCCATAACTACAAATGCAGTCACGGGGTTATTTTCAATGAAAGGAAAAGCCCAATACGGATTAAGCATATTCAAGATAAAAGGGTTCTTGATAATGTGAGATAGGCCAATAATACCTAATGAGAAAAACCACAGTAGCATGATAGGTCCAAAAAAACGGCCCACTGATCCAGTTCCCTTTTTCTGAATCATAAATAATCCAATTAGAATCACAATCGTAATTGGTATTACATACGGTGTAAAAATAGGGGTTGCTACCGACAATCCCTCTACTGCTGACAATACTGAAATAGCTGGGGTAATAATGCCATCACCAAAAAACAATGAAGCACCAAATAAACCAATTGTAATTAACCCAAAGCGCACTTTAGGCCCAATTTGCTTATTGTGCATGTTAAGAGCTAATAAAGCTAAAATGCCGCCCTCACCATGATTATCAGCACGCATAATTAACATACTAAATTTCAAGGACACCACGATCATCAGTGCCCAAAAAATCAATGATAAAATGCCTAGAACATTTGCTTCATTTATAGGAACATTATGTGATGTATGAAAACATTGGGTAAAAGCGTAAAGTGGGCTAGTACCGATATCACCAAAAACTACCCCTAAAGCACCCAATGTCATTGCTGACATTTTTTGACGTCCAATCTCATGTGAACTCATCCATATCTCCTTGATATGAAATTATTATTCTTATATAGAAGTACTAACACCTATAACCCAATATCATTGATCAAAATATAAAAATCAAGAGCATTAATAATCAATAAGATATTACTTCCTATAATAAGGGGGACTATAAACACAAAATTAGTCTACTCTCATAGTATTTGAATTCTAAACTTGACTAATTTTCGTACTTATCCACATTAAGGCGTGAATTAATTCCCCGAAAATACCCCGAAAATAAAAAACCGCCATTTAAGGCGGTTTTTTAAATTGCTGATTTAACAGCGAATCTTGGTAGGTATATCCAGACTCGAACTGGAGACCTCTACGATGTCAACGTAGCGCTCTAACCAACTGAGCTATACACCTAGAATGGAAAGCATCATATTCATTTTTCAAAAGCAAAACAAGAGATTTGCCATTGAAAAAAATACAAATGAGCAGACTTTGAGCAAACTTTTTTCATTTTCCAAAAAGTAAAACGGTACATGGTTCAACCACATACCGTCTTTGTTTAACCAAATATCAAGCTTAACTTAACATGGGCATTTCTTCAAAGTACCACCTG
Organism: Acinetobacter sp. 766875; assembly: GCF_000582055.1. Taxonomy (NCBI): domain Bacteria; kingdom Pseudomonadati; phylum Pseudomonadota; class Gammaproteobacteria; order Moraxellales; family Moraxellaceae; genus Acinetobacter; species Acinetobacter sp. 766875. Next base: position 290,385 of record NZ_JEXX01000001.1, on the reverse strand, counting down.
CCGATGGATAACGCACATCAACACAATGTCGATAGAAAGTCTTTGCATCCATAGGTGTTAAATCTGGATGATGGGCTTTCATATGCTCCAAATATGTTTGATAGTCCGGCACGCCAACCATCAGTCGGAAGCTTTGCTGTAAACGTTGCCACAAGGTTGCTATACGCGACCAGTTCTTTGGAGAAAGTAATAGCTCTTTTTGCGAGAGCACTGTCATTTTGATGATTTTCGCAATAATGACAGTTCCATTTTTTGCAAATTTAAAATTCATCTTTATTCTCCTCGAGTGGTAACCACTTCAGGATCGGCATATACCGCAGGCGCTTCATTTACAGTCGGTTTCGGACTCGCTAAAGCACGGCGAACAATACCAATTGAGGCAATAATCATGACAATCGATACAATCATAAAGAAGCCACAAAGCGCAGCATTAATCTGATTCGACATCACAATGTTTTGCATTTCAGCAATAGTTTTGGCTGGTTTAATAATTTCACCACGAGCAATCGCGTCAGAGAACTTATGCGCTTGCGCCAAGAAACCAATTTTTGGGTTTTCGTGGAAAATCTTTTGCCAGCCTGCTGTCATACAGGTAATGAATAAGAAAATTGTTGGGATAATCGTCACCCATACATATTTTTCTTTTTTCATTTTAAACAGAATGACTGTACCTAAAATAAGTGCCATAGAAGCCAGCATTTGGTTACCAACACCAAATAAAGGCCATAATGAATTAACACCACCAAGTGGGTCAATCACACCTTGATAGACAAAGAAGCCCCATCCACCAACTGCAACCGCTGTACCAACCAAATTACCAAAGAATGAACCTGATGCTTTAACCGCAGGAATAACAATACCTACCGTGTCTTGCACCATGAAACGACAAGCGCGAGTACCGGCATCGACAGCAGTTAAAATAAACAATGCTTCAAACAAAATGGCAAAGTGATACCAAAATGCCATCATTTGGCGGCTATTAAAAATTTCAGAAATGATATGAGCCATACCAATAGCGAAGGTAGGTGCACCACCTGTACGTGAAAGAATCGAGCTTTCACCTACTTCTTGAGCCAACACGGTCAGCATTTCTGGGGTAACAACAAAACCTAAGTTACGTACAGCTTCTGCCGCAGTTTCTACAGTTGTACCGAGTACTGCCGCTGGCGCATTAATCGCAAAGTACACACCTGGGTCTAACACTGTCGCACAGATCATTGCCATGATCCCGACAAAAGACTCCATAAGCATACCGCCATAGCCAATCATGCGCATGTCAGCTTCGTTATCGACGAGTTTTGGTGTTGTACCACTAGAAACAAGCGCATGGAAACCAGAAATGGCACCACAGGCAATGGTAATAAATAGGAATGGGAATAAGCTACCTGAGAAAACTGGACCTGTACCATCAATGAAGTGGGTTACAGCCGGCATTTTCAATTCAGGTAATGCAATGATAATACCCACCGCCAAACCAAGAATCACCCCGATTTTGAGGAAGGTAGATAAATAATCACGCGGTGCTAATAACAACCAAACTGGCAATACCGATGCGATAAAACCATAAATGATGAGACACCAAGTAAGTTGTGTACCCGTTAAAGTGAAGAACTCACCCCAGTATGGGTCTGCTGCAACATGTCCACCATAGACAATTGCCAGCATCATTAAAACAAAGCCAATAATTGAAACTTCTGCAATACGTCCCGGACGGATAAAGCGCATATAAACGCCCATGAACAATGCAATTGGAATGGTTGCTGCAATACTAAAGACACCCCATGGACTATGTGCAAGTGCTTTAACAACCACCAACGCCAGTACCGCAAGGATAATAATCATTACCCCAAGCGCACCGAGCATTACGACAATACCAGCAAAAGAACCAAGCTCCTGCTTTGCCATTTCACCAAGTGAACGACCATCACGGCGTGTTGAGATAAATAAGACTAAAAAGTCTTGTACTGCCCCCGCCAACACAACACCGACCAATAACCAAATCGTTCCTGGTAAAAAGCCCATTTGTGCAGCCAGAATTGGTCCAACTAACGGTCCTGCCCCTGCAATTGCAGCAAAGTGATGACCGAAAAGCACATATTTATTAGTGGGTACATAATCCAGACCATCGGCTAAACGATGTGCTGGGGTTAAACGTCTTGGGTTTAATTCAAATACTTTAGTTGCAATAAATAGACTATAAAATCGATATGCGATGCTATATACACATGCTGCAGCCAGTACAAGCCAAACCGCGTTAACATGTTCACCACGACTGAGTGCCAGCATCCCAAAAGAAATTGCACCTATAATTGCCACTAGGCTCCAGACCAGCTTGGAGGGAAGCGTAGATTTCGCTTGCATTGTGTCCATTCTTAACCTCTCAATAAATAACTACAGCATTTTTATATTGTTATGTACTGTTTCTCTTAATCCCTGTGACTCTACTCCTCCTTTTTCTTTTTTCCTCTTATACTTTCGCATAAAAAAAGGGATGATTTACATCATCCCTTCGATAATAGTTTATTTTTTAACTATTATGCACGCTCTAAATACTCACCCGTACGAGTATCTACACGAACGCTTTCTTCTTGCTGAACAAATAACGGAACACGAACAACCGCACCTGTTTCAAGCTTAGCTGGTTTACCGCCACCGCCAGATGTATCACCACGTACGCCCGGATCAGTTTCAACGATTTTTAATACAACGAAGTTCGGTGGGTTTACAGTTAAAGGTACACCGTTGAACAACATAATTGTACATTTTTCATTTGAATCGTCTTTTAACCATTTAGCAGCATCGCCCATTGCAGTTTTGTCTGCAGCGATTTGCTCAAAAGTTACAGGATCCATGAAGTTCCACATTTCACCATCGTTGTATAAGTAATCCATTTCAACTTCAACGATGTCAGCCGCTTCTAAAGAGTCACCTGATTTGAAAGTTTTTTCTAATACTTTGCCAGTTTTAAGGTTACGTAATTTTACACGGTTGAACGCTTGACCTTTACCTGGTTTTACATATTCGTTTTCCATGATAGAACATGGGTTACCATCAAGCATAACCTTAAGGCCAGCTTTGAAATCATTTGTAGAATAATAGGCCATGAAAGGCACACTCCAAACTTAACAAGTCAACTATGCGATATAATGCGTTGTTGCATTATCTTAATCGTGTCAAATGATAAACTATTTATACCAAGAGCAAAACTGGCAATCACAACTCAGTGACCTTATTACTGATCCTTCTGAACTGCTAAGCCTACTCGAGTTATCCTCAGATCAGCTATTATCAGGTGCGATTCTGGCTTCTGAAAAGTTTAAATTGCGTGTTCCTCGTGCGTTCGTCGGAAAAATGAACGCTAAAAACCCGCTTGACCCGCTTTTACTACAAGTATTACCTCATCATTTAGAGCTTGAAGAGCATCCTGAGTTTGTAACCGACCCTTTAGGTGAAGAAGCAGCCAACCAGTTACCAGGTGTTTTACATAAATATAAATCTCGTTTTTTACTGACCTTAACAGGCGCATGTGCTGTGCATTGTCGTTACTGTTTCCGTCGTCACTTCCCCTATCAGGAAAATCTGCCAAAAAATGATGATTGGCTCAATATTAAAAATTATATCGAAGCTAATCCCGATATTAATGAAGTGATTTTAAGTGGAGGTGACCCCCTTACACTTTCTAATCGTAAGCTTGCACTTTGGCTAGAACGCTTATCATCTCTCAAACAAGTTAAGATTTTGCGAATTCATTCACGAGTTCCAATTGTCATTCCAAATCGAATCGACGAAGAGCTTATTTCTTTATTAAAAAACAGTAGGCTGCGTATTATTCTGGTGGTACACTCAAACCATGCTTCTGAACTCGATGACTTTACTTGTTCAAAGTTGATGGAGTTATCTTCGCACCACATTACTGTACTAAATCAGGCTGTATTGCTAAAAGGTGTCAATGATTCTGCTCAAACTTTAACTGATTTAAGTTATCGTCTATTTGAAGCTCGCGTTATGCCATATTACTTACACGTATTAGATAAAGTAAAAGGCGCACAACATTTTGATTTAATGCCATCTGAAATAGATGCGATATATCAAGACGTGTTAGCGAGCCTACCTGGATATCTGGTTCCTAAACTCGTCAGGGAAATTGCGGGCGAAAAGAATAAAACACCGCTTTTTGGGGCTACAACTTTTTGAGTTATATAATAAGTGATGATGAATAATGCACTTTCGGACATTTTTCACAATCAAACCTCACGTACCCGTGAACGGTTAAGCTTTTGTGAAGCCAACATTAAAGATCTTAATGAATGGGTCACTACCCTTTCTATTATGCAATTGGGTGATACTTCAAAAGCGCTATTTACCGCAATTTTGGAGTTAAATGAATTAAATTGCAGTGAAACGCTCCGCTTTGACTTAATTCAAACGCTTCACCCAACTATTAATAATGTTTTGGCAAGCTTAGAAAAAAACTTCTTTAACCAAGGGGTGATTAGTACCGACCGTAACGAGCATATTATTGAGCTGGCAATGCTGCTGCGTTGTTATTTTGCCAGCATTTATTTAAATATTGCACAGACCAGCCACGAGCAGCTACAAAGACAAAAATTCTCTTTATTTTCTTTTAAACAAAAGAAAAACTTACAAACTGCGCGTATTTTGGCGACATTCCATGCATTGCAGCAACTCACCAACCTTTTATACCAACAGCATATGCTCTACAGCGAACCTGTAAAAGGCCAATGGTTAATTGCACATCAACTTTATGAAACAGCTGTTCAGTATAAATATCATTTAACCAATATTAATCATATTCAAGGTGTACAGCACCCTTTAGCAAATATTACACAGGCATATGCACAGCTGATTTTATTAGATATTTTTAATACCAATCAGATTCGTCAATCAGAAATTCAGGCTTTGTTTCAATGTAGTTTTGACTGGGCACGCATGATTCAAATCTTGCCTAAAGACTCTGCTTTAACTAAATATGTAGTCGATCCGACTAAAGACCATCCGCCTGTATATAACAAAAAGCAAAGCTCAAATTTCAACCCAAGCATTTTCATTAGTACACAAGCCTTGCTTGAGCATGTGACTGCTACCATGCATAAAAATGCTCAATACATGTCTAAAAATGAAAAGATTTATTTGAGTCCAGCACTAAAATTCCACGTTCAAACCATTTTGGGTACCACAGCACAGCGCCGTCATGAACGTTATGAATACAATGCTGCACTGCAAATCTGTTTTGGCTTAAGTACTGCTCATTTTTATTTATCCAAAGCAAAAAACTTTGAAGAAACGCTACAGCTTAACAATAACTATAATCTACAAAGTGAATCAAAAGTTTTATCAAACTTAGAAAAAAAAGAGCAACAGACCAGCTCGTATCAACGCTTGAGTCGTGAGAGCAAGACGATTTACCAAACTACAGTGCTTGATATTAGTGTTAATGGCTATCGTATTAAATGGTCTGGTGAAGCCCCTAAAAACTTAAGAACTGGCGAATATATTTTAGTCAAAGAAACGCTGCATGGTCAGTGGCGTGGCGGTGTGATTCGCTGGATTAAACAATCGACTGAAAAAAGTCTGGAGCTGGGTTTAGAAATTCTTTCGCAAGCCATGTTCCCTTGTGCCGTACATATTCAGGCAGAGCGCCATACTCGTAATTACCACCCTGCACTATTACTACAAACTCAAAACCTAGAAGAAATACAAAACACACTTATTTTACCGGGGTCTCAAATTTTTAGAGAGCAACAAACAATTCATTTACGATTGGGGACAGAAGAAATCAAAGTGTATCTACTCAAAGCACAACTCATTACTCAAAGTTTTATTCAATTTCAATTTGAACTTTTGAATGAGCAGCAACAACATCTGCTTGATCAGTTCATGCTGAAAAAGAATAGTAACGCGAATAACCAAGATTTATGGGAAGCATTAAAGTGAGAAACTCTTTACTATCTAAAAAGTTAAAACGTACTGAAATACGTTTACTCATTATTGATGATAACCAGTTACGTTATAACCAAATTTTAACTTTATTATCGGGGAATGATTATCAAGTTAATGCCTTATTACTTGATGATTTAAAAAGTTTTGAAAAGCAGTTAAATACATCGTGGGATGTCATTATTTTTGGTCGTGCGTACGATCTGAAAATTGAACAAACTCTCTCCCTTGTTCAAGCCTCAGAACAGCCGCAACTTCCAATTTTACTTTTACAACCAGATGACTACCAATCATCGCAATATCAAAACTATATTCAAAAAGGCATTTATGATGTAGTTCCATTAGAACCTTTGGACTATTTCTATATTACGCTTGTTCGAGCGCTGTCATATAGCCGACTTTTACAGAAAGAACAGCGCCTTTTGGCTGAGCTTGATACCATTCATACACATACGCAAACACTGGTCGATAGCAGCCATAAAGCGGTCGCTATTTTTCAAGAAGGTATACATATTAAGGCAAATACCGAATATTTGAATCTTTTTGGTTTCCAGCAAGAAGAAGATATTATTGGTTTGCCGATTTTAGATGTCTTACAACCTAACGATTTAAATATTTTTAAACAACGTTTTAAGAAGATTTCTTTAGGCCAGTTTGATCAAGCACGTTTCGAAATTCAAAGTCAGCATCAAGCTATTTCTGGTAATAATGCTTTAAAACTGGAATTTATTCCGAGCCAAGAAGAAGATGCTGTACAACTGACCATCGACTATCAAGTTGATTTAAAAACACCAGCAAATACAGCACTAACAGAGAAAACGACTGGATTAAGTGCAGCTTGGCCACAGATTAATCGTCATTTATCGACCCACCCTGCCCAAGCAAATGCTCTAGTTCTATTTAGACTTGCACAGTGTCCAGAACGACTTTTTCAACAAGGTTGGCAAACTTTAGGACTTTATTTCAATCAGCTACATGGTTTTTTAAAAGACCATGCTCAGATGCCGATTTTCCAAGTCGACTTGGGCAGTTATGTCGGGATTTTACAAGCTGAAAATAGTACGGTTTTAAATTCTCAGTTGACGAGTTTACAAACTTTGCAAAAAGAACACTTGTTAAAAGTGAATGAGCAAAACTTTTCGGTACAGTTAAAACTTGGCTATGCTCCGCTTAACCAACCATTAACTGAAACTACATTTAGCTCATTACTTAATGAAGCTGAAAAGCAGAACCTACCTCAAGTTACCCCTCAGCTTGAAATAACGCCTATTGTAGAAAAACCAGTTTCGCCGAGCATTGAAGCTGTTCCTCTTGATTTAACGATTGAGCACTTTGAGGTGACTTCGCAGTCTTCTTTGCTACAGCAGTTGAAACAAAAATTAGCTAAAGGTGAGATACATCTTAAGTATCAGCAAATTTACGATAAACATGATGAAGAAACTCATAACTATGAAGTAACGAGTGGCTTTATTGCAGACGAACAATGGCATGATTTAAATGACTTAGCTGAATTAAAAGAAGATGCTGAACTATCAATTCAACTAGATCGCTGGATATTAGTAGAAGCCTGTAAACAGCTTCATAATTTCATTGCTCAGTATCCTAAAGCAAGGCTCATTATTAACCTTAATATTGATATTTTGCTGAAAGATAAAACCTTCCCTGAGCTGATTTCCAAACTGCTTACTATCATTGGTAGTAAACTTGAATGTCCTTTGATTTTGCAATTTTCGGAACAAGCTCTTCAGCACTACCTTCCAACAGTTCAACCGCTGATTGGTCGTTTACGTCAACATGGTGCAGAAGTTTCAATCCGAGACTTTGCTTCTTCTATATATAGCGATTCAATTTTACAGCAGCTTGATATCCAGCTTGTAAAACTGCAGTCTAGCAAAACTGATCTATTAAGCTCAGACCAAGGACTCAATAGCTTGCAAGAAAAAGTATTGAACTATTTGACTGTAAAACCAATTGGAATTTTATTAGCTAACTTAAATGACATGAACCTGTTTGCCAATGCATGGAATGTGGAAACACGTTTCTTACAAGGTGATTATTTTCAGAAGAAGCTTGATCGTTTAACAGATGTGCAAGACCAGTAATGGTCTTGGACGCTAAAAACAAAAAACGGGCATAAGCCCGTTTTTTATTTCGTTTTGAAGTATTAACGCTTGATAGAGCGAGACATACCAGCAAAACGTTGTTTGAATTTGTCAATACGACCACCAGTGTCTACATTCTTTTGTTTACCAGTGTAGAAAGGGTGGCAAGCTGAACATACGTCAAGGTAAATAGTTTCTTTACCTAAAGCAGAACGAGTTTCGATTACGTTACCGCATGAGCAAGTTGCAACTAATTTTTCATATTTTGGGTGAATATCGGCGCGCATCGTCGATTACTCCTAATTGAAGAAAGGCTTAAGCTGTCATCGCAATTGATCACTCTCAATTAAATTGAGGAAAGCTTTTACAAGCAGATCAACACCACAACAGACCATTCTTTTGGCCCACCGAAACCTCTAGGGTTAGAGCTAAGCACAACAAGTGGACAGTATTATACGCCATATAATTTTTTTTTGCGAATTAATCTTGGGATTTAGCCCAGTAATTTGCGATTACTCCACACACCATTAACTGTATTTGGTGAAATATCATAATTGGCAATACAATCATTCCTAAAGGCTGACCAATAAATAAGATTTGTGCCATTGGTACACCACTTGCCAAGGTCTTTTTTGAGCCGCAAAAGAAAACAGTAATCTGATCGGCACGACTAAAACCAAAAGCACGCGGTAAATACAGGGCAAGCAACATAATAATAGTCAGTAATACAGAGCAAGCGAGCGCCAAAAGAAGTAAGGTTTTCCAGTTTACTTGATGCCAAAGTCCAGCAACCACCGCTCCACTAAATGCACCATACACCACCATCAAAATTGAGCCTTGATCGAACGCTTTTACAATACTTGGTACTTTTGCCATATATGGAAAAACATAAGGACGAAGCAATTGCCCTAAAACAAATGGTACCAATAACAACAGCGTAATTTCTACAATAGATGATGTTGGATCAAAGCCATGCTGACTTTGTCCTAAAATAAAGAAACTCACTAAAACTGGTGTAATGAACATGCCAACCAAGTTTGAAAAAGATGCACTACATACCGCCCCTGCTACATTTCCTTTTGCCACTGAAGTAAAAGCAATAGAAGACTGAACCGTAGAAGGTAAGAAACACATAAACAGGAAGCCCCAATAGAGCTGCTGTCCTAATAAGGGCAAAAGAATAGGTTTAGCCAATAAACCAAGGGCAGGAAAAATAAAGAACGTAATTGCAAATACCAACAAGTGCATTTTCCAATGCAAAATACCTTCAATGACTGCCTCACGAGACAACTTAGCTCCATGAAGGAAGAATAAAATTGCAATCGCGACTGTAGTTAATGTATTGAAATACTGCGCAGCTTGACCACTGACTGGAAAAAATGTTGCTAGTAGCACCATACCAACCAACAAAATTGTAAATCGATCAAGTGCCAAGAACTTCAGCATGTTCACATCCTATGATTATTTTAGACAAATAAAAACCCAGTTGATAAATTGACCATTTGGTCAAGCCTTCATCATACTGGGCTATAAAAATAAAGCTAGGATTTTAAGACCTAAATCTTAAAGCGCCAAAGTCAATTATTTAATTATTTCTAGCATTTGCATCTTGCTGAATGAGCTCGATTTTGTAGCCATCTGGATCTTCAACAAAGGCAATAACCGTAACGCCACCCTTCATTGGGCCAGCTTCACGCACAACTTTACCACCACGTGCTTTAATTTCTTCACATGCTTTGTAAGCGTCTTCGACACCAATTGCGATGTGACCATAGGCATTGCCTAAATCATAACTTGATGTATCCCAGTTATGCGTAAGTTCAAGCACGGTATTATTTTCTTCATCGCCATAACCAACAAATGCTAGTGTAAAACGACCTTCTTCATAATCACGCTTACGAAGTAACTTCATCCCTAATACTTCGGTATAGAACTTTAAAGATTGTTCTAAATTGCCTACTCGCAACATTGTATGAAGCATTCGCATGTTTATTCACCTGCCTTTTCTGTTTCATGTGTTTGATGATCTTTGAGTAGTTTGCCAACCCAAACCACTAAAATTAAGATTGGAATCCCGATCAATGTGGTCATCAAAAAGAAGTTTGGATACCCAATATTACTCACTATGGTACCTGAATATCCACCTAAAAGTTTTGGTGTAAGGGTCATGAGTGAACTAAAGATCGCATATTGAACAGCGGTAAATGACACACTGGTTAGGCTCGAAAGGAATGCAATAAATGCTGCACCCGCGAGGCCCGAAGCCATATTATCCACAACAATTGCAAAGTAGAGCCACAGCGAACTATAAGGCTTAATGACCTTACCGCTAATCTCAACCTCTTTACCTGACTGAGTATCAATATATGGTAGAGGGTCAATATTTACATCTAATTCAGCTTTGGGTACAGAATTTGAAGCAACGTTATAATGATGGGAAACTGATAATACTTTTTGGTTTCCTTCGACAACTGACGCAGTAATTTGTTTGCTTGGTGATGACAGTAATTTTTGCATATCAATTGCAGCGTTAAATACACCTTTTTGATCTGTCATTTTTGCATCAAAATTCTGTCCATCAAGATTCAACACAATCTTTTGGTTAGGCGATAAAGCTTTACCAAAATACTGACCACGAACAACCACACTGCCTTCAGAAGATTTAGCAGTGATTTGGTCACTTCCCATCAAAGGTAAAATCTGTAGGGGTACATGTTCAGCATACGTTGTTACTAGAGGTTGAACTCGGACTATGGTGTCTGCTTGTTGACCTTGCAAAGCATAGCCAGCTTTTACATCAACTTGTTTTGTTCCTTCAAAAGTGGAACTCGGGACTTTAATCTTCCAATAACCTACTTCATCTGGCTGAGCTTTATAATGTTTGTCTCCCACTTGAACATCCAACATATCAAGGGGTTTGCCAGATTTCACTAAACCAATGAAAATGAGGTTAGTAGAGCTTGCCAATACAGCACCAACAAACATCAGTTTCATGATGTTCATACGCTGTGCTAATAAGCCTCCTAAGAAGCCTCCAACCAAGCTAAAGATCACACCATAAACTTTTACAGCTTCAGCAATTTGTTCTTTGCTAAAGTTTAGATCTTGATAAAAGACATTTGAGATCACACCGGCAATGATGTCTGAAATACGGAAGAAGCCAATCAAAAATAGAAGCACTAACGCGAGTTTGACACCATAACGTTTAAAGAAATCCAGAATTGGAGCAATCCAAGTTTCTTTTGCCATTTGCTGGTTGACCACACCCATCTTAACTAGCACATAACCAACTAAAATGGCAGAACCTGTTGCTGTTAAGAATCTTAAAGCTTCTAAACCAAATAAAGCTGCACTATCTTGAATATTGCCAGCTTTGGAAATTGCCTCGGTAATTTGACCTGAGTAAATATAAGTTATGACAAACGAAATGACCGCTATAAAGAAGACTAAAACCAGACGGTAATAATCAGTAGTTTTGTAGTTTTTATATACGCGATTAACCTTAGGTTCACGGACAAGCAAGGTTGTAACAATACCGACTAACATGACTGCTGCCATGGTTAAATAGGTCGTTTTCCACGCCTCGTAAATATAGTTGCCTTTAGCTGTTCCTAAATGTGCTGCTAAAAATAATGCACCAGCCCCAGCTACAATCATACCAATACGGTAGCCAGCATTATAAGTCGACGCCAACACCGTCTGCATTTCAGTTTCAGCTAATTCGATACGATAAGCATCAATTACGATATCTTGCGTTGCTGCCGAGAAGCCAAGCAACACTGCACCGGCTGCCATTTGAACCAAATAGCTATGGCCTAAAGCTGGGTCCGCGAAAGCCATGGTGCAAATCGCAAGCACAATTAAACACTGAGCAATAAGCAGCCAAGCACGTCTTCGACCTAAAGCCTTGGTCAAGACCGGTACTGGCAATTCATCAATGAGAGGTGCCCAAACAAACTTAAAGGAATATCCCAAAGCTGCCCAACTGAAAAAAGTGACTGCACTTTTATCAATGCCCGCTTCACCTAGCCATAAAGAAAGACTAGAGAAAATTAGTAAAATAGGTATTCCGGCAGAAAAACCCAGAAATAGCATAATTAATGCACGACGGTCTAAAAATGCTTTAAACGCCGAGACCCAACCAGAGGTTTGTGTGGTCATTCGTTTTTTATTTTCCATAAATTATAAATGCGTCTATTCAATCGCTTCTTACAATTGCTTTCAAGATTCTTTCTGCAATCAAGTTTTGTTTTGGTGATAAAAGCAGCAAGTTTGCTTGATATTTTATGCTAAACCTGTATACCTTTAATCTTCAACCTTCGTTTTCTTTTGCTGGATATCAACAGTGACACAAAAACTTGATCAAGTGACAACTTCAACTTTATCACTCGCTAAAACAAACACCACAAACGTCACAATAAATGCATTTCCTTCAGCTTTTGAGCAACCTGATATAAAAATGACTTTGGATAAAACAGCCTTAAAACCCGAGCAACTTACACATATTCCAGATTTTGAAAATATTCCAGCCTCAACAAAACGTATAAAACCGCTTAATAACTTTTTAGGACAAGATCGTGCCAAAGCTTCAGTAGAAGCCGGCATTTCTTTACCCTACTCTGGTTATAACATTTTTGCAGTAGGAACGGCAGGTTTGGGTAAACGCACCATGATTAAGCGTTTACTACAACAACATGCGAAAACAATGCCTACTCCAGATGATTGGGTATATGTTTATAACTTTAAGCAAGCGCGTCAGCCAATTGCGCTACGCTTCCCTGCTGGGCAAGGAACCAAGTTTCAACATACTCTTCATCAAACTTGGCAAATTATTTTAAAACAGCTTGAACGCCGTTTTAGTGCTGAGACTTATCATAACCGTATTGAGCGAATTCGTCAGGAAACTGGAGATGAGCAGCAAGAAGCGCTTGTTGAGTTAACAAAAGAAGGCGAAGAGCTCGATTTAAAATTAATTTCTCGAAATGAGAAGCATGGTTTCGTGCCTGTCCAAGTAAAAAATGATCAGGTTCAAGAACTGACCCAAGCAGAAATTGATGCTTTAAATAGTAAACAGCGTGCTGAAATCGCGGCGAATATTCGCTATATGGATAAAAAGCTTGAGCGTCTTGGTTTGCATTTAGGCGATTTAGAAGACGATGCACGAGACAAAGTCTCTGTTTTAAATCGAGACATCGCGACTCAAGTGGTTATGCCACGAATAGATTTAATTTTAAATAAGTATGGTCAAGTTAAAGGGCTTGAAGATTATTTAAAACAATATGCGCAAGATGTAATTGACAACGTTGAACTCATTTTAGAGCAAGAAGAAGATGACTTTGCTCCTGCTATGTTCAATCGTGTACCAGCACGTTATCAAGCAAATGTAATTGTTTCAAATAAACCAAACAGCGGTGCACCGGTTATTTTTGAAGATTTCCCAACCCACTACAACTTGCTTGGTCATGTAGAACAGCTTACGCACAACGGTACAATTACCACAGATTTCACACTCATTCGCCCAGGTGCTCTACATCAAGCGAATGGTGGTTTTTTAATGCTTGAAGCCGAGCAATTACTCGAACAGCCTTATGCATGGCAGGGTTTAAAACGTGCCTTAAAATCAGGTCAACTCAAACTCTCTTCTCTTGAACATATGTTGACGTTAACAGGCTCTATCTCGATAGAACCTGCTGCAGTTCCACTTGATATTAAAGTGGTTCTTATGGCAGAACCTGAGATTTATTATGAAATCTTAGAAGTAGAACCAGAGCTTGGTAGTGTATTTAAAATTCGTGCAGATTTTACCGATACATTACAACGTAATGACGAAAATGAACAAGCTTACATGCAGCTAATTGCTGACTATGTACAAGCAGATAAACTACTTCCATTTGATCGTAGTGCTTTAGCAGCTTTACTTACCGACTCAAGCCGTCAGGCGGAAGACCAAAGCTCACTATCATTACATGCTTCAACTTTGGGTGATCTCATTCGCGAAGCACATCATCATGCATTTAAAGCCAATGAAAAGATTGTAACTGACCAACACATTAATCTTGCATTACAACATAGACAATATCGCTTAGGCTATTTAAGAGAACTTTACTGGCAGGATCTATCGCGTGGAACTCAGTTAATCGAAACTTCGAGCCACCGTTTAGGTCAAATCAATGCCCTCTCCGTTATTCACTATGCAGATGTTGAGTTTGGTTTACCTTCACGTTTGACTGCCTCAGTTTATCAAGGTGGCGGTGATATTCTTGATATTGAACGTAGTGTAGAACTTGGTGGTTCACTCCATGCCAAAGGCGTGTTGCTCATGTCTAGCTTCTTGAAAGCTCACTTTGGCCGTGAACAGATTTTACACTTCTCTGCCGCGCTTGCATTTGAACAAAGCTATGGGCAAGTCGACGGTGACAGTGCAACGGTTGCCGAGCTTTCTGCATTAATTTCTGCAATTAGCCAAATACCAATTGATCAATCATGGGCAATTACCGGTTCTATGAATCAGTTAGGCCAAGTTCAACCAATTGGTGATGTAAATGCAAAGATTGAAGGCTTCTATGATGCTTGTAAATTACAAGGTTTAACTGGCAAACAGGGTGTCATTATCCCACGTCAAAACATGCAACATTTGATGTTACGCCAAGATGTAATTGATGCAGTAAAAGTTGGTCAGTTCCATATTCATGCGATTGATACGATTGACCAAGCACTTGAAATTTTAATGGCTCCTCCAGTCGGTACACTCGATAAAAAAGGCAAGTACAGTAAGCACTCTATTTATGCGGCTGTAATGGAGCAACTTGAATATTGGCAAGCCATCGAAGATGGTGCAGAAATTGAAGAGGAACCAAAGAAGAAAAAGAAAAACAAGAAAAAAATCAAAAAGCACGAAGAGCTCACAGCTGATGATCTTCCACAAGAGACTCAAGAAGAAGTTGCGACTCTGAAGCAAAAATAGTACTAAGTAAAAAAAGGGCTTGTAATCACAAGCCCTTTTTTATGAATAAGGTAAAATTAGCGAACAATTTGCATGGCCCTTCCGCCAGCCAATTGACTAAAATACTGTTTAAGCGCTTCAACACAACGCTGAATCTTCATTGGCTGTTGATCGTGTTTGGCGATCTCTGCATATAAAGTGAAAGCTGGAAGTTTCCAATCTGGAAGAATTTCAATTAAAGAACCAGCCTTCAATTCTTTTTGAGCATCTAAATATAAAATTCTAGCAATACCATGTCCTTGCTGACATAAGGCTTTAGCAACTTGCAAATTATTACTTTGCAAACGGCTTACCATCTCAATATTTAATTTTTCACCTGTTTTAGCATGCTGGAAGTTAAAAGTGCGTGATTCGTTCATTGCATTGATAGAAAGCAACTCATGGTTGTTTAAATCGTTGGGATGCAAAATCGGGCTTGATTGATTGAGATAGCTGGGAGAGGCTACCAAAATCTGATCGACAAAAGCCATAGGAACTACAGAACTACTCTCTTCTACTGGCGTAGAGCTCATACGTA
This sequence comes from Acinetobacter sp. 766875, assembly GCF_000582055.1. Classification (NCBI taxonomy): domain Bacteria; kingdom Pseudomonadati; phylum Pseudomonadota; class Gammaproteobacteria; order Moraxellales; family Moraxellaceae; genus Acinetobacter; species Acinetobacter sp. 766875. Next base: position 274,805 of record NZ_JEXX01000001.1, on the reverse strand, counting down.
CGGCAATATCAATTCGCTCTTCAATTAAGTCGATATAACGATGCCCCACTTCAAAATGAACAGATAAACCGCGATGGGCAGACATCCAATGAGATAAAGCAGGAATAATGTGCTGAACTGCTAAGTCTGGGGTTGTTGCAATACGCAAATCACCAATCAAGTCATCTCGCAATTCATTGATTCTGATTTTGCCTCTTTCTGCTGCTGCCAACATTTCTTGGCAACTTGAGAAAAAAGCCTGTCCAGCCTCTGTCAAACTAAGTTTTCGAGTAGAACGGTGTAATAAAATTACATCCATTTCATTTTCAAGAGAACGTATTTGCTGACTGACAGCACTTGTTGTAATGCCTAATTCACGTGCCGCACCACTAAATGAACTTTTTTCAACCACACAAGCAAAAACACCCATCGCACGAAGCTGATCTAACATAGGTTTCCTCAAATCTAATTCTAAATTTATAAAAAATGCTTATTGTTGTAATGAAAGCAACCAATTACATTATACGAGGAAACCTATATTTATTGCATTAGCTAATTTGGTAAAAGATTTGCCGGATTGATTGGTTTACCGTCAAGGCGAATTTGGAACTCAAGCATGACACGAGAAGCCCCTGAAGACCCCATTTCAGCAATCTTTTGGCCTGCGGTTACATTGTCTCCACTCTTCACCATCATCTTGCTATTGTGGGCATACGCACTGATATAGCCATCAATATGTTTGATTAAAACGAGATTACCGTATTCTTTTAAACCATCGGCTGCGTATACAACTTGACCGTCAGCTGCCGCATAAATAGGATCACCTTGGTTACCACCGTAACGAATTCCTTTGACATTATTCGCCAAATTAAATCCTTGGATAACCGGACCATTATTTGGTTTCACCCAACGCAAGCTTGAACTTGGAATAGAAGCACCTACGCTAGTATTGGTTGTTGGTGCAACTGTTCTTGGCGGCGGTGTAGTAACCGTTGTTGTTGGCGGAGTTGTGGTTGACGGTATTGCAATTGTTTGGCGCTTAATTGGCTCTTGTTGCGCCATGACTTGTGTCGACACGGTTTTTGGTGAAGAAGATTTTTTCAATCGTAATGATTGATTAACATAAATACGATATGGCGGAGCAATATCATTCATCTCTGCAATACTGAGATAGTCCAAACCATAACGCATTGCAATGCCACTTAAAGTATCACCTGAACGAACGGTGTAATAGTTAGGAGCCATTGAATAGCGAGAACTATTATTAATTTGTGGTTTAGAAGCACATCCTGCCATTGCAACAGTAAAACCTACAGCTACAGACAACATCATAATTTTCATTATATTGTCTCTTTGAATATGCGATCTGCTTTGTTGCCCAGTTAAATGCATCGATCTCCCTCACTAAATGCTACAAATCATTTCGGCTAAGAGTACCAAAAAAGTAAGAGGAAACATGTTCCTCTTTTTCTATATTCACAAAGTTATAACATTCGGGCCAAATTATTGACCCAAGCTTGCCTGCAAATCCTCTAAAACCGCATAGTTTGTTGCATCCATCTGAATTGGGGTCACACTCACAAAACCGTTTGCAACCGCAAAAAAGTCAGATTGAATCTGGCTAGCAATACGCTGCGGATCCGTAACTGCTTCACCTGCCAGACCAATCCAGTAAACCTGTCTTCCTCTTGGGTCGACATGACTTGTGATGGGTTTAGACTGAGCACGGCGTCCTTGATAGGTAATTTGTGTACCTTTCAACTGAGGTACATCCGGAATATTAATATTAAAAATATGTCGAGGTGGTAGCGCAGGTAAACCTTTGGCAATAAAGTCATGTACCCATTTGGCTGCTTGTGCATAATCATCTTTATGGTTGTATGAACGCACATCAGAACCCGCTAAAGAAACCGCAATTGCAGGCTGTTTCATTAAGCGTCCTTCAAATGCAGCGCCGACTGTTCCCGAATACAGAACATCATCACCTAAGTTTGCACCACTGTTGATTCCACTAACTACCAAGTCAAATTCGAAATCAAACAATCCATTCATAGATAAATAGACGCAATCGGCTGGCGTTCCATTTACAGCCCATACATCTTCAGCAATTTGAATAGGACGTAAAGGACGATCTAATGTTAACGCGCTCGAAAATCCACTTCTTTCACTTTCTGGAGCAACTACAACAACACGGCCTAATGGTTTTAACGCTTCAGCTAAAGCCTGTATACCTGGTGCAAATACACCGTCATCATTCGCAATTAGAATATTCACAAAAAATCTTTCTCGACAAATAAACCCGAAGGTTTTCTCAATTGAATTATTTGTTGAATTATATATATTTATGCCTCCATAGCATTATAAAATTGTGAAAAAATGAAAACTTTCGCTCCTTTTTTTCAAGTATTGGGGATCAGTATCACATTGTGTACGCAAACGGTTTTTGCTGATGAGGGTATCTCGACACAAGAAGCTGATAGCTTAATTAAAGATGACATTGCATCTACTCAAGTTTTACAAGAAATTTGCCCTAGTTTTGTTGGCGCAAATAAAAATCTTGAAACGAATATTAAAAAAATTATTGCAATGTACCTTGGTGGTTATTCCAATAAGTCAATTACCTTTTCTGCCCTACAAAATGATGCAGAATACAAGACACTTTTAAGTGAAGCTCGCCAAGCGGCAAAAGAAATGGATCACCATGAGCAACACGAACTTTGTCAGGAAGTGGTAAATTACAAAGATTAAGTTTATTTGACTCAATACGCTTTTCTTTGAAGGGTTTTCTGTTTATGTAAAGCAGAAAACCTACATAACAATACATTTTTTCCATTTTTTTAGCGTTTAAATTGTTTAAGCTATCGGCATATTTCAAATTTTTGTTTCAGGTTATCCATGTTTATGAAAAAAAGCTTAGTTCAATCACTTTCTGTTGTTTTACTCATGACAATGGCAACAGTGGGTTATGCTGCTGACAAGAAAAAAACAGCTGAAAAGAAAACTGAAAATGAAAATGTTGTTGAAGTTACGCCGACCAAAGGGACTACACCCGAAGAATTAGCAGCAATTCAAGTACTTTCTGAAATTTGTCCAAGTTTAATTGGCAAAAAAGATGCTGAATTTGCCCAAGGTTATGAGCGCCTTGTGAAAGATTATTTACCAAATGAAGCTGACCCAGTTGCAGCTTTAGAAAAACGTAGCAAAGACAAAAGTTTCAAGAAAGTCTTAAAAGAAGCACGTAATGATGCGAAAGCTGCTGGTAACGAGCAAAACAAGTTAGTTTGTCAAGACGTAAAAGCTTATCAATCGCAAAACTAAATTAGTTAAAAACTCTCTAGTTACAATACTGTTTGAAAAAGCCGACTTCCCCCATAGAAGTCGGCTTTGCTTTGTCCTAAAATGCTAGGTTCTTCTGCTTCACACAAGATATTGGAATTACCTAGAATGACTCGAAAAAGCGCTATTGCTGCACTCCTCCTCTTACCAAGTTTTTCTTATGCAGCAACTGTCTTATCAGCTCCGCCAGAATTAAATAATAAGTCTTATGTATTAATGGATTACGAGACAGGACAGATTCTCGCTTCTAAAAATGAAAATGAAAAGCTTGCGCCAGCTTCTATGACTAAAATGATGACAAGCTACATCATTGAACAAAAATTATTAAAAGGTGAGCTTACCGAGAATGAAAAGGTTCGTATGAACGAATCTGCTTGGTGTAAAGGAAGCAGCGCTGAATCATGTATGTATGTACCATTAAATGGCACTGCAACAGTTTTAGAAATGCTTCGAGGTATTATCATTCAGTCTGGTAATGATGCGTCAAAAGCAATGGCTGAACATATTGCTGGAAATGAAGGTACTTTTGCTCACCTCATGAATCAGGAAGCAAAACGTATTGGTATGACAAATACCCAGTTTATGAACTCTACGGGCTTACCTGCAGAAGGTCATTATTCAACTGCAAAAGATATGGCTGTTCTAGCTCAACATATTATTAAAGACAGCTCAAGATACTATCCAATTTACTCTGAGAAAGAATTTACATTTAACGGTATCAAACAAGGTAACCGTAATGCGTTACTTTATACTGACCCAAGTGTTGACGGTTTAAAAACAGGCCACACAGATGAAGCTGGTTACTGCTTAACAACTTCAAGTAAACGTGGCCCAATGCGCTTAATCTCAGTTATTTTTGGTACCGACAGCGTTAATGAACGTGCTAACCAAACACGCGCGTTGTTGTCTTGGGGCTTTGCGAACTTTGAAACTGCAAATGTTCAACCTGCAAACCAAGTTCTTGCAAAAGCTAAAGTATGGTTCGGTAAAGAAAATGAAGTTCAAATTGGTTTAGCAGAGAACTTCAATGTCACTATGCCTAAAGGCAAAGCAGGTGGTATAAAAACTCAATTGGTTGTTCAACCAAATTTAAATGCCCCTCTTCAAAAAGGCCAAGTGGTAGGTAAACTTGTTGCAAGTTTAGATGGCAAGGTCATTGCTGAAAAACCTCTTGTTGCATTAAAACCAGTTGAAGAAGCAGGCTTCTTTGCACGCATGATCGACCATATCAAACAATTCTTTAGTAACTTATTCTAATTTTAGAATAGTTCGATTAAGCACTCATGCTATTAGCTTGAGTGCTTTTTTATTTTATACTTCTATTAAATTTTATTTTGATGCTTCTCATGACAAAAAACATCCGTCCTTATTTAGATCATCATCCACAAATTGATCCAAGCTGTTACATTGATGAAATGTCAGTGGTTGTCGGTGATGTTAAATTGGCCGAAAATGTTTCGGTATGGCCTTTTGCAGTCATTCGCGGAGATGTAAATAGTATTCAAATTGGTAAAAATAGTAATGTACAAGACCATTGTATGTTACATGTCAGCCATAAAAATGATGCTAAGCCTAATGGTTCGCCTCTTATTATTGGTGAAGATGTGACGGTGGGTCACCATGTGACTTTACATGGCTGTACTATTGGTAACCGCGTACTAGTCGGGATCAATACCGTCATTTTAGATGATGTTGTTATTGAAGATGATGTGATGATTGGTGCAGGAAGTTTAGTGCCACCTCGTAAAGTCTTAAAAAGTGGTTATCTTTATGTTGGAAGCCCTGTACAACAAGTACGCCCATTAACCGAAAAAGAATTGGCATTTTTACCTTATTCAGCAAAACATTATGTAAAAGTGCAAAACAACCATAAAGATAACCAAACCAATTAGTACATACTCAATTTTTTCAAACGATAGAGCTTTTATAGTTCTCTATCGTTTGTAAGATCACCGTAGCCAAAAACCCCTAAATTTCGTATCATACGACTTTTAAATTCATGGTGCTTTTTTATGGCCGCATGGACTCCTCATGTCACTGTCGCTACAGTCGTAGAAAAAGATGGACGCTATCTTTTTGTCGAAGAACATAGCGAAGGTTTTGCACACACTGTGTTTAATCAACCTGCTGGTCATGTGGAATGTGGTGAAACGCTAATAGAAGCTGCTATTCGTGAAACACTTGAAGAAACGGGTCATCATGTTGAGATAGATGCCTTACTTGGTATTTATACATATACTCCGCCTATGTTTCCGGACCGTACTTACTATCGCTTCTGCTTTTTAGCACATATCACTCACGTCGAAAGCGAACCTAAACTCGATACAGGTATTGTTTCTGCTGTCTGGATGACTCTAGATGAGCTTCAAGAATCTGCCCGCGCTCGTAGTCCTCTGGTCATTAAAGCGATTGAAGATGCCATAAAAGGACACCATTATCCTTTAGCTCTTATTTATGAGCACCCTTTCTCTCCCTCATTAACTTCTCATTTGGATGCCTAGTCCTATGCAACAACGTGTCATCGTCGGTATGTCTGGTGGCGTAGATTCATCTGTTTCTGCGGCACTCTTACTTCAACAGGGTTATCAAGTTGAAGGTCTCTTCATGAAAAACTGGGAGGAAGATGACGGCACGGAATACTGTACAGCAATGGAAGATTTAGCCGATGCTCAAGCAGTAGCAGATAAAATCGGTATTAAACTTCACACTGCAAACTTTGCGATGGAATATTGGGATCGTGTATTCGAACACTTCTTGGCTGAATATGCAGCTGGTCGTACCCCAAACCCAGACATCTTATGTAATAAAGAAATTAAGTTCCGCGCATTTTTAGACCATGCCATGACTTTAGGTGCTGACTTTATTGCAACAGGTCACTATGCTCGTCGTGCTGAAACTGCATATAACTCTAAAGGTGAAGCATATGCGCCTTTATTACGTGGTTTAGATAATAATAAAGATCAAACTTATTTCTTGCATGCAGTACATGGCCGCGAAATTAATAAAACGCTCTTCCCTGTTGGCGAAATTGAAAAACCGGAAGTTCGTAGAATTGCCGAAGAGCTGGACTTAGCAACTGCGAAGAAAAAAGATTCAACTGGTATATGTTTTATCGGTGAACGCCGTTTTAATGACTTCCTTAAACAATATTTACCCGCTCAACCAGGTAAAATTGTGCTGGATAATGGTAAAGAAGTTGGTGAACATCACGGTCTGATGTACTATACGCTCGGTCAGCGTGGTGGTATTGGTCTGGGCGGTATGAAAGGTGCAGCTGAAGGTGCATGGTTTGTACTTCATAAAGACGTTGCCAATAACCGTTTAGTTGTAGGCCAAGGACATGAACATCCACTTATGCAAAGTACGCAGCTTTGGAGTGAGTCTATTGACTGGGTAGCTGGTGAACAACATATTCCGGCTGAAGGATTACGTTGTACCGCTAAAACACGCTATCGCCAGCCTGATCAAGCTTGCACAGTGTTTATTGATGAAAATAGTGAGCATGGTGTTCGTGTTGAATTTGATGAACCTCAACGCGCAGTTACACCAGGTCAAAGTGTTGTATTTTATTCAGATGAAGTTTGCCTAGGCGGGGGTGTGATTCACCATACAAATGCCCCTACACCAAATTTTATTTAAGGGAATGAATGGCATGGTGGAGTTACCCTTTCAACAATCACAAGCCTTGAATGTTCGCCAAAACCGTGCCCTTGCCTTGGCGGGGGTATTTCAAGCGACCCAGCTTACGCATATGACCGCTATGACAGGTCAACAAAGTATTGGTGAAAGTGGTAACTTCTATTTTGAGCTATTAATAAAGGCGAGTTTAAATATTCGCCCTACAACAAATAATAATACCGTTCAGACATTAGATTTTTTTAATCAATTGGCTGATATTTCTCTAGGTCTTAAAACTCTTGAGAATTGTATTACCCAGCCTTTTACCAATGCGCCCAAATCTCGTTTGCCTAAAATGCGTAGTGCAAAACTTCCTATGTCTTACGCGATGTCACTTTTGCAGCTAGAAAAGAAGGTCTATAGCAATCCTGAGTATGTGGCCATTATTGAAAAAGCACAGCAGAAGATTTTAAAACAGCTTTCTTTTTTCGATAATAACTATTTACACCCCAGCATTTTAGCCAATTTGGCACAAACCTATGTTGATACTGCCGGGCAAATTAATCCACGCATTCTTGTTCGTGGTAATGCTGAGGCATTTAAAGATACCAACCATACCAACCGTATTCGTGCTTGTCTGTTTACAGGGCTACAAATGGCTCATTTATGGCGACAACTCGGCGGTAGTTCATGGAACATGATTTTTAGCAAACGTAAATTGCTACAGGATATTCAAGCTCTTGCTCGCTTACAGTACCAAGTTATCTAAGGCTGTAACGAGATTATTTTTGTTTTATGTTTATTCCAGCATTAAGGAATCGTTATGAACGCTTTAACCGCACTATCACCATTAGATGGACGTTATGCCAGCAAATGTGATGCGCTACGCCCTTTTCTTTCTGAGTTTGGTTTAATTCATGCTCGTGTCACTGTAGAAGTGCGTTGGTTACAAGCGCTTTCTAACCGTCCAGAAATTATTGAAGTTGCTCCTTTCTCAGCTGAAACAAATGCAGCTCTAGATGCAATCGTAAGCAACTTCTCTGAAGAAGATGCGAATCGCATTAAAGAAATTGAACGTACAACTAACCATGACGTAAAAGCCGTTGAATATTTCTTGAAAGAGAAAATTGCTGGTATTGCTGAATTACAAAATGCGGGTGAGTTCATTCACTTTGCTTGTACATCAGAAGACATCAACAACTTGTCTCATGCGCTTATGCTTAAAAATGGTCGTGAAGTTTTAGTATCAAGCATGAAGCAAATTTTAAATGCAATTTCTGCTTTAGCAACGACTCATGCTGAACAACCGATGTTGTCTCGTACACATGGACAAACTGCTAGCCCAACAACTTTGGGTAAAGAAATGGCGAACGTTGCATATCGTTTAGCTCGCCAAATCAAGCAATTTGAAAATGTTGAGTTACTCGGCAAAATCAATGGTGCAGTAGGTAACTACAATGCTCACCTTTCTGCTTACCCAGATGTTGATTGGCCAGCCCATTCACAAGCTTTTGTTGAATCTTTAGGTTTAACATTTAACCCATACACAACTCAAATTGAGCCACATGACTACATGGCTGAATTATTTGATGCGTTACGTCGTTACAATACAATTTTGATCGACTTTAACCGTGACGTATGGGGTTATATCTCTTTAGGTTACTTCAAACAAAAACTTAAAGAAGGTGAAGTTGGTTCTTCAACTATGCCGCACAAAGTTAACCCGATTGACTTTGAAAACTCTGAAGGTAACTTAGGCATTGCAAATGCTGTGTTGGCTCACTTAGGCGAAAAATTACCAATTTCTCGCTGGCAGCGTGACTTAACTGACTCAACTGTACTTCGTAACATGGGTGTTGGTTTTGCTCAAAGCTTAATTGCTTTTGATGCTTGCTTAAAAGGTATTGGCAAACTTGAATTGAATGCAAACCGCTTGAATGAAGATCTTGACCAAGCTCAAGAAGTTCTTGCAGAGCCAATTCAAACCGTTATGCGTCGTTATAACGTTGAAAAACCATATGAGAAGTTAAAAGCTTTAACTCGTGGTCAAGCAATGACTCGCGACATGATGGTTGATTTCGTAAATGGTAATGAACTTGCTCAAGTACCAAGCGAAGAGCGCGCTCGTTTAGCTGAGCTTACACCTGCAACTTACACAGGTAATGCAGCTGAACAAGCAAAACAAATTAACGATTTAATTAGCAAAATCTAATTAAAAAAATTTGATAAAAGCGAAGCTTAGGCTTCGCTTTTTTATTACACTCATATTCATCAAAAGAAATCTTATTTAGAAAATGATCGAAAAAAAATTTAAGCTTAAACATTATATTGCGCTTAGTCTGCTTTTCATTGCCATTATCATTTCAGGTATACAGCCTCTTGAGTTTGAAGCTTATTTACTTCATCAAGCTGGAACTGTTTTGATGCTGATTCTACTTTTTATTATTTTTAAAAAAATTGGTCTCGATTTTTTAAGTTTTTGTTTTTATTTACTGTTTCTTTTAATCCACGTAATTGGTGCTCATTATCTTTATTCATACGTTCCATACAATGACTGGATTCAGCACATCTTTCATTTTAATTTAGATGAGTACATGGGCTGGTCTCGTAATATGTATGATCGACTTGTCCACTTTTCATATGGTGCTTTGCTCTACCCTCTTATCTATCGTGTTTTCCAAGTATGGTTGCCGACCGCACGTCCTTTTTCTCTATTTTTGCTTGTAGTCCAATTCGTGATGGCATCGAGTGTATTCTATGAATTAATTGAATGGGTAATCGCAATAGGCTTATCACCTGAACAAGCGGAAAACTATAATGGGCAACAAGGTGACATGTGGGATGCTCATAAAGACATGCTACTCGCTACAACTGGAGCAATCTTCTATGGGCTTTTTGCCTTGATAACATCACCAAAATTAGCCCATAAACCTTAAATAAAAAGCGCTCAATGAGCGCTTTTTATTTGTTACCAAACGGCCTGTTAAACAACCGGATAGGTTTGCTCTAAAATATTTTGCAAAGGTGAAGAACTCGTATTTGGTAAAATTTGATCAAAATTTGTTGTTTGATCAATTGAAGTATTTACGTCAGTTTGCTCAGGTATCTGCGTTGTTTTCAATGCTGTCGATAATAGAAGTTTTGAGACAGGATCTGAATCGTTTAAAGAAGAGCTTTTTAGCAAATCATCTACAGGAACAGTTTTCTGCTGATTCGTAGGCTCAGTTGTCGTACTTTGCGTAACCTTTAAAGTGTGTAACCCAACACTATCTGCTAAAGATGGTGTTTCTGTACTTAAAGTACTGACTGAAGCATCAGCCAGACTCGCGACTTTCGGTGCAACCACATAAAAAGTAAATGGAGAGCTTGCTTCACTGGTCAGCCCTGCTGCATCAGTTTGGGTTAAAGTAATGCTGTGCTTACCAAGAGTTAAATCTTTATCAAAAGTAAATGACCAAGATCTACCAGCCGTTACAGTCACCACCCCAATTGCAACACCATTATCATAAATCGTAAGTGTCGCATTAGCTTCACCTGAACCTGTAAGTTTTGGTCTAGCATCGTCAGTTTCCGAACCTGCTGCAATAGCGCCTTTTATGTCACCTACATCATCTTCTACACTATTTAAGATAGGTTTTGTCGGGGGTATGGTATCTTTTGTCCCCACAATGTCGAGACTTTCAGATCTATTTCCAGCACCATCGATCGCTGAAACAGCACCATGGTTGTTATCAGTTAATGCAGGCGAAATAGTAATCGTAAATTTTCCATTCGCATCTGCCGTTCCGGTACCAATCACTTTACCAGTTGCATCTTTAATTTCAATTTTGGCATTGGCTTCCGCTGTACCAGTTACCGAAGTTCCATCTGCATTAATTTGAGCCGTTGGTTTATCCGGTGCAATCGAGTCAAAGCCCGGCTTAATTTCAACGGGTTTAGACATATTACCGGCTGCATCTTCAACAACTACTGTACCTTTTTGGGATTCTGTTAAAGCAGGTGAAAGTGTAATTTGAAAGTCACCTTGAGCATCGGCGGTCCCACTTCCAATCACTTTACCATCGGCATCTTTTATTTGAACTTTTGCATTTGCTTCAGTTTTACCATGTATTACTGACCCTTCTTTGTTGACTTCAACAAAAGGAGAAGCTGGTGGCACGGTGTCTTTACCCGCAATAATTTTAACTTCTTCAGATTTATTACCAGCAGCGTCTTCAGCAACAACTTTACCGCCCGCTTCACTGGTTAACGGCGGAGTAAGCTTTAAAGAATAAATACCATCTTTATTTGCAAAAACAGAACCTAATACTTTGCCAGTGGCGTCATACACTGTAATTTTGGCATTTGCCTCTGCCTTACCAGTCAACAATGAACCATCATCGCTCAATTGGGCCTGCGGAGCATCTGGAGGTATTGTATCTTTTGTACCTGTCACAACAGTCGCTTTAGAACTATTTCCAGCCGCATCTTGGGCAATAACGTTTAATTTGTCCCCATTCACGAGCGGCTTATCTAATTTAACAGTGTAGTTACCACTTGCATCTGCAACACCCGATGCGACTGTATTACCTGCAGCATCTTTAAGATAGATTTTTGCATTTGCTTCAGTTTTACCAGTCACTGTCACGGTATCATCAGCAAGCGTAGCTGTAGGAGCAGCAGGTGCGATTAAATCAGGTGCACTTGATGAGTCATCCTTATCATCTTTCTTAAAAGCCCAAAGATATAATCCTTCCGCAGCTAAAACTGCTAAGCCTGCTTTGAGTACATTACCCATCGTAAAACTTGGATCACTATCAACCGCCATAGTTGCAGCTGCTGGACTCGTACTGGCATAGCCTAAATCTGTAACATGATTTAAGCCTTTATAATCGATCACTTTACCTTGAGCATCGAATTGCGCTTCAACAAATTTTCCATGTTCAGTCGGAAAAACAAGTGAATGCTCTGTTGTATTTGTTGCTTCATTAAAGAAATTTTCTAAGACAATAGTCTCTCCATTTTTTAAATGGATAACTAAGCGCCCACCCTGTTTTTCCATGGATGCAATATCTTTTTGGCTTACACCAATCTGAATAATAGTAGGCTGATTTAAAATTACTTTGTTGAGTTGACCATCTTGCAGAACGTCCAAACCCTCTTTGGATGCCACAATTATTCTTGTCATTATTTCCTATCCTGAATTTCAGTTATATTTTTAAATGTGTAACTTTTTAAATGAAACATCTAAAAGCTATTTTATTGTTGCCTAAAATATCAAAATCACTTATCTATCACAATTCAATAAGTATATTTATCAACAATATTTTTTGAATTTTTATTAAAAAATAACTTCGAATAGAGTTTATATAAAACTTATATATTACATTCTTAAATAAACAAAGCTAAAAGCTCCTACAAGAAATAAGATGAATAATGTCATAAATTTAGTTATTTTTTTATCTGCCCATGTCATTTTAAGCATCGTCCAACCCTGAAAGCGTTTAGCAAGAATGCTATTTAAAATAAGCGTTGAAAGATGCAATATAACCAAAGCTAAAAATAAGTTTGCGAAAAATGAATGTAAGTCTCTCAAAGCATAAGTAAAGTGTTCTGTTCCGTATCCAAGTGCTACAACAACAGGAATGAGTATGAAAATAAATACAATCGAAGCTTGAAATAGCCCAATACTGAACAATTGAATTGTATTTTTCGAAAAAAGACTGACTGAATTTGTATGGCTAAAGGACTTTTTAATTGCATTAAATGCCATAGTGCTCCGCTTCTTTAAGCCAAATGGCGCAGTACTTGAAACACGTGGACTTAAAAAGTGCCAAATAACCCGTGTAATAATGCCAATCAGGAGAATATAACCAAACATCATATGCACCTGATGTAAGTCCTCGTTATCCCCTGTAAAATAAGCACCAACGAAAGAAACCATAATAATGATGTGCAAAACTCTTATAAGAATATCAATATGCGATAACGTTTTTGACATCACTAAACTCAAAAATTTAAAAATAATATTAACTTTGGCAATTAAAACTTAAATAAATATTAATCAAATTTGGTTTAATCAATTCCATAAAAAAAGAGTACCTATAAAGGTACTCTTTAGTTAAAACATATCTTAATTAAAATTTGGTATCGCGCATTTGCACTAAAGTTGAATTCGCTTTTGCCAACGTATCTGCAACTTTATGCATTACTGCTGGAATCAAGCTATCTGCCATTTGTGCTGCTTGTAAACCTAACTTTTCACCCAAAGTCGCCTTTTTGCGTGTGTTAATCACATAGACGTCATGCTGAGGTAACAACGCTAATAGGTATTCATCGGAAGTTTGTAATTTATCTACAAGGTTTAAATCAAGCGCATCTTGTCCATACCAGTGCTCACCTGTAGCAACTTTATCTACATTAAGCTGTGGACGATACTTTTCTACAAAGTGCTTAAACAGGATATGCGTCTGTTGTAGCTCTTCTTCAAATTTCGCTTTACCTTCAGGTGTATTTTCACCGAACATAGTCACAGTACGCTTATATTGCCCTGCTGTGTAAAGTTCAAAGTCAACGTTATGCTCTTTTAAAAGACGATTGAAATTTGGAACTTGAGCAACGACACCAATTGAACCCACAACAGCAAATGGTGCAGAAATAATTTCATTTGCAATACAAGCCATCATATAACCGCCACTTGCAGCGACCTTGTCGACACAAATCGTTAAATGAAAGCCTGCATCACGTAAACGAACTAACTGAGCTGCTGCTAGTCCATAACCATGAACCATACCACCCGGACTTTCAAGACGTACCACTACGCGGTCACGTCCAGCTTTAGCGGTAGCTAAAATAAGTGTGATTTCTTCACGGAGGTTTTCAACCGCAGATGCTTGAATATCACCTTTAAAATCTAAAACAAAAATTTTCTGATTGTTCTTACGGCGGATTTTAGCTTCTTTCGCAAGTTGTTGAGCCAATTGTAAAAGCTCTAAACGGCTTGCTGTCGTTTGTGCAATTTTTTTTCTCTGTTCATTTACACGTGCATTTAAATGGCTGACACGTATTTCCGCAGGGAGTTTAGGCAAATGGAATAACATAAAATTCTATGCTCATAAGTTTGTCTTTATAGCCTTAAGATGTGGTTCTTTTGATTAAAATTCAATAGCGATTTTGCAAAATAGATTCATTTTCATTTATTAAATAAAAAAAAGAGCACGAGGCTCTTTTTCTTTTATAACTATAAATTAACCGAAACGACCAGTAATGTACGCTTCTGTCAATTGATGGTCAGGTTGAGTAAATACTTTCTCTGTAGAGTTTACTTCGATTAGATCTCCTAAATGGAAGTAAGCAGTACGGTCTGAAACACGCGCCGCCTGTTGCATTGAGTGCGTTACAATCACAATCGTATATTGGTCAGAAAGTTCTGAAATCAGTTCTTCCACTTTTGCTGTTGCAATTGGATCAAGTGCAGAACATGGTTCATCCATCAAAATGACTTCAGGACTTACCGCAATTGTACGCGCAATACATAAACGTTGTTGCTGACCACCAGATAAGCCTGTACCCGGCTGATTTAAGCGGTCTTTAACTTCTTCCCATAGACCAGCTTTACGCAAGCTATTTTCAACAATTTCTTCTAGGTCGTATTTATCACGTGCTAAACCATGTAACTTTGGTCCATATGCAACGTTATCAAAAATAGACTTAGGGAATGGGTTTGGCTTTTGGAATACCATGCCCACTTGAGCACGTAGTAACACTACATCCAGATTCGGATCATAGATATTTTTGTCATCTAAAGTGATCTTACCTGTTACACGACAACCATCAATTGTGTCATTCATGCGGTTTAAAGTACGCAGGAAAGTCGATTTACCGCAGCCTGATGGCCCGATAAATGCAATCACTTCATTTTGGTAGATATCTAAATCAATGCCTTTAATCGCTTCGAAGTCACCATAATAAACATGGGCATCTTGTGCACTGATCTTGATTTCGGTTGAGTTTGGCTTTTTTGAAGTATGTGGCTCAAAATGCGAAACATACGAAGTGCCATGATGCAGTTGTGTATCTGTAAGTGGAGATTGTTCAGTATTCACTAACTTATCCTTTTCTAAGGAATTCGTAATATCAATAGTATTCATTATTTATCCTCTATTACCAACGCACTTCGAACTTTTTACGTAACCAAATTGCAAGGCTGTTTAAACCAATCATTAATGCAAGGAGTACGATAATCGCAGCAGCTGTACGGCCTTCGAAGAAGTTACGCAACTCATTACCTTGCCATAAGTAAACTTGAACAGGTAAAGCAGTTGCTTGATCAAATGGAGTGGTTGGAATACTTGCAACGAATGCACTCATTCCGATTAAAAGTAACGGTGCAGTTTCACCTAGAGCATGTGCCACACCAATAATTGAACCTGTCATGATGCCCGGCATAGCCAAAGGTAAAACATGGTGAAAAACGGTTTGTACTTTAGATGCCCCTAAACCAAGAGCAGCTTGTCGAATTGATGGAGGTACAGCTTTTAAAGAAGCACGTGTTGTAATAATGACTGTCGGTAATGTCATTAAACTTAATACCAAACCACCGACAAATGGAGCTGATAATGGTAAATGCATCCAGCCAATGAAAATTGCAGCACCAAGTAAACCGAATACAATTGAAGGAACAGCAGCAAGGTTATTAATGTTGACCTCAATGATGTCGGTAATAAAATTCTTTGGAGCAAACTCTTCCAGATAAATAGCACTCGCCACACCAATTGGGATCGAGATAATAATCACAATCAACATCATGAATAATGAACCCATGAATGCGCCTGCAAGACCACTAATTGCTGGTGAGCTACGAGAATCCGGATTCTTAAATAAGTTAGTATTAAACGTATTTTCAAGAATACCTTTTGCTTTCAAATCATCTGCAAGCTTACGGATTTCCGGATCGAGCTGCTGCTGGTCATCTGGTAATGAACGGTCAATGTTACCTTTTAACCAGACATCTACGTTAGCATCACCCAAGAAAGTAAGATTCTCTTTTTTACCAATGAGTGATGGGTCAGCAAATACCATGTCACGTAAACGATAAGCTTCCGAGCTTGCGTAAAGGCTACGTAAAGAATCACGTTGTGACTCAAGTGAAGGGTCTTTAGCAACTATTCCATTTACGATGAGGCTGTCCCAATCCACCATACCCATTTTTGTTTGCCAATCGACATAACGTTCTTGGTAATGAGCAGGTGTTTCACCTTGTGCACGTACTGGCAACGGACCGGCATCAATCACTTTAGGATCGAAGTAAACTGGTACATTCATACTGGTTTGCCAAAATGCAGGTAAACCTTTTACCAAAATACTACCAAACAGTAGCGCTACGAATGCAAGGCCAATAACCACTGCTGATAAACCAGCAATACGGAAAGCTTTTTCTTTACGGTGACGTTTAGCCAATGACTTTTCAATGACTTTTTTACGGCGATCACGTGCTTGAGCAGCAGCTTGTGGATCAAATACGTTCTGATCCATAGGAGACGATGTATTTGATGTACTCATTCGTATTGCTCACGGTATTTACGCACAATGTACAGTGCAACAATGTTTAATCCCAAGGTGATTACAAAGAGTGTTAAACCCAGTGCAAATGCCACCAAGGCCTGTGGGCTTGCAAAATCGGTATCGCCAGTTAACTGTTTTACGATGGTTACAGTCACTGTCGAAACAGCTTCAAACGGATTTGCATGTAGAAGTGGACTGTTCCCCGCTGCCAAAACCACAATCATGGTTTCCCCCACGGCACGTGATACAGCCAATAAAAATGCCCCAGTAATACCCGGTAATGCTGCTGGTAAAACCACTTGGCGAATTGTTTCTGATTTGGTTGCGCCAAGTCCGAGTGACCCATCACGAAGTGCACGAGGAACTTGAGTAATAATGTCATCAGATAAAGATGAAACGAATGGGATAATCATAATTCCCATTACGAAACCAGCAGTCAGTGCACTGGTTGCGTTAATTTCAATACCAATATGAGCACCAACAGCTTTAAAGAATGGACCAATAATCATCATGGCAAAAACACCATAAACAATTGTTGGAATGCCCGCTAACACTTCAATCGTTGGTTTTGCCCATGAACGTAACCATGGTGAAGCATATTCAGCTAAATAAATGGCAATCATTAAGCCAACAGGTACAGCAACCAATAAAGCAATACCACTGACCATGAGCGTACCCCATAGCAATGGTAATAACCCATAACTACCTTCAGCATTACCTGAAGTACTAAAGCCAGGGTTCCATTCTGTACCAAAGAAAAAGTCGATTGGACTTACAAAATGGAAGAAGCGCATTGCTTCACCAAACATCGACATTACGATGCCGATTGTGGTCAAAATTGCTACACCTGAACACAAGATCAAACCAACATTGATGGCACGTTCAACTTGGTTACGTGCACGATACTCTTGGCTGATTTTTTTCTTTGCCCAGACTAGACCTAATAATGCAGCACAAACAACAACAGCAAATTTGGCAAAAGAGCCAATCGTTTGAAATTTTGCATATTGCTGAGCAGCAGCTAACTCATAAGCTGCCGGATGATCACTTACCCCAAAACCAGAAGCAATCGCTTGAACTCGATCAACAAGTACACTTCTTGCTGCTTCATCAAGAGAAGCTGACACAGAAGCTGGAACATTATTAAAGATAATATGATTTAAAATATTTGGTTCAACTAAGTTCCAAATCATCAAAATTAAAAAAGCAGGGATACCGCACCAAAGTCCAACCAGTGCGCCATAATAACCAGGACGAGAATGTAATGTCGCCGAGTTGCTTCCCTTACCTGCTAGGTTACGGCTTTTTCTCAGCCCAAGTTGATATGCAATTGCCACAAGGGCTAACAACACACCGATAAGTAGCAGATTCATGTATTCTCCACTGTTTTCTCAATTGTCATAATTTGGGAAAAACGTGTTAGACAAAAAGGCTGATGATCACTTGGGATCACCAGCCCCTATTCAAAACAATTTATTTAACAGTTTTACCTGCTTTAAAGTCAGCTAAGACTTTAGCGCGTTCTGCGTCAGACATCGCGATTAAACCGTCACGCTCAGCTTTAGAACCTTTACCAGTCGCTTTTTTGCTTAGGAAGTATTCTACATACTGTGGTAAACCTTTAACTGATTTTAAGTGTTCGCCTTTTACATAGAAGAATAATGGGCGAGATACAGGGTATGTACCATTTAACACAGTTTTCTCAGAAGGAAGAACGTTGTTTACTGATGCTACACGTAACTTGTCACGGTTCATGTCATAGAAACTTAAACCAAATACACCGACTGCACTTGGAGAAGTTTTTAAGCGAGCTAGAGTTTCTGTATAGTCGCCAGCAATTTCAATTACACGGCCATCTTTACGGAAAGTCGAACATGCTTTCTTCTGAGCATCTTTATCTAGGTTTTTGAAGTATTCGTATGATTCACATCCAGCATCAACCATTTTTTCTTGGAAAACTTCACGCGTACCGTGGTTAGACGCAGGAATTACAAGCGTAATAGGTTCATTAGGAAGTGATTTGTCAATTTGGTTCCAGTTTGTATAAGGGTTTGGAACCAATTTACCTTTTGAAGGTAACTGTGCAGCTAAAGCAGCAAACACATGGTAAGGTTTTAATTTATAAGCTGCTTTGTGTGAGCTAGACGCAAATACAATGCCGTCATAACCGATTTTGATTTCTTGAATTTGTTTTACGCCAGCTTTGTTACAAGCTTCAATTTCTGTAGTTTTAATTTTACGAGAAGCGTTTGCAACGTCGATCGTGTTGTCACCAACGCCTTGACAGAATTGTTTTAAACCAGCAGAAGAACCACCAGAACCTACAACAGGAGTTTTAAATTGAGGGAATGTATTACCAAACTCTTCAGCTACAACGCTGGCAAACGGTAATACAGTTGAAGAACCAGCAATTTGAATCGTATCACGAGCTGCATTTGCAGTCGTTGTTACAGCGGCCCCAGTTACTGCTAACGCAATTGCGATTTGACGTGGATTTAAGCGCATTCTGTTCTCTCTCATTAATGCAATAGGTTGTACGTCACTTTTTGTTTAGTGCTTGTACGCTCTTCGATAGCTGCATTGTGAATAGAAAATATGACAAATAAGTTACAGTATTATGACGCTTTAATGATTTTTATAATGTTCATTGTCACATTTTTAATTTTATTTTATATCAAGCATTTAAACTTATTTTATAAGGCTTAGAGAACCTAATTTTTATATTAAATATGACAATCATCCCAATTACCAAATTTACAATTATTCTTAAATTATAAAAACTTAAAGAATTTAATAAATTGTTATTACAAATTTAATTTTTGACACATTTCTCAAATTTTTAGATGACATATTTGTTTTTAAAAAATTATTTCGTTCAAAGATGAAAATATTATGACAAAAAGATAAACGGTTACCTGCTTTTTGTCAGATAACCGCAATATCACCGTAAATTAAGCTTATCAGTTTGATTGTACTTCTGGCATTGGGACCATTTTTTTACGGTACTTCAAGAAATACATAATGGCTAAAACAGCAAGCCAGATCGGCCCCAAAATCACAGCTAGTCTCATATCTGGAGTCATTGCCATAATAATAAGAATGAAACATACAAAGCTAATGGTTAAATAGTTACTCCATGGGCTCATGATGCTTTGAAACTTAGTTTGACGACGTTGTAATTTCATTGCTTTAGTAAATTTCAAATGCGTGACAGAAATCATGAGCCAGTTAATGACAAGCGCTGCAACAACCAACATCATAAAGAGCTGAAAAGCTTGGCCAGGAATTAAATAGTTCACCACCACACAGACTGCTGTGATTGATGCAGACACCACTGCTGCCGGAACTGGAATACCACGGCTATTTACTTTTTTCAAAATTGCTGGCGCATTACCCTGCTCTGCTAAACCATGCAACATACGGCTATTACAATAAATACAACTGTTATAAACCGAAATAGCAGCAATCAAGACCACAAAGTTCAGAACATTGGCAACGCCATTACTATTGAGTGACTGGAAAATTAAGACAAATGGACTACCGCCTTCTGCCACCATATTCCAAGGATAAAGACATAAAAGAATACCAATTGCACCGATATAAAAAATCAAGATGCGGTACACAATCTGGTTCACTGCTTTTGGAATTGTTGTTTCAGGTTTTTTGGTTTCTGCAGCTGCAATACCAATAAGCTCTAAACCACCAAATGCAAACATAATCACAGCCAAAGCCATAATAAAGCCATGAATACCATGCGGAAAGAAACCACCGTGTTGCCATAAATTTGCAACACCTGCTTGCGGACCTGCTGAGCCTGAAAGTAAAAGATAAGCACCGAAGCCAATCATACTTAAAATCGCAACAATTTTAATGCAGGAAAATAAGAACTCGGATTCCCCAAAAAAGCGGACATTTACCAAGTTAATGCCGTTAATTAAAATAAAGAAAAATAATGCAGTCATCCATGTCGGAATTTCAGGCCACCAGAACTGTATAAACGTACCAATTGCACTCAGTTCGGCCATACTTACCAGTACATACAACACCCAGTAGTTCCAACCAGACATAAAGCCAGCCATTTTGCCCCAGTATTTGTTCGCAAAATAACTAAAAGAACCACTTACCGGTTCTTCAACAACCATTTCACCTAAATGACGCATAATTAAAAAGGCAATCACTCCTGCAATTGCATATCCTAATAAAATTGAAGGACCTGCCAGTTTAATTGTTTGTGATAGACCTAAGAATAAACCTGTTCCAATCGCCCCTCCGAGTGCGATGAGTTGAATATGCCGATTGGATAAGCCTTGTTTTAACTCGTGCTTATTGTTTGCATCCATAACATTATCTCCAATGTTGGTGTCACTTCCTGTACACCTTTATTCAGCACCACATCCGAAGATCAGAAACCGACCTTCGGACATAAATTGCTTTAATATGAGTCCATTTAATTTTGAGAAGACGTGTCCTATCTTCTATTTAAAACGAGCTTGCATCCTTACATTTAATAGGTTGGGAACGCTCCTTTAAAATTTCGTAGCCACGATCGCCGTAATCAAAACGTGCAATCACAGAAGCAAATTTTTTCAAACTCACCGGGGCATCCATTGCTGGTAGTTTTAATTCAATAAAAGTTAACTGGTCATTTTGCTGAACGTTGTCTAAAACACTCTTTAACTGTCCTGCGGTTTCAACCACGTAAGTGGTATGACCTTTTTTACCGTTAAATACCGCTGGAATTTCAGTGTATTTCCAGTTTTGCACGTCGTTATAGGCAGCGTTTTCACCCATAATTAAGCGCTCAATGGTATAGCCGCCATTGTTCAGCAAGAAAATAATTGGTTTTAAGCCATGACGGATAATTGTAGAAAGCTCTTGTACCGTAAGCTGGAACGAACCGTCACCAATAAATAAAATTTGACGGCGTTCTGGAGCAGCCAACAAACTACCAAGCAAAGCAGGTAAGGTGTAACCAATAGAACCCCAAAGTGGCTGTGCAATATATTTTGCTGTAGCAGGCAGTTTTATACCTGACAAAGCAGAGTTTGAGGTCCCTACCTCACCAATAATCACGTCATCTTCTTTTAAGAAACCTGAAATGTAGTTCCAAAGCACATCTTGGCTTAGCCTCTGTTGAGCTGGCGCTTCAACTACTTTCTGAGGTTGTTTTTCAAGAAGGGGAACTGACGATTTACGTGGCGCAACTTTTTTATTTAGCTCAACAAGTAATTGTCCAATTTCAATACCCGGAAAATCCTGACCAAAAATATTTAAACCATAAGATTTAATTTCGATGTAGTTCTTGGTCTCAATTTGATGAGTAAATACAGCTGAGCCTACATCGGTAAAGCGCGCGCCAATACCAATTAAACAGTCAGATTGTTCAATGATATTTTTCACATGCGGTTGACTCGCCCCACCAACATAAGTACCAATGTAGCGTGGTGAACCTTCATCCATAATATTTTTTGCAGTATTCATACCTGCAAATGGAATTGAGCATTTTTGAGACAAATCATTTAAAAGTGAAGTTACACCAAAAACTGAAGCTTCATTATCAATTAAAAGCGCTGGACTTTGAGCATTCTCAATAATGTCACAAAGTTTGCTCACCACACTTTGCAATAATTCAGGCTCAACAGCTGGATAACTTAGGTCGAGCGGACGCTCAGACACTTCAATTTTAACGTGAGTAATATCACCAGGTAGTTGGATGTGTACAGGACGGCGTTCAAGGAAACACTGACGTAACACACGATCAATTTCAGAAGCTGCATTTGCAGGAGTTAAACGAGTTTGGGCAACTGTGAACTCTTTCATACAGTTCATAATATTGTCATAGTTACCATCGACAAGCGTGTGGTGAATTAAAGTGCCCTTTTGTACTGCATGTAAAGGTGGAATACCTGAGATATGAATAAGAGGTACATTTTCTGCATAGGCACCTGCAATACCATTAATGGCACTTAAGTCACCTACACCATAAGTGGTTGCCAAGGCAGAAAAACCGTTAATTCGTGCATAACCGTCTGCTGCATAGGCAGCATTTAATTCATTACAATTTCCAATAAATTCGAGTTGTGGGTCTGCTTCAACTTGTTCTAGATATGAGAGGTTAAAATCACCAGGTACACCAAAAAGATGTTGGATACCCATTTGTTTTAGACGAAGATTTAAAAATTCACCAATTTCTATGAACATTGCTCTATATCCTTTGAGACCAATTTTTATTCCATAGAAAAATAATATTTCATCTATCTTTTAGATTTCGTGCATAATGAAAACGCATTTTAATAAAAATACATGATTTGTGTATCATAAAAGGATTTTATGCAATGGATAAGTTCGACTGGCAAATCATTCAGGCACTACAAAAGAATGGACGACTCACCAATCAGGAAATTGGAGATTTAATCGGTTTATCTGCTTCTCAATGTTCAAGACGACGTCAATTGCTTGAGCAAAAAGGCGTGATTCTTGGCTACACGGCACGCATCCAGCAACAGGCGCTAGGGCTTGAAGTTACAGCAATGATTCACATTAATTTAAGGACACACGAAGCCAAATCACAACAAGCTTTTCAAGAGCTGATTGAAGCTGAAGATAACATTCAGGATGCTTTTTCAATTAGTGGTGATGCTGATTTTATTTTAAAAGTCGTTGCTGAAAATTTAGAACAGCTTTCTCAATTTGTGACTGAAAGATTACTTTCTTACAATTTTATAGGTCACATAAAGTCTTACATCGTTCTGAAAAAAATTAAAGAACAGAATCATTTTTTAATCAAGCCTAAAAGCATGAGCTATCATCACTCTCAATAAAATAACTCAGCTTTTCACTCTTAAAAGTGAAAATAAAAAGGCGGATACTAAATCCGCCTTAAAATTAATATTTAGATTTTACTAATATGGACCGTTTGCCCAATCGTATTTTCAAGCAAACCTTCCAAACCAAATTCAGCGCCTAAGCCAGACATTTTCCAGCCACCAAAAGGTGCATGAGGCAACACTTCTGCATGGGTATTAATCCAAACCGTTCCGCATTGAAGCTGCGTAGCATAGGTCTGTGCGGCTTTAAGATCAGAAGACCAAATTGAACCGCCTAAGCCAAACTCACTGTCATTGGCACGGGCAATTGCATCGTTGATATCGGTATATTTTAAAACAGGCAACACTGGACCAAACTGCTCCTCTTGCACCACGCGACAAGAGTCAAAAACTTCAGTCAAAATAGTTGGCGCAATAAAGTAGCCTTGCTCTGGTAACTGTTGTTGTCCAGAAAGTGCTTTTGCACCTTGTTCAATCGCTTCAGCAATAAGAGCTTTCACCTTGTTATATTGCATTTGGTTTTGTACTGGACCAAATGTTGTAGAAGATGCCATACCATCTCCCACCACTTGAGCGTTGGCAATATCAGCTAACTTTTGAGATAAAGCCTCATATTGGCTTTCATGTACATATAAACGCTTCAATGCCGCACATGTTTGACCAGCGTTTAAGAACGCCATATTAAAAATCTTAGCTGCAATTTCATCGATATTTGCATCTGGCAATACAATACCAGCATCATTACCGCCGAGCTCTAAAGTTAAGTGTTTTAGCTGCTGAGCTGCCCCAGCCATAATGTGCTGACCAGTTCGAGTTGAGCCAGTAAAGACAACTTTTTGCACATCTGGATGAGAAGATAATGCTTCGCCAATCTCACCAGCTCCAACCACAATTGAGATTACACCAGCCGGAACTTCTTGCTGAATGATTTCACATAAACGTAAAGTCGATAGTGGTGTGTATTCAGAAGGTTTGCTAATCACAACATTACCCGCACGCAATGCAGGCATGATGTGCCAAACTGCAATCATGAGTGGCCAGTTCCATGGCGTAATTGAAGCCACTACACCCAATGGTTGGCGATGGCGCTCAATACGCTTAGTTTCACTGTCTTCAATTACTTCTACCGGTAAATCCATAGAAGCCGCATAACGCGTCCAGCCAATTGCACCCTGCACTTCCATTTGTGCAAGTGCCAGTGGTTTACCTTGTTCAAGAACAACCAGCTCTGCGAGCATTTCAGCGTGCTTTTCAATGCCATCTGCAATTTTATTTAGGATTGATTTACGTTCATCGTGCGAGACTTGTTGCCAAGCTTTAGATGCCTGTTTAGCTGCACTCACTGCCTGGTTCACCTGCGCAACTGATGCTTTTGCACAACGTGCAGCAGTTAAGCCAGTAGCAGGGTTAATAATTTCTAGTTCACCTTGTTCACCTGAACAACGTTGACCGCCAATAATGAGTTTAAATTCATTGAGCATATTCGCTTGTTGCATTTTTTTCTTCCTTGTCTTAATTGTAATTACAGCCTCTTACTTTTTTCAGTTAAAGCGGGATTATTTAAAGTAAGTGCGATATTGATATATCAATACAACCCAAAATATCTGGAACCTACCAATACAATAAGAAATTTGCTCCCCATAAATCATGCATAATTATTTTTGTTTTTTGAAAATATGCATATTTTGTGCATATTAGTCTTTTCCGATGCACACTTTTAATAAAAATAATATGTAATAAAAAAGCCCGGCAATAAACCGAGCTTTTTAGTATCAACTCAATTAGTCGATTGGTGGTACGTAATTACCAGAAGCAATCGCATCTTTAATGCGGTCAGCTTCAGCCAATACTTGAGCTAAAAGGTTTTTAACATTTTCAAATGTTACAACAGGGCTTAATGTAGTCATTTTCAATGACTGTACATTACCCACTTTTGTTACACCGATATTTGCTTCACCACGTGCAAACAATTCGTCTGCTACGTTTTGGTTTAAGCTATCGATGAACTCGGCTGGGTAGCCTTGTGGCACAACACGGAACAATACCGAAGCAAATTGTGGTTCAACTAAAAGCTCTAAACCTTCAGTTGCCTTAATGTAATCTGCAACTTCACGAGTCAGTTTTACACCATGATCAATCATTGAACCATAAAGGTCTTCACCTAGAGATTCAATGGTCATCCACAATTTCAATGCATCAAAACGACGAGTCGTTTGTAATGACTTAGATACAAGGTTTGGTACACCGTGCTCTTCGTCATAAGCAGAGTTCAAGTACTCAGCTTCGTAGTGCATGAAACGATAGTTCGCTTCGTCTTTTAACAAGAACGCACCACAGCTAATGCTTTGGAAATAATGCTTATGGAAGTCGAGGGTGATCGAGTCAGACAACTCAATACCATCAAGCATTGCACGATAGTCATTTGACAAGATCAGTGCACCGCCCCACGCAGCATCAATATGCATCCATGAACCATATTTCGTTGTGATTTCACGAATTTTCTTCAATGGATCAATTGCACCAGCATCGGTTGTACCTGCTGTCGCAACAACACAAGCAACAACTTTACCTTCAGCTTGAAGATGCGCCATCGTTTTTTCAAGAGCATCAACATCCATCTGAGCATTTTCATTCACAGGTACAGTTACAACTGACTGGAAGCCCATGCCCATCATTGCCATGTTCTTTTGCACAGAGAAATGCGCATTTTCAGAACAAATGACTTTGACGTTTTTCATTGCTTCAGCTGGAATACCATCACGCTGTACAGACCATGGATTACCATTTTCGTCTTTCCAGTTTTTCGCAATGCACCAGTCACGAGCAAGCAACACACCCATCAAGTTAGATTGAGT
This sequence comes from Acinetobacter sp. 766875, assembly GCF_000582055.1. Classification (NCBI taxonomy): domain Bacteria; kingdom Pseudomonadati; phylum Pseudomonadota; class Gammaproteobacteria; order Moraxellales; family Moraxellaceae; genus Acinetobacter; species Acinetobacter sp. 766875. The sequence goes on along the minus strand of NZ_JEXX01000001.1, from coordinate 248,647 downwards.
ACCGCCAGAAGTGAAAACACCTGCCTGACCAGAACCATAACCTACTTTTTGACGCAACCAATCAATCAGCTGAACTTCCATTAATGAACCTGCCGGGCTTTGATCCCATGAGTCCATAGACTGGTTAGTTGCATTGATTAACACTTCCGCTATCTGGCTCATCACCATAGTTGGGCAGTGTAAATGCGCTAATGAATGTGGATGGTGTACTTTCAAGCTTTTATTTAAGAAAAGCTCAATCATACGTTGAAGAGATTGTTGTACACCCATACCTTCTTTTGAAGGTTGGAAAGAAATTGCTGAACGCAATTCTTTAATGCTACCGCCTGTGTACATTTTTTCATTTTGCAACCATGCTGAAACGGCTTTTACCGCTTCGCCCATTGCTGACTCATAGTCAGCAATGGATTGTGCATCATTGCAGAGTAACGCTTTACGATGTTCTGCAAAATCCACCATATTTAAGCGCCTCGTACTGCAACCAATGCTTCTGCAACTGCTTTCTTGAAGCGGGCAATTACTTCAACACACTCTTCTTGAGTAATGATGAGTGGGCAAAGTAAACGAATTACTGTACCGTTACGACCGCCTTTTTCAAGCAATAACTTGTTGTTAAAGCAAGCAGTCTGGATCGCAGCTGCTAACTGAGAATCAGCAGGATGAGAACCGATACGGTCAGCAGGTTTACGCTCGTCAACGATTTCAACGCCGATCATTAAACCACGGCCACGTACGTTACCAATACATGGGAATTCAGTAGCTAATTTTTTCAATTCAGCTTGTAAGAAGTCACCACGCTCTTGCGCATTTTGAGCAAGATTTTGTTCGCTAATCGTTTTTAATACGACAAGACCAGTACCCATAGCAAGTTGGTTACCACGGAAAGTACCCGTATGACCAGCAGGCTGCCAAGCATCAAATTTACGTTTAATACCTAATACTGCAAGTGGTAAACCACCACCTACTGCTTTAGACATTACGACAACATCAGGTTCAATACCTGCATGTTCAAATGCAAACATTTTGCCTGAACGTGCAAAGCCAGCTTGAACTTCGTCTAAAATTAAAACGATGTTGTGCTTTTCAGTTACTTCACGGATTTTTTGCAACCATTTTACTGGAGCTGTAACAACACCGCCTTCACCCTGAATTGCTTCAAGAATGACAGCAGCCGGCTTAGTTACACCGCTTTCAACATCTTCAATAAAGTTTTCAAAATAGTAAGTTAAAGCATCAACACCAGCTTCACCACCTAAACCAAGTGGGCAGCGATATTCATGCGGATATGGCATGAATTGTACGCCTGGCATTAAACCATTAACTGCATTTTTCGCACTTAAGTTACCAGTCATTGCTAGTGAACCATGGGTCATACCATGATAACCACCAGAGAAACTGATTACTGAACTACGACCAGTGTAAGTCTTAGCAAGTTTAATTGCTGCTTCAGTCGCATCTGCACCAGCAGGACCACAGAACTGTAAGCAATACTCTTCTTTACCACCTGGTAAATATGCTAACAACGCTTCAGTAAACGCATCTTTTAAAGGTGTGGTTAAGTCTAAAGTATGCAATGGCAAACCACTTGCCAATGTGTCTTGAATACTTTGAATCACCGCAGGATGATTATGACCTAAAGCCAATGTACCTGCCCCAGCTAAACAATCAAGGTACTGTGTACCTTCAACATCAGTAACCCAGCAACCTTGTGCTTTCGCTATCGCTAACGGTAATTTACGTGGATAGCTACGAACATTCGATTCCATTTGACTTTGGCGAGTCAAATAATATTCGTTAGTAGCATTAGTGGCAGGGTTGACAGAAGTAACGCTCATATCGGATTACCATCTCTGATAAGGGTAGAAAGAAATAAGTCTGGTGACTTTTGGTCCTTTGACTCGGTGCTTTATAGAACTAGCGAAGACACATATTTTATATCTTGTAACTAGGAGCGCGATGATACCTAATTTTGCAAGAAAAAAAACGTCTTTTGTGTACTTTACTCATCTAATCTTATTGAAAAAATGTATTATCCCAATAGTTATGATGAATTATCATCATACTATGTGACAACCTAAAGAAAATATTCTTTTTTTATATTAGTTTGATTTTTTAAGTTACATTGAAATACTTTATTTTTAAGTTTTTATTTTTTAAAGCTTTTGTCTGCACCAAAAATTAAAAAACTTGATTTAAATATTACAAATACCCCACAAAATCTGCAAAAGTTATGCATAACTTATGTTTAACATTTCTTAATGAAAAAAAATTAAATTTATATTAATTTTTAAAGGATAAATTTATGCGTACTTTAGCAATATCTACTCTTCTCCTTGGTACGGTACTCAGCCCTATGGTTTTTGCCCAAGATGATAATGCACTTCACTACAATATTGTAAATGTTCAAGCTGAAGCTTCTCGTCAGGTATCTAACGATGAAATGCATGCAACGTTATATATTGAAAAAAGTAACAAGCAGCCTGCTGAACTTTCAAATCAAATTAACCAGTTAATGAATCAAGCACTGGCGACTTCACGCAAATATCCGCAGGTAAAAGTGGAAACCGGTGCTCAAAGCACTTATCCAATTTATGACAATGACAGTAACAAATTAAAAGAATGGCGTGGCCGTGCAGAAATCCGTTTAGAAAGTAAAGATTTTAAAGCAGCAAGCCAATTAATTAATGAGTTACAACAAAGCTTTCAAACTCAATCCATTAATTTTAGTGTTTCAGATGAGCAACGTAAAAAAGTTGAAAATGAGTTAATGGTTGAAGCGTCAAAAAGCTTCCAGCAACGTGCTCAAATGTTGACTCAAGCTTGGAATAAGAGCCAATACACGTTAGTTAATCTAAACCTAAACACGAATAACTATTTTCCTCAGCCTGTAATGCGTGCAAGTATGGCTAAATTTGCGTTGGCCGAAGCTGCAGCCCCAGCTCAAGATATGGCTGCTGGTGAGTCTAAAATTACCGTAAATGCAAATGGTTCAATCCAGTTTAAATAATTATTTTTCAAACTAAAAAACCGCATTCTTAATGCGGTTTTTTATGCTCCACATTATTGTTCTAAACATAAATCCTGCAATGAACTCCATGCTGCTTTGGCTAACAAGTCTTTATAGATTTTAGGGTCAGACTTTACACGTTTTGATAACCACGCACGACAATAACTTTCTGTAGAACCAATGACCAGTGACAGCAAAAGTTCATGTGGAATCATGTGGAATGCTTTAACTTCTTCAAAATCTGCAATCAAGCTGAATATCTTTTTGTTTCTACTTTTATTTTTTTGAGCAAGTTGTTGCTGTTCTTCCCCTTGCATAATATTGAAATGAGCAGTAATTAAGAATTTTGCAAATTCGGGTTGTTCACTTACCCAGTCTACATAACTATGAATTAAACCAAATACCACCTCTTGTAATGTTTTGGCCCGTTTTAAATATTCATCTCTTAGTGCTGTCTGGTCATCTAAAGCTGAAAAAAATAAAGCCGCGACGACTCCCTCTTTATTTTTAAAATGGTGATAAACCGCTCCAACACTCGTTTCTGATTTGGCACGAATCATTTCAATGCTGGTCGCTTCAATGCCATGCTCTAAAAAGCAATCTAAAGCATCTAACAATATTTGTCGTTTTAACGCAGCCCTTCTTCCGGGATACAAACGTTCTAATAAATTTTGAGCAGACACCATTTTGTATTCTCTGACCAGTCATCGGAGATATTTTGAATGACTTGACGCCTATTTGTAAACAGAACTATATTCTTTAACAGAATAATATTCTGTATTTTTTAAATTAAAGGAAAATTAATTATGGCAACAACATTAGAACTCTGGAATAAAGTCAGTGCTTTTCCTAAAGGAAAGTGGACTTTCTCTCGCATGCTGTGCCTAAAAGCACCCTATTTCGGCAGTATTTCACCTCTTTTTATTGAGCTAAAGCCAAATTATTGTGAAATTTCCATCAAAAAGAAGCGTTCTGTGCTTAACCATATTGGAACAGTACATGCAATTGCCATGTGTAATATGGCTGAACTGGCGGGGGGAACAATGACAGAAGTCACTGTCCCGTCCACTCATCGCTGGATTCCAAAAGGCATGACTGTTGAATATTTAAAAAAGGCAGAAACAGACCTTATTGCTGTAGCGGCACCTGTACACGCGAATTATGACTGGGAAAAGGCTGGAGAATATTTAGTTAATGTAGATGTTTACGACACTCACAAGACAAGGTATTCCATGCCACTATTACGATGTGGATTACTAAAAAGAAATAAAAAAAGCCCTGAACTCTCAGGGCTTTTTCATATTATTTTTTAAATGGGAAAGCATATTTTGCAATACGCCCGACCACTTGACCAAACTGTTTAACAAAGCTGGCATTGTTATAGTTCAAACCATATTTTTTACAAACTGCTTCAACTTTTGGAGCCATTTGACGATAACGACGAGCAGGAATATCTGGGAATAAGTGATGTTCGATTTGATGACTTAAGTGGCCAGACAAAATATGAAATGCTTCTGAACCTGTTAAGTTAGAAGAACCACGAATTTGGCGCATATACCAGTGTCCACGGCTTTCTTCCTGTAAAACAGATTTTGGAAATACTTCTGCATCTTTTGTGAAGTGACCACAGAAAATAATACTGAATGTCCAGATATTACGAAGACCATTAGCGACTAAGTTACCCGTAAATACTGGTAAAGCTGCTGGCCCTGCAATGAGAGGGAAGAAAACATAGTCTTTAAAAAGTTGCTTACCAATTTTTTTATTCACTGGTTTTAACTCTTCTAAAAATTGTGCCTTGGTCTTACGTTTATAAAGCACACGCCCAATTTCAAGATTCTGAATTGCTACGCCCCACTGGAACAATAAGCAAAATGGAATACTATAAATCGGTTGCAGTAAAAACCCTGGTTTCCAACGTTGCTCTGGGAATAAACGGAGTAAGCCATAACCAATATCATCATCAATACCTTTAATATTGGTATAAGTATGATGTTTATAGTTATGAGTTTGGCGCCAGTTATCAGATGTACCTACCGTGTCCCACTCATAAGTTTGGCCATTAAATTTTGGATCATTCATCCAGTCATATTGACCATGCATAACATTATGACCAAGTTCCATGTTCTCCATAATTTTAGAGAAACCTAATAGACCTGTACCCAAAATCCATGCTGGTGGGAACCAACCTGCAAATAAGCATGCTCGTCCTAAAAGACTGCTATAGCGAACGGCAGCATAAACACGACGGATATATTTTGCGTCTTTTTCACCCAAATCATCCAATACTTCTTGTTTGATCTGGTCAAGCTCTTTTGCAAATGCTTCAAGTTCTGCTGGAGTCAAATCGCGATTTTTAGGATTTTTAAAATATTCGACTTTCACTGGCATATTCATAAGAGGTCTCTCTTAAAGATCAATAACTAGATCGGATTGTGCTGAGTTCACACAAATCTTAAGTAACTGGCTTGGTTCTGTATTTTGACTACCATTTAGTAAGTTACGTGTAGAACCTTGCGTTTTACTACAAACACATTTATTACAAATTCCCATACGGCAACCGTGTGTTGGCTTAACACCTTCATGCTCTAGGCTCACCAAAATTGATTGACTCTTAGGAATTGCTATCACTTTATTAGACTGTGTTAATGTGACATTCACATAACCGACGTCATCTGCAGAGCTTTCATTAGTTAAACTAAATGCTTCAGTAAGCACGGCTGGCGCTTTTTCAAAAAGCTCTTCGACAGTTGAAACAAAGCCAGATGGACCACATGCGTAGACCGTGCTGTTTTCAATATCATCAACCAATGCAAGATGTTCAGCATTTAAGCGCTCATCATTTGGAGTTTCTTGTGTGTAAAACACCTGATAGCTGAAGTTTGGATTTTGCTCTGCTACTTGTTCGAAAAACTCTGTAAAAGCAGCATCAGAACGCTGTTTTACCCAATATAAAAGCTGAACCTGTACTTTTTCTAACTGCTGGCTTTGCTTAATTGCTGTAATTAAGCTCAACATTGGTGTAATACCACTACCCGCAGCCAACATAATTAATTTCGGTGTCTGGATATTTTGTTGCATGTCACCATAAGGCTGACCAAGCTCAAAAATATCACCAATTTTACTTTCGGCAATGAACCAGTTACTGACAATACCATCAGCAACTTTTTTAACGGTTAAACGTAAGTGCTCTGCGTCTACTTGCGTCAAGCTATAAGTACGTTCATAACGGCGGCCTGCAATTTCAACAATCACTGGATGATGCTGACCTGCTGCTCCCATTTTAACCAAACGGTTGCATTTTAAAGTAAGGCTCACAGTGTCATGAGCTACGAATTCTTTTTTTACAATTTGAACTAGTCCGTGCTTTACAGACCATAAAGGATTTATTTTTTGTAGCCAGAAACTCGCTATATCTTTATCAAATACAGCTTGTGTTAATGAATTGAATAGAGAATTTCTCTTTTCGATTGCTTGCATAACTGAGGGCTCTGTCGCTCTTTTTTAATTATTATACACATGTATATATATTTGTATATACACCTGTACTTTTAATTACAATTTCACAAGTTCCCTGTCTAACGCTATAATCCAGACAGTTTAAGAATATATTGAAAAGCATGACCCAAACCTCACTTTCTCAGAGCCCAAATGACACAGCCTCTTCACAAGATGTCATTGAAATAAAAACAGCAACGCGTTCTGTTGGAAGAAAAGCGACTATTACGAAAGACGAACTTTTTCAGGCTGCACTTAACCTGATTGGTCCACAAAAAAGTATCGCCTCATTAAGCTTACGTGAAGTTGCGAGAGAAGCTGGTATTGCACCAAATAGCTTTTATCGCCACTTTAAAGATATTGATGAATTAGCCATTTCACTCATTGACCGCGCTGGTATCGTTTTACGTAAGATTATTCGTCAAGCTCGTTTGCGTGCATCTTTTCAAGACAGCATTATTCGTAGTTCAGTAGAAATTTTTCTTCAGCAGCTTGATGCAGACGAAGGTAATTTAAGTCTGTTGTTACGCGAAGGCTTTACAGGTTCAGCTTCTTATAAAGCTGCGGTAGACCGTCAGCTCAACTTTTTCCAGCAAGAGCTACAAGAAGATTTAATCCGCCTAGAGCGCTTAAATAACAACCACCTATACCATCCGGAACTCGTTGCAAAAGCAATTACTCAACTGGTGTTTCATATGGGTGCTAAGGTGATTGATCTTCCAGTTCATCAACGTGCAGAAGTCGCAGAACAAACCATGATTATGATAAGAATGATTTTGGAAGGTGCCCGTCATCTAGACGAAGCAAAAATACGATAAATTCAACATAAAATGGTTTGTGATTTTACAAGCCATTTTTTATACAGATATACCAGTTTCTTGATAAAAATATAATTCGTAGATTGAAGCAACCAACATGCAAGAGTATAAGTAATTATTATTCTAGCAATACATACCCATATTTCCCCACGATATTTAGGGATTCACATGCAAAGTTTGAGTAATCGTCAAAGCCTGATTGCAAGTTATATTCTGATGGGCATTTTTTTGCTTTCGGTTATCCCCTTGCATCTCTTAGCAAGTTTTTTTGCTGGCTTTCTCATTTATGAAATTATTATTAGTTTAAGCTCTATTGTTGAACGTTATATTGATGGTCAAAGAGCTCGCATTTTTATTAGTATTTTACTCAGTATTATCACGGTTTCACTCATCGCCTTTTTCATTACAAGTTTAATTAGCTTTGTGGTTTATGACCTAAAAGGTGTAGGTATCCATAATATCAACAATAAAGTCGATCAAACGCTATTACACTTACAAACCGAAATTGGCAAATATCTTCCAGGTTATATTCCAGACAGCGTTACAGAACTAAAAGATGAAATTTTTGCGTTTATGAAAGATAACGTGACGACATTAAAAAATGCCAGTTCCGATATCTTACATAACTTCGTAACGATGATTATGGGCCTTATTATTGGTATTTTGGTGGCTATTCATGGCTTTCACCGTCGAACACCACAGCCTATATTTAAGTCTTTACTCATTCAACGTATTCAAAAGTTATCAATTTCTTTTAGAAACGTCGTTTTTGCTCAAATTAAAATTTCAGCAATTAATACGCTGCTCTTTATATTATTTGCGTTTGTAATATTGCCGATTTGGGGTGTTCACCTCCCTTTCGCCAAAACCTTAACCATTCTTACTTTTTTGTTTGGTCTCATTCCAATTTTAGGCAACTTAATTTCAAATACGCTCACTTTTATTGCTGCATTGACGGTTTCACTCGGTCTAGCAGGCGTTGCTCTGCTCTATCTCGTATTAGTACATAAGTTAGAATATTTTATTAATGCGAAAATTATTGGACATAAAATTAATGCCAATGCATGGGAAATTTTATTGGCAATGTTAATTTTTGAGTCAATTTTTGGTTTAGGTGGATTGATTGCAGCACCAATCTTTTATGCGTATTTAAAACTAGAATTAAAAGATGCCAGAATGATTTAATTAAATTTTACTCAATAAAAAAGCGCCGTAACGGCGCTTTTTTATGATTGCTTACTTATGGTTTAACCACCACGAGTACTTGAATTGCTTCCGGAGTTACAGTTAAGCCATCGAGTAAACTCAAGCCTTCTTTTTGTAACTTCTGTAAGCGCTCAATTTCGTCTTGACGAATACTTGGGTTGAACTGTTTTAAATAAGTTAAGCGGTCAATCTCATATTGCCATTTACTACCATAATGCTCTTTTGCCTGCTGTTGAAGCTGTGGCAAGCCGACTTTAGCAATATCAAGTGCTTGTCTATAACGCTCTTCAATTACTTCACGGCGAGCTTTAACCACTTGGCGACAGCTATTGCCATCTAAATGATGCAAATATGGTTTTAAAATGGTTGGATCAATCTTTTCAGATAAGTCCTGACCATTTTCACTTAACAACACGCGAATGAGCTGTTTCGGTAAGCTTGATGGCAAGTTCAAAGATTTTGGCGCAACTACATCAACTTTAAACCAAACTTCAAGTAATACAGAACCTTGCTTTAATGCATTTGACTTAAGAACAGCAACATTGGTACTACCGAAGGATTGGGTACGGATCATTTCCATTACACTTTCAATGAACGGATGCTCTAAAGTCAGGTATTGAGCGTCTTCACGCATTTGTGCTTGATCACGATAGAACGTCGCAGTCATGCCCTCTTCGTCTAGTGCCAAACCTTGAACTTGCATTTGGTCTGTTGGGCGAATAATAACAGTACCGTTACTTTGCTCATCAAAATCGATATTGGTTGAAGACATAAAACGCTTCACAAACATAGGTAATGTTGTGTTGTCATCGTAGTCTTCTAAGGCTTGAACAATTTCTTGTGCAACGATAGGACGACATGAGTTGTATTCAAGCAAGCGATCTCGACCAGCTTGTAACTCTGTTTCTAAAGCTTGACGTTGAACATTGACTTCTTCGAGTAAGTCTTCGAATGTTTGGCCTTGATCTGAAAGTAAGCAGTCTTTTAATTCAACAATAAAGTTTTCTTGCAGCGTTTGAGCTGTAGGAGAAATATTGCTAAAAATATTTAATGCTTCATTGTACCAACGGAACATACGCTCTTGAGCGGTGCCCATTAAGTAAGGTACATGAATTTGAATACGGTTTTCTTGACCAATACGGTCTAAACGACCAATACGTTGTTCTAAAACATCTGGGTTTGCAGGCAAATCAAATAAAATGAGATCACTCGCAAACTGGAAGTTACGACCTTCTGAACCAATTTCAGAACACAGTAAAATTTGAGCACCATAGCTTTCTTCTGCAAAGTAAGCAGCTGCTTGGTCACGCTCAAGTAAACTCATGCCTTCATGGAACATTGCAGTACGAATACCTGCATGCAAACGAAGTGCGCTTTCTAAAGATTCAACTACAGGGCCACTACGTGCAATTAAAAGAACTTTTTTATGTTTAAGTTCTTTACGTAGAATTTCCATTAACCATGGCACACGTGGGTCATTTTGCATCCATGATCCATCAATTTGTGCTTCTTCTGGCCACATTTGCTCACGTAGTTTACCGTCTTTTGACCAATCTTCTGGCGCTGGCAAAGGTGCTGGTTGGCAATCACGGCCTGGGAAACCTTGAATCGCTTCACGCGTATTACGGAATAAAATACGCCCTGTACCATGACGGTCTAACAACTCATGAATCGCTCTGAAACGTTGTTCAGGCTGATCTTCAATTGAATGACCCAATAAACCTTCTAAAGCAGTTAAATGCTCTTGAGTTAAAGGTTCATCTGACATCAATACTTCTGCAACTTGAGCAGTTTGCTGGTATTGCGCTTCTTCATCTAAGAAACGCTCTAAACTACTAAAGCGCTGCGGATCTAACAAACGTAAGCGTGCAAAGTGACTTTCTACACCAAGCTGTTCAGGTGTTGCTGTAAGAAGTAATACACCAGCCGTATTTTCAGCAAGCTCTTCAACTAAGTCGTAACGATCATTACCGCCTTCTTCTTCGCTCCACATTAAATGATGCGCTTCATCGACAACGAGTAAATCGAAACCAGCTTCTAGTGCTTGCTCACGTAAATCGTCATGGTCCACCATCAAATCTACACTGGCAATAATACATTGCTCAGTTAAGAACGGGTTAAGCTCTGGATCATGTTCTTTAATAGACGCAGTACGGGTTAAATCGAACAGAGAAAATTGCAAGTTGAAACGGCGACGCATTTCAATCATCCACTGATATTGCAGCGAATCAGGGACTAAGATGAGGATACGTTCTGAACGACCAGTTTTAAGCTGTTGATGGATAATCAAACCAGCTTCAATTGTTTTACCTAAACCTACTTCATCGGCAAGTAAAACACGTGGTGCAAAACGTTTACCGACTTCATGTGCAATATAGAGTTGATGTGGGATTAAACCAACGCGTGCACCAACCAAGCCGCGTAATGGACTGGTTTGCATTTGCGCTTGCATTAGCATGGCTTCAATGCGTAAGTCATACCACTCTTTATAATCGATCTGGCTTGCTAGCAAACGATCTAGAGGTTTTGATAATTGAATTTGTGCACCGATACGAGTTTCATTGAGCGCTTTACGTTCTTGTTCGCCATTTTCTAAGGTACGAACTACGTTGTAACGCAAAACGCCATGGCGATCTTCAACCGACTCAACAGTCCACTTTTGGCCTTCTTGATCTTGAACTTCATCGTTTGTGTTAAAGATGATACGAGATAATGGTGCGTTATTACGTGCATAGACACGCGTTTCATCACTCTTGGGGAATAAAATGCTGACAGATCTTTCATCTACATCAATAAGAACGCCTAAACCGAGCTCAGTCTCTGTATCTGATAGCCAACGTTGACCAATAGCATACTGCTGCAATTTTTCCACCTTTTTCTCAAGTTCGCACTACATATTGTACGATGCAAATTAGCTTATTTTTGCATCTTTTTATGTAGTCTTTAAAGCAAAATTTTGCAGCAGAAACCAATTAAATTATTTCGCTACAAAAATTACTCATTGAAAGTTTTTACATTAAAACGGTACAGGACAGTTAAACGTTAATGATTCCCCTGTGACAGGATGATTAAAGCTTAACTGTTTGGCATGCAAGCACAGACGAGGAACAAGTAATTGTTCAGGTGTTGCATACAATGTATCACCTACAATCGGATGTCCCAGATATTGCATGTGTACACGGAGTTGATGAGAACGTCCGGTAATCGGTGTTAATTTGACACGCGTAACCGGTTGTCCCTGAATCTGGAAATGTTCAATCGCCTGCCAATGTGTTAAAGCAGGTTTGTTATGAGAAGCATCGACAATATGTAAAGGTGGTCGTCTCGGGTCATAGACTACAGGGAGATCAACAGTTCCTTCGCCGTCTAGATGACCAGCAACTAGCGCTTCATATATTTTCGAAGTTTGACGGTCTTGAAATTGGCGTGCAATCGCACTTTGTCCACGCTTAGATAACCCAAAAACCAAAATACCCGAGGTATCACGGTCAAGGCGGTGAATGAGCAAAGTTCGTGGTTCAATTGCCACCAGTCTTGTCAAAACGCTGTCATGTAAATCACCTTTCCCTGGCACACTCAAAATGTCCGAAGGTTTATGAATCACCATAAAATCATCATCACGATAGATCAGATGTTCACTTAGAAAATCACTCAAAGTTGTATTCCCAAGGTAAGATGAAAAACAAGCGGGCAATAATAAAAAGCTTACGTCCGAATTACAATGCCGTTCGGGTAAATTAACAACAGAATTTGCAAATATTATGATTCAGTTTATGGCTAAAGCCGATTAGTGCTTCAATAACTGCATAATATGTTGCAACGTAGGTGTTTGCATCAGCTCTTCAGCACTTAGACTCGCCCCGTTCGCACGCCATAATTCCACCAGATAATTGACTCCAGCAGTGTCTAGACCATAGTTTCTTAAATCTATTTCGGGATGAATTTCCATTGGATGCCGCCCAACCTGTTCAGCAACTGCCAATAAAATTCCCTTATCGGACAACACCTGTGACGACGGTGCTCTTAAAGACCATAACCGCATTAAAGTCTGTGTGTTTATATGTTGAATGGAGTCAAAACTGATTTTTTCAATCCATTGTATATGCTGCTCTAAACTACTCGCCAAAATCGCATCATTTACAACGGCTACATAATCTGTAATGGATAAAACAAGCTGCATGACTTGCTTAAATAGCGGTGATAAATTTCCCGCCATTATCACTTGTGCTTGAGTGTTTGATGACAACTGTTGCCCAAGCTGTAACATGGTCTGTTGAAGTTGCGATGACTGAATCATCATGACTGGAATTTCGAGCGCTTGCGCTCTTTTGCTTAGCATTTCTAAATGATCGGCTAATGGTTGGTTCATCCAGTCAGGGGTATTTTCAAGTTCATTTAACCCAACCATGAGCAAAATACTATGCGTAGATTCAATAGGCCAATTTGAAGTACTTGCGGCTAACTGGATTTTTCGAGGTAAGGGATAAAACATTGTTCTCTACAAATATAAAAATAGCTCAAATTAAAAGGCCCGTTTAAAACGGGCCTTTTTGCCTACTTCATTTCAGCGAAGGTTTCTTTTGCAGCCTGAATCGTATATTCGATATCTTCATCTGAATGAGCAGATGAAATAAAGCCTGCTTCAAATGCTGACGGCGCCAAGTTTACACCGCGCTTTAACATACCATGGAAGAACTTTTTGAAAGCTTCAATATCACATGCCAACATAGAGTCAAAGCTTGTAATATCTTCTTGGTCGGTAAAGTAAAGGCCAAACATTGCGCCCGCTTGCTGAGTTTTAAATGGAATACCTGCTTCATCTGCTGCTGCTTGTAAGCCTGCAAGTAACTTTTCAAGTTGAGCCGATAATTTGCTGTAAAAATCCGGTTGACGTAAATGTTTGAACATTTCAATACCTGCGCGCATAGCAAGTGGGTTACCAGATAAAGTTCCCGCTTGGTATACACCACCTAAAGGTGCGATGCATTCCATGATTTCTCGCTTACCACCAAATGCACCTACAGGTAAGCCCGCACCAATAATTTTACCCAAAGTCGTTAAGTCAGGTTTAACGTTGTAAACTGACTGAGCACCGCCTAATGCAACGCGGAAACCAGTCATTACTTCATCAATAATGAATACAGATTTATATTCATCACACACATCACGAATCGCTTGTAAGAAACCATCAATTGGTTTCACCATATTCATGTTACCTGCGACAGGTTCAATAATAACACCCGCAATTTCATGACCAAATTTTGCAAAGCATTCTTTTAATGCTGCAATATCGTTATATGGTAGTGTTAAAGTGTGTTTAGCGAAATCAGCTGGTACACCTTTCGATGTTGGTTCACCCTCACCTTTAGTTAATAAACCAGAACCTGCTTTTACTAATAAAGAGTCAGAGTGTCCGTGGTAACAACCTTCAAACTTCACGATCTTGTCACGGCCAGTATAACCACGTGCTAAACGAATAGCAGTCATAGTTGCTTCTGTACCAGAGTTGGTCATACGTACCAATTCAATAGATGGCATGATTTCACAAATAATATCTGCCAGCGTTGTTTCATGTACGGTTGGTGCACCAAAACTTAAACCATCTTCTGCTGCTGTTTGCACAGCTTTAATAATATCTGGATGAGCATGGCCCAAAATCATTGGTCCCCAAGAGCCAACATAATCTACATAGCGCTTGCCATCTACATCCCATAAATACGCACCTTTGGCTTTCTCGATGAAAACTGGTGTTCCTCCAACGCCATTAAAGGCACGTACTGGAGAGTTCACACCACCTGGAATGTGTTTGCTGGCTTGTTTAAATAACTGTTCTTGCTTTGGAGATAAACTCATGGAAATGCTCGTCTTAAATATCTAAAAATAATTTTGAAAGCTTAAGAAAATAATTGTGCCCATGCTTGTACACGGGCAGGAATTTCAGCAGTTGATCGACCTAATATATCACTAATGACTGCGCAGAGGTCAGCTCCAGCCTCAATCACGGGTTTTGAGTTTTCAACTGTTAAACCACCAATTGCACAAATAGGTAAATTATAATGAGCTGCTGCTTGCCTAATCACTTCTATACCTACATTACCTGCTTCCGGTTTAGTCGCAGTTGCATACACAGCGCCAAAGGCAACATAAGTTGCGCCATCAGCAATTGCTTTTTGGGCAAGTTCTAATGAGTTTAGGCAAGTACGGCCAATAATGACGCTTTCTGGTAACTGTGATTTTGCATCGGTAATTTCACCGTCACTTTGTCCTAAATGCACACCTAAACCAAACTTTGCAGCCAGTTTTAAATCATCATTAATGACAAAAGGAACCTGATATTTTTCACATAAACCTTTAATCTGTTCAACTTCAGCAGGCTGATCGGCTTTGTCTACTTTTTTACGGCGGTACTGTAAAATTGCGATTTGATGGGTTGCGAGTGCAGCGTCTAGTTTTTCTAATAATAATTCGATTGGGTCATCATTGGTAATGAGATATAAACCGCGCATACTCTACTCTCGCTTTTGAAAACTTCGCTAGTATAACGGATTTATAAGTCATCATAAGTACCGATTGATATAGGCTTACCAGTACCAATCGGTATATTTAAAAAAATAAATAAATTAACTTGGAATTTTATCATGCTTACGATCAATCAAACTTAATCGACCCGTTGCAACATCCGAAAGCATTCGCCAATCAGAAATAAAGCTATAAAGTGGCTGTTTAAAGCTGGCAGGCTTATTTTTTTCAAACACAAAATGTCCAACCCATGCATTTGCGTAACCCGCTACCAAACCATAGAGCACATATTTAGCTTGTTTCTTACGAATCGCTTTTGAAAAAAAGTATAGACCAATGCTACTTCCCACCACATGTAAGCGTCTGCTCATAATGTTACGGTGTTCGGTTAAGTAAAAACGATAAAATTCCTGATAGTTTTTAATCGGTAACTCAAACTCTGGCTGAGTTTCATGGCTAAAGTTTACTGGTGCATTCACGATCATCTTCCTGATTTTTATTTGATCAAAACATCACCTGATTGTACACCTAAATAAAAGTGTAGCGTCATATGTTTGATTGTAACTTTCTCTATCAAAAACATTATTTTTAGCGCTAAGCTATTATACTTATTCAAGATAGTTTAAATACCTGATTCAGGGAGATCCATTATGGTTGAAGTTGAGCTTAAGTTTCAGTTACCTGAATCGAAGAAAAAAACTGTTCAGCAGTATTTAAAAAAGCATAAAGCGCAGCATATTCATTTACAGGCCAAGTATTACGATACACCAAATCGCCTACTCGCAAAAAATGGCATGGCTCTACGTTTACGTAAAGAAAATGATCTGTGGGTACAAACCTTTAAAGCCGCTGGCCAAAGTCATTTACATCGTGTCGAAGAAGAAGTTTTTTTAGGAAAATGCGATCAAGAACCTGACTTAAACCTTGAGTTATATAAAGACAATAAAGCCGTCACAGATTTGATTACTCAAGCTTTAGGCTCTGAAGTCGAAAAACTAAGCTTACAGTTTGAGACTGATGTACAACGTACCTATCATGTTTTTGAAGCAGATGACACGGCAATTGAAGTCTGTCTCGATGACGGCGTCGTAAAAACAGCAACAGCACAAAGCAAAATTTGCGAAGTTGAGTTCGAACTTAAACAAGGTGCAGTTAAAACACTTATTCAATTTGCTCAGCAATGGATTAATCGTTATGAACTTTGGCTCGATGTTAGAAGTAAAGCCGAGCGAGGTAATTTACTTGCATTGGGGCAAGCTGCTTCACCGGCTGTTCACGCAAAAAATCTGAACTTAGATAAAGACGTTTCAGCAGAACAGGCGCTCAAAAAAATTGTAGAAAACTGTTTGGGACAGTTCTTGCCGAATATGGCTGCAATTGCTGATGGTGTTGCCGACGCTGAACACATTCATCAAGCACGCGTGAGCTTACGCCGTTTACGCAGCGCACTTCACCATTTTGCAACATGGTCAGACGAGTTAAACCCTGTATGGGAAGAGCAAATTGCCGAACTGTTCCGTCAGCTTGGAGACACGCGAGACGAAGATGCCATTCGTACTGAAATTTTACCGATGATTGTGCAGCATGGTTCACCTGAACTTTTGCTACCTATTTCTGAGCAGCCATTAAAAGACCTAACCACACTGTTTAAATCTGCAGAAACCGTTAAGCTCGTGCTCGCATTACTGGCATTTGCTTATTCAGAAGAAGATAACCAAAACGCTAAAGGAAAATTGAAAAAACAGATAGAAAAAAGCTTAGACAAGTTACATCACCAAGTCATAAGTCATGCCGATCATTTCACAGAACTTGAAGTCACTGAACAGCACAAAATTCGTAAAAAAGCGAAGCAATTACGTTACTGTATCGAATTTATATCAAGCTTATATCCACGTAAAAATGTTCAGCAGTTTTTAAAAAAATTACAACCTGTGCAAAATACTTTAGGCCTTTATAACGACTTGTTTATTGCCGAAGATCTATTTAATAAAGCAACTGAACATGACCCGCATTTTTGGTTTGCATTAGGATGGATTAAGGCCAAACAGCCTTATTTACAAAATCAGTCTGCCGAAGCTTTGCAAAAATTTAAACAGGCAAAAATATTTTGGTAAGAATTTTAAAGTCGCGGCAAATATGTCGCGACTTTTTAGCGGTATTTACCAAATACTTTCCATACACCATTATCTGCTAATGGGTCGCTATAGCTATCACTACGCTGTTTTCTTGGCTTATCACGAGCGTCAACAAGTTTAAAGTGAGGCTCAACACCCAACACAATCCCATTGGTATAAAAACGTGAACGCGTATATTCACTTTGACCATGCTGGAATACATAAGTTCTTAAATCGATAAATTCACGGTGTGCAACTAAGGCTGCTGTGTCGTCACTCTGCAACCATTCTTGCATGGTAAATATCTGATCTGTTTCAAACTGCCCACATTTTTCAATAAGACTCGCCACACCACGGAAAGTTTTCGATTCTTTAGCACGTGTTTTATTAATCCGAATACGGTCCACATGAAAAAAGAATAAAGGTAAATTTAGATGGCTTGGTAAATGAATGGCATCTGGTAACTCATCTTCCATAAAAGGTTGAAAAAGCTCTTGTGCCCTTTCTATTAAATATTTCCATTGTTGATAATAGGCTAAGACTTCTTCTTGCAAACCATAATAAATTGGCAGCCCTTCGACATGCTCCAAATATTGGGGCGGAAAAACATGCTGACGTAATAAAGCAATGTCTGTTTTTAGACTTTGAACGGCAATTGCATCTTGCATATTATAACTCCCAATACTTAGGCTATTTACAGACTAAGGCAAAGGTTTTGTTTCCGCAAGGCTTTGCCTATAATAAGCAGCTCTATTTTTGCGGGAATAAGTCATGTCTCAAAAGATTAATGCAACAGATATTACTGAAGAAGAAGCGTTAAATGCTGTTTTCTTTGAGCGTGCGGATGAATTCATTAAACAAGCGAATGATTTTTGTCGCCCGCCTAAAGGCCAAAAACCTGATCCAGCTGAGCTTCGCGGTCAAGTGAGTGCTGCGATGTTATTTGCAACTGCCCGTTTTAATACATGGGTCGCTGCCAATAATTTTAAAGATGGCAATGAAATGCGTGATGCAAAAGAGCAAGTGATGTCTTATCTGCTTCAACAATTTCAAATGATGCTTGAAGATAACTTTGATGAGTACTGTGAACAGTTCGAAAACTATTTACGTTTCCGTAAGAATGAAGATTTTCATACTCACAAGCATGACCATGATCATTAATAAATTTTAAATACCCAAATAAAAAGCCACTTCATGTGACTTTTTATTTGGCAAGTCATTTATTGCTTTTGCGGTTGACCATATTGGTCAGCCATCACTTCAACGAGATTAGAAAGTTTAATATATTTTTTAATGACTGCATTCACATCAGCAACAGTTAGCTTTGTTAAATCTTGATCATGCTTAACACGATCCAGTAATGTTTTACCTGACTCAAGCTCAATATTTAACATACCGTGAATATTACGCTCATCCTCTAATGCAGTAACACGTTTTTTCATGAGATCTGCTTTAGCTGCTGCAAGCTCTTGCTCGGTAATACCATTGGTTAATAAGTCATTTAATACCTTATGAACTGAAGCAGAAACTTGTGCCGAACGCCCCGCCGTATAGTTTGCACTAATACTTAATGCACCCACATTGGTGTCCTGATCAAGTTGCAGTCCTGTTCCAAAACCATAAACTAATGCATTTTTTTCACGAAGCTCTTGAGCCAAACGCGAAGAAATTTGAGAATCACCTAAAATATAATTCATTAAAATTAAGGCAGATGCATCCGGATGATTTTTTCCAACCGGTATCGCAAGTACGCTTTGATAACTACCAAACTCACGTTGTTCAGATAAAGCATGTACTTGCTGAGCAGGAAAATCGACGTGTTGAATTAAGATTTTTTCATATGGTTGTTTACTGTTCCAACTACCAAACTCCTGATTTAATAGTTTTTTCATTTTTTTGGCATCAAATGCGCCGGTAATTGCAATTTGGGCATGGTTCATTGCAAAGAAATGCTGATATAACTCTTTGACTTGTTCTTGGGTCACATCCTTTAATTGTTTTTTGGCTAACTCAGGTTCAAAGTGGAAGCGTAAATCACCTGGCTGATATTCTTCAACTAAACGTGACAACGTTAAACCTGCAACTACATCAGGTTCTGTATAAGGTCGATCAAGACTAGATAAGCTTTGAGATTTAATTAAATCGAATTGAGATTGTTCAAATTTAGGGTTTTTCATAACCTCTAGAACAAACTTGAAGAATTCATCAAACTTTTCAGTTTTAGATTGAATATTAATGGTCATGCCATTGCCGTCGGCACTTGCATAAGCCGCGCCACCAGCATCAATCGATTTATCGGCAATATCTTGCAGGCTATATTTATCAGAACCGCGGAGTAATAAATACGAAGTTAAATCAACTACTGTGCCTTTATTAAATAAAGATTTTTCTGTACCAAAATCCATAGTAATGGTGGCATAGGTACGATCATCACGGGTTTCCACAGGGAACAAAGCATACTTCATTCCATTTTTAAGTTTTCCACGAATAATCTTTTTTTCATTACTCTCAGCATATTGCTTAGAAGTTTTTAAAAACTCGTTAACTTCTTGTTGATAAACTTTCGGGTCTTTTAAAGGTTCTGGTTTAACATCTGTCTGATCTAAAGTTTTAGGTTTATCTTTTGGGTCGAGTTGCAATGCTTTCTTTTGATCTTCAGGTGTCGGCAAAATATCGCCATCAATACGATGCCCAGCAATAAGGAACTGTTTTAAGGTTTGATTTACGTCATTGAGCTTCACTTTCTCAACTGCATCTAAATCTTTGAAATATTGATCCCACTGCCCACCAGCTACGCTGTAATCACTTAAACGAGATCCCAAAGCAACGGCGTCTTTATTGACTAACTCACTTTGTGTTTTCATTAAACTTTTTACACGTTTTAGCTCAGTCTCAGTAAAAGGTTTACCCTTTTCAATTCCAGAGAGCAAAGCGCTTTCTACTTTGTTGGGGTCGTTTTTAGGTGAGTAGACCGCCCCTAAAAATACAACATTAAAATCTTGGTCTAACCATGTTGATGCCTGAACATCTGTGCTAATGCCTGTTTCAACCATATTCTGGTACAAATGACCGCTTGGCTGCATGGTATATAACATAGGCGCTAAAGCCAGTGTAGGCTGAATTTTGACGTTTTTCCCATTCATATAAATATGAAATTTGGCTAAATCACTGCCCTTTTTCACCACAAATTCACGATTCTTTATTTTTGTAGAATCTAACACAGGCACCTGAACACGCTTAGGCACAGCTCGCGCAGGAATTGGACTAAAATATTGATCTATCGTTTTTAAAACATCAGTTTTATCAAACTTGCCTGAAATCACCATGACCGCATTATTAGGTGCGTACCAACTACGGTAGAACTGGTTCAATTCCGGCATTTTAATTGACTTAAGCTCTGGCAAATCACCAATCGGTAATCGTCCTAAATACTGGTTTCCATAAGCCGATTTCCACATTTGATCCATTAAAACAGCAAAAGGCTGATCCATACGGACTTCACGTTCACGCTTTACGATTTCAATTTCAGAAGGAACAAATTTTTCTTGTAAAACCAATTTGTCCATACGCTCAGATTCAAGATACAGTACTTGATCAAGTGCAGTTTTTTCTGGACGGACAATATTCGTGTATTTAGTTGAATAGTAATCCGTGCTCGCGTTCGTCATTAATGTATATTGATCTAAACGGCGTTGGAATTCTTCACCTTTTACATTTTGCGTGCCTTTAAAGGCCAAATGCTCAAGTAAATGTGCTAAGCCACCTTTACCTTGCGGGTCGTTTAAAGAACCTGTCAAATAGATGGTATTAATAAAGATTTTATTTTCTTTGTCATTCGGCGCAAGTACCACCCGAAAGCCATTATCTAATTTATATTCCTCAATATTTTGCTTACTTTTTACTAATGTTGTTTGTGCAAAAGACGCAGCACTTAAACCAAGAATACATAGGGAGAGAGTCAGTTGTTTAAACTGCATAAACATATAAATACCAATTAATTTGAATAATAAAAAATCAATAGTTGTGGGACTATAGTAGGAAATTTAAGCTGACATTAATAGTAAAGATTTGAAAAAAAAGCCGTTTATTTAAACGGCCTTATATTTTAAAGAAAAATTTCTGCTTGCATATAAAGTTTGCCATAGCCTGAAATTTCAATACGCTCCTGATTCAGCACATTACAATACAAAACGCCTCCACGGTTAGAAGCCTGATAAGCAGTAATATTATTTTTAGCGAGTTTCTCTGCCCATAGCGGTGCTATTGCGGTATGAATTGAACCTGTAACAGGATCTTCTTCTATACCTGCGACAGGAGCAAAATAACGCGATATGCAATCATAGTGTTGATCTGCTCTTGACGTTATTGCTACATCAAGACCACTGGTGGTAATCGCAGTCCGCTTACCTAAGGCTTTAAGCAAGTTCATGTCAGGCTTCTCATCCAATACATCTTGAACTGATTCATATTCAACAATGTAGGCTTGAACATTTTGATAAACCGCTTTAAACGGTTTTGTTAATGCTTGACGTAAAACAGCCGGATAATCTTCAACTTGATGAGCCTTACGAATTGGAAAATTCATTCTGATTTTGCCGTCTTCATCTTGATGAACGACAAATAGGCCTAAGTTTCGTACATGAAAATTAAGAGTCTTTTTCTCAGTAAAATCTTTAAATAATACGAACGCACTGGCAAGAGTCGCATGTCCACAAAAATCGACTTCAACTGTTGGAGTAAACCAACGAATTTCATAATTTTCAGAGTCTATAATTTTTACAAAAGCAGTTTCGGATAAGTTATTTTCAAGCGCTATCTTTTGCATTAAATCTGCATCTAGCCACTCTTTTTCAACTACTACAGCAGCAGGGTTTCCACGGAATAACTCTTTGGTAAAAGCATCGACTTGATACATTTTCATGTTAGTGCTCTCTTTCTTAATAAGCTCATTTTTAAAAATTATTTAAAAGAAAAACAGATACAGTTTTTTTAAAATTAACATCACAGTAGCAATTTACGCATATAAAAAAACGGCTCATCCAGATTGGATGAGCCATTTTAATATTAACTTTTAATGATGTTGAGTTAATTCAATTTCATCTTCGCTATTCATTATAGCTTTGTCGGTCTGCCCCATAAATTGGCTTGTAACTACACCAGCAGTCATTGAACCATTTACGTTTAATGCAGTACGCCCCATATCAATGAGTGGTTCAATTGAAATAAGAAGCGCAACTAAAGTTACAGGTAAGCCCATCGCAGGAAGCACAATCAGCGCAGCAAAAGTTGCACCGCCACCCACACCTGCTACGCCAATTGAACTTAAAGTGACAATACCCACTAACGAAGCAATCCACATTGGGTCTAGGGTGTTAATACCCATAGTTGGCGCAACCATGACTGCGAGCATGGCTGGATATAAACCCGCACAACCATTTTGTCCAATAGTGGCACCAAAAGAAGCAGAGAAACTTGCAATAGACTCAGGCACGCCTAAACGACGAGTTTGCGCTTCAATGCTCAATGGAATACTTGCTGCACTTGAACGACTCGTAAACGCGAATGTTAGAACTGGAGCAACTTTCTTGAAGAATTTAAGTGGAGAAACACCAGTCAGAGTCAAAATAATAGCATGTACGACAAACATAATCGCCAAACCTAAATAAGACGCCACCAAGAAACCACCTAGGTTCAAGATATCCGCAACATTTGAACTTGCCACAACTTTTGTCATGAGAGCAAAAACACCATACGGTGTAAGCGTCATTACTAAACGAACAAGCTTCATGACCCATGACTGTAAAGTCTGAATAGCCGTCAGAATACGTTGACCTTTTTCTGCATCATCTTTCATCAAGTTGAGTGCTGCTATCCCTAAAAATACAGCAAAGATAACCACGCTAATAATCGAAGTCGGATTTGCACCCGTTAACTCAGCAAAAGGGTTACTCGGAATAAAAGAAAGTATAAATTGCGGTACGCTTAAGTCTGTTACTTTACCCACATAGTCAGTCTGAATCGCGGTAAGTCGAGCTGTTTCTGCAGCCCCTTGTACCAAACCTTTGGCAGTTAAACCAAATAAGTTCGTCACAAATACCCCAACCAGCGCAGCGATGAGTGTCGTAAATAACAAAGTCCCGATGGTATAGAAGCTGATTTTTCCTAAAGAAGAAGCTTGGTGCAGCTTCGCTACCGCACCTAAAATCGAAACAAAGACCAAAGGCATCACGACCATTTGTAAAAGTTTTACATAGCCGTTACCAACAATATTAAACCAGCTAATAGATTCAGCAAGAATCGGATGGCCACCGCCATAAATCAAATGTAGTCCTAAGCCAAACACCACACCTAGAACTAAGCCAGCTAGAACTTTTTTAGACAAGCTCCAGTCCGTTTTACGTGTTTGGGCGAGTAAAAATATTAACCCGACAAAAACCACAATATTGATGATTAAGGGTATATTCATTCCCAAACTCCAACTTATTGCTTGTGTCATCTTTTAAGGGGGCATATTTGACCATAGCCGGCCTATATAAACTACCTTTTTCAACAATTTTCTAGCATGCAGATCATTACTGATCTGAATGAGAATATAAAATGACTTTTAAATACATATATATCACTTTTAAAACATAAGATAAGTAGGATATTTATGTATAAAAATTAAGCGCATTTCTGTATAAAGTTTTGCTCAATAAAACAAATAAATTGCTTTAAATTACTGCCCCATGTTTCAGGAGGCTGAGCAACCAAATAAGTAGTGAAATGTGCAGATTCAGTGTTAATTTCAAAACAACTTAATGAGACTTTATCGGCTACTTTGCTCAGATATGACTTGGGCAACAAAGCAAAACCGACTCCTAATTCTACACAGCTCACAATGCCATCGAGACTACCCATTTCCATAATTTGTGAAGGTGGAACACTATGATCATTTAAAAACAGCTCAATTGCATGCCGATAAGAACAACCTTGTCGAAATGCAATAAAACGAGTCTTTGCGAGGGTGGTAATGTCGGGAAAGTGAGTTTGTTGTTTTGGGCAAACTAAAACCAGTTGTTCTTGCCACACTGGAAAACTATATAACTCTGGAATTACATATTTAGAAGCAACAAACGCACAATCGACTTCTCCCTGTTGCACCGCGTTTAACAAATATCGGGTTGGGTGAGTTTGAAGCTCAATTGGTAAATTCGGATATTGCTGAATACATTGATTAAGCAATTGAGGAAGTCGTATAGCTGCTGTCGTTTCCATACTGCCCAAACGAATGGTTTCATTCGGGTCAATATCACCTTCTTGAAAAATTTTTTTCGCTTTATTATGCAGTGCGATCATTTGCACAGCATAACTATGTAGCTGCTGTCCTGCATTAGTTAATGTAACGGGGTTATGGCGATTTAATAAAACCACGCCTAACTCTTCTTCAAGCTTCTTCACATGACTTGTGATGTTCGATTGAACCGTACACATTTTTTGTGCAGCTAGTGAAAAACTTCCACTCTCTGCAACCGCTAAAAAAAACTCTAAAGACTTAAGCAACATACCACTATCTCAAAACAAGATAATTAACATCATATTAAATCATTTCTAATGATAAATAAACTCGCTTTTAATAATAAAAAAATTGAGAGACTTCCCATGTCTACGTTCTATCGAATGAGCCTGCTTGTCTTTTTAGCGACTTGCCTAGGAATTGGTATTTTTAGATTTTCATATACTGCGCTCATGCCGATCATGATTGTGCAATATGGATGGACTCATGATTTTGCAAGTTACTTAGGAAGTGCAAATTTATTGGGCTATCTGGTTGGCGCACTATTGGCACTGTTTAGCATTAAAGAAAAATCTATTCCCGCTTTGATCACAAGTTCGGCTGTCTTAGGCAGTTTAAGCCTGCTCTGCTGTTCGTTTATACACATGCCTATGGCTTGGTTTGTTCTCTGGCGTACTATTTCAGGTATCGCAGGTGGCCTACTCATGATTTTAGCACCTAGCTTTGCTATGAAAAATATTGCAATTAGCCAAAGACTTAAAGTTAATTTTTTAGGGTTTAGCGGTATTGGTGTGGGGGTGCTGTCTGCTACTCTCATTATTCCTGCACTCAAAAACATGTCTGTTCAATATGTATGGAGCATTTTTGCAGTACTCTCTATTATTGGCAGTTCCGTTCTTTTCCGCTTATTAAAATATCAGTCTACTCAGGCCGTACAAGTCACAACGCAAGCTCCTCAAAACTTCAAACACTCACGTTTGGGGCTTGTCATTATTATTGCTTATATGTGCAGTGCTTTTGCTTATATTCCCCACTCTTTGTTCTGGATGGACTACTTATCGGGAACCCTACACTTTCCCTTGCAACAACGAAATTTATTTTGGGTTCTTTATGGGGCAGGAAGCTGTATTGGCGCGTTTGTAGCTTATTGTTTAAGCCGCTTTACTGGTTATTTACAAGCCATTAAATGGCTATACGGTGTCTACTGCTTGGCAGTTGCTTTACCATTCTTTTCCCATGCTACTGCTTTACTCGCCTTATCGTCCTTTCTTACAGGTCTACTTACCCCAGCCACTGTATTTATTAGCTCTTATAGTCTGCTACAGATTTATGAGCAGCGTTATCAAAAAATCTGGAGCCTTGCCACCATTGGGTTTGCCAGCACTCAGCTATTAGGTGGCGTTGTTATTAGTACTTTACACCACTTGCATTGGTCTTATGCCCATCTGTTTTTAATGGGAGGCATTGTTTTGTTATTTGCATTGAGCCTTTTAATTCGTACCCATTCTTCCCTACCAAATTCTCTCGGAGAAACCAAACTATGAAAACTTTGTACTTTCCTCTCTTTTTAATTGTCTTTGTACTTATTATTCAGGCTTTAGACCAAAGCTATCAAAAGAAAATTGGTATCTCTAAACTCCAGAAACATCCAGAATTTATGCAATAAAAAAAGCCCCTATACATAAGGGGCTTTTCATTGAGTAATCGTAGTTTGTCAAAATTAATGAGTAGATCAGTAAAGCTAACTGCATAACGCCTATGTCTATACGCCTACTCAGTAAGCTCAACTGACAAAAAATGTCATATTATGTCAATGTAGAGTGTTATTTTCTGATCTATATTCGATAAAAATTTATAATTTTTAATACTTAAAATAGAGTAAGACATGAGCAATAACAATTATATTGATGAGCTTTTAAAGCTCTTGGCGATGTTTGCTTTTATCTGTGTTTCATTACTGGCATTTAAATGCCGGACCATTTTTGCACTGGATATCACAACATCCTATGAGGTCTCTGTAAAGATCATTATCTATATTGCCACAGCAGCTATTCTTGGCTTTTTAACACGCGATCATATTGAGTTTACAACACAATTTTTAATTGCTGTTCCATTCGCGTACTTTTGGCTAGAACCAATTCTTGATTATAAAGCCCTTCAAACCATCCCAGATGTTCCGTTTTATCTCTCGGGTCATGGTCAAAGTTTAGGTCTACTAATAGTCATTATATTCTGTTTTGCCTTATGGGTATTTAAAGAGACTAGTTCAAACTCGCGTGAGTCGCAAAATGTCTAAATCAGATTTTTTGAGGAGTTTTATAAAGTTAAAAATAGTTAATGCACTATACTTTTTTATAATATATATTTTATTCAAATTAATTTATACCAATTAAAAACTTTAAAAATGTACAATGTATCAAACCCAGCAAAAGCGGTTGTTGTCGGCATTATTACAATAATTGCTACAGTTAGCCTTCTTATATGGAAGTTTAATTTTTATATTGGCATAGATATATATACCAGTGGTGAAGTGCTTTTCAAAACGCTGCTATATGCGGCTACGATAGGGCTATTTAGTTACTATTTCCGCTATAGCATTAAAATTAGTAATACAGTGATTTTATCATTACCTCTTTTTTTCTTTTGTATCAGGCCTGTTTTGAACTATAAAATGACGCATAGCATTGGTAATGTACCTCTGTATGCTACTCATCACGGACAAGGTTTAATATTGCTAAGTTTTACAGTATTGGCTTGTTTATTATGGGTATACACTGCCCACTCTTAGTTTTAATTTTTAATAGCATAAAAATGTATAAATACTTATATACATAAAAAACCCTCGTTCGAGGGCCTTTTTATTTAAGTTTAATCTTCCATATGTTGAATTATGGCATCACCAAATTCAGAGCAACGCAATAAGGTTGCGCCCGGCATTAAACGCTCAAAATCGTAAGTTACCGTTTTAGCTGAAATCGCTCCTGAAATTCCTTTAATGATCAGATCAGCCGCTTCAGTCCATCCCATGTCTCGAAGCATCATTTCAGCAGATAGAATAATTGAGCCCGGGTTTACTTTATCTTGCCCAGCATATTTAGGTGCTGTTCCATGTGTTGCTTCATAAACTGCAATAGCGCCACCAATATTTGCACCGGGTGCAATTCCAATCCCCCCTACTTCTGCTGCTAATGCATCGGAAATATAGTCACCATTTAAATTAAGGGTTGCAATCACAGAGTAGTCAGCAGGACGCATCAAAATTTGCTGTAAGAAAGCATCTGCAATTACATCTTTAATAATAATGTCTTTACCATTTTTAGGGTTCTTAATTTTAACCCAAGGGCCACCATCTATGAGTTCACCGCCGAAACGATCTAGTGCTAACTCGTATCCCCATTCTTTAAATGCACCTTCGGTATATTTCATAATATTGCCCTTGTGAACAAGAGTCACCGATGGTTTGTCATTATCTATGGCAAACTGGATGGCCTTACGAACTAAACGTTGTGATCCTTCTTTGGAAACGGGTTTAATACCAATACCACATCCTTCAGGGAAACGAATTTTTGTGACCCCCATTTCTTCTTGAAGGAATTTAATAACTTTTTTAGCTTCTTCCGAATCGGCTTTCCATTCAATACCGGCATAAATATCTTCCGAATTTTCACGAAAAATAACCATGTCGGTTAATTCAGGATGCTGAACAGGTGAAGGAACACCTTCAAACCAGCGTACTGGCCGTACACATACGTACAAATCTAATTCTTGACGTAATGCCACATTAAGTGAGCGAATACCGCCACCAACTGGAGTAGTTAAGGGGCCTTTAATTGAAACGACAAATTCACGCAGGGCTTCAAAAGTTTCTTCTGGCATATAAGTGCCATAAATTTTATTTGCCTTTTCACCGCAATAGACTTCCATCCACTCAATAGAACGTTTGCCGCCATAGGCTTTTAAAATTGCCCCATCAACAACTTTTTTCATTGTCGGTGTAATATCTACACCAATACCATCACCCTCAATAAAAGGAATAATTGGATGATTCGGTACATTCAGTGACAGGTCTGCTTTTACTGTAATTTTATCACCGTCGGCAGGAACAACGATCTTCTGATAACCCATTGTGTAGATTCTCCCTTTTATAATATTTAACTAACCAAACAAAAATAATTATCGATAAACAATACTTTCAACTTTTATTCACGCATAATAGCTTAATCGAATTTAATCCTTTTTGAGATTTATGTGGGAAATAAGCAAATTTCACACTTAAATATTGCTCAATGTTTTTACCTCTTATTTGAAAGAAGAAGTCATTTTTTATGAAAATCGTCATTCTCAACAAACCTTATGACGTGCTCTCCCAGTTTCGTAAAGACGAAGCGCATATGACGGTGTCTGACTTTATAGATGACCCGACTTTACGCATAGCAGGCCGTCTTGATATGGACTCTGAGGGTTTAGTTTTTTTAACCGATCATGGTGGTTTGAATCAGTTCATTACTAACCCTGCAAATAAAAAATACAAAACGTATTTAGTTCAAGTTGATGGCGATGTTACCGAAGAAGCGCTTGAGCAACTTCGTAAAGGTATAGAGCTTAATGATGGTATGACTTTACCAGCTAAAGCAATTAAGGTAAGTGAACCTGAATGGTTATGGGACCGGGACCCTCCTGTACGTTACCGTGCCAGCATTCCAACATCTTGGATTGAAATCTCTATTTGTGAAGGTCGTAATCGCCAAGTTCGTCGCATGACCTCTGCGGTAGGTTTCCCGACTTTACGTCTCATTCGTACTAAAATCGGTTCAATTGATTTAGTGCAATTAGGATTACAGCCGGGCGAGACCAAAGAAATCGAACCTCTACTCTACCCAGACTTTAAAGATGTTCCAGCCGAGCAACCTTATCGATCACGTTCATATGTGAAAAAACCGGGTGGTACAGGTGGCAAACCAATGGTTCGTAAGAATAAAGATGGTTCTGTTAAAAAGTCTGGTACAAAGCGTATCTGGCAAATGGATGAAAGTGAAAAGCCACGTCGTAAAACTAACGGTACAACTCGTCCAAATACTAAAGCACCTCGTGGTCGTAGCCGTAATGGTCGATAAAAACATTTAATTTTTAAAAGCTCACATAAGTGGGCTTTTTTAATAGCTATTATTTATAAAAATAAAAAAGCCGGCGCATATACACCGGCTTTTCAGCTATTTACTAACGAATTAGTTATTAAGCTTGAACAGTTGAAAGCGCTGCATTAAATGTAGCACTTGGACGCATTACAGCGCTTACTTTCGCAGGATCAACTGCATAGTAACCACCGATGTCAGCTGCTTTACCTTGTACTTGAGCAAGCTCAGCAACGATCTTCTGTTCGTTTTCAGCTAATGCTTTTGCAAGTGGAGCAAATTTAGCTTTCAACTCAGCATCTTCGTCTTGAGCTGCAAGTGCTTCTGCCCAGTAAAGTGATAAGTAGAAATGGCTACCACGGTTATCAAGCTCACCTGTACGGCGTGATGGAGACTTGTCATTATCGAGTAATTTACCAGTCGCTTCATCAAGTGTTTTCGCAAGTAACTTGGCACGAGCATTATTTTCTTTAATACCCATTTCTTCTAAAGAAACTGCAAGCGCAAGGAACTCACCAAGCGAATCCCAACGTAAGTGGTTTTCTTCAACAAGTTGTTGTACGTGTTTAGGTGCTGAACCACCTGCACCAGTCTCGTACATACCACCACCCGCCATAAGCGGAACGATAGACAACATTTTCGCAGAAGTACCAAGTTCCATAATTGGGAACAAGTCAGTTAAGTAGTCACGTAAAATGTTACCAGTTACAGAAATTGTATCGAGACCACGAACTACACGCTCAAGTGTGTAACGCATAGCACGTACTTGAGACATGATCTGGATATCAAGACCAGTCGTATCATGATCTTTTAAGTACTTTTGTACTTTCTTGATCAATTCATTTTCGTGTGGACGATATGGGTCAAGCCAGAAGATCGCAGGCATGCCTGAGTTACGTGCACGAGTCACTGCAAGTTTTACCCAGTCACGAATCGGAGCGTCTTTCACCTGACACATACGCCAGATATCGCCTTCTTCAACATTTTGAGTCAATAACACTTCACCAGTGTCAAGATCGGTAATGTTTGCGATACCTGCTTCAGGAATTTCAAAAGTCTTATCGTGAGAACCGTATTCTTCAGCTTTTTGAGCCATCAAACCAACGTTTGGCACTGTACCCATAGTCTTCGGATCGAAGTTACCATGCCATTTACAGAAATTGATCATTTCTTGGTAAATACGGGCAAATGTTGATTCTGGCATTACTGCTTTAGCATCGTATTGCTTACCATCAGCACCCCACATTTTACCACCAGCACGGATCATTGCAGGCATAGAAGCATCTACAATAATGTCGTTAGGCGAATGGAAGTTAGTGATACCTTTTGCTGAGTCAACCATCGCAAGTGCAGGACGGTGTTCTTGGCAAGCATGTAAGTCTTCGATGATTTCTTCACGTAATGATGTTGGAAGAGTTTCGATTTTCTCGTATAACCCAGCCATACCGTTATTTACGTTAATACCTAATTCGTCAAACAATTTACCGTGTTTTTCGAAAGCTTCTTTATAGTAAATTTTCACACAGTGACCGAAAACAATCGGGTGTGAAACTTTCATCATTGTCGCTTTAACGTGTAAAGAGAATAAAATTCCTGCTTCTTTACAATCATCAAGTTCTTTTTCATAGAAATCACAAAGTGCTTTCTTGCTCATGAACATCGAGTCAATGATTTCGCCTTCTTGAAGCGCAACTTTTGGCTTAAGAACAATGCTCTTACCACTGTTTGTGATAAGTTCCATTTTTACGTTGCGTGGGCGGTCAAGCGTCATTGACTTTTCACCGTGGTAGAAGTCACCTTCTTCCATGTGTGAAACGTGAGTTTGTGACCATTGTTTCCACTCGCTCATTGAATGAGGGTGTTTCTTAGCGTAATTTTTAACGGCAGCAGGAGCACGACGGTCTGAGTTACCTTCACGAAGGACAGGGTTTACTGCTGAACCTAGGCATTTGCCATAACGAGCTTTGATTGTTTTTTCTTCTTCAGTCGCTGGGTTTTCCGGATAGTCAGGAATTGGATAACCTTTAGATTGAAGTTCTTTAATACATGCTGTCAATTGCGCAACAGAGGCACTAATATTTGGGAGTTTGATAATGTTAGTATCTGGATCTTGTGTAAGACGACCTAGCTCAGCAAGGTTGTCGGATACCTTTTGCTCTTCACTTAGGTAGTCAGCGAATTCTGCGAGCACACGTGCAGCTACAGAGATGTCACTTTTAACAATCTCGATACCTGCTGGCTTAGTAAAGGTCTCAATGATCGGCAGTAGCGAATAAGTCGCCAATAATGGCGCCTCGTCAGTCAGTGTGTAAATGATAGTTGACTTTTCACCAGCCATATATAGCCCCTTCCGTTGAATTGAGTTTTGAGGACCGAGCTTTTGGCCCAGTACCTACGAACCGATATGCTTAAATAAAACCCTGAGAGTATCGGCTCTCATTGGCTTTCAGTCAACGAAATATCCAGTGATAACGACATTTCGCAGCGAAATAATACATAATTTAAATCTATTGATAATAATCTTATACCTAACTTATGGTAATACATGCACGATTACCAACTTTTTAGATATACGACATTGTTAAATTACATGAGATATCTTTCAGAGTTCTGACAAATATTATACTTTTCATTCAAAATAAACTCAAAGATAACACCTATTTCAATTTTTATAATCTACTAAAAAGTAAAAAACCGATGTACGAAACATCGGTTTTTTATAAATTAATTCACTGTTATTTAGGCTTTTAACCATTTATCAGCTTTGCTTTGATCTTCAACAACAAGTTCAACTTCAGTTAAGTTGATACTGTCGCCTGTAACCTCAAATGATAACAACTCATCACGGCGGAAAGCCAAGACTGGGTAACTGCCCTTTTGTTTAGCATATTTTTCAATAAGTTTTGTGGTCGCTTTTAATCCATCAATTGCAATAATGACATCATTGGCAGAAATACCAGCTTTTGCACCAGCTCCTTCACGGTGAGCATTTTGTACTAATACGCCCTCTGGCTTATCAGTTAACTTTAAGCCATAAGCCAAGGTCTTATCATTTTTAAGCGTATAGCTTAAGCCAAACTCAGGGAATAACTGATCAAGCGGCAATTCTTCAGTGGTATTAATCAAATGATTAATCTGCTCAACCCAACTATCGCCAGTTAACTCTTCACATAAATCAAAAACAGTACGCTCATTGACCTGAATACTATTTTGCGTATTTTCATACAAACGACGCATTAAGGCATCTAGACTGGAACCACGTAAACGTAAGCCTAAATCTAGACATAAGGCAACTAATGCGCCTTTGTTGTAATAGCTCGTACCGGCATTATTCGTATTTTCATCTGGACGATAAAACTTAATCCATGCATCAAAACTTGATTCAGCTACTGTTTGAACAAAGCGCCCCGGATTTTGTAAATAACGATCAAGCTGTGACTTCAACAAATCTAGATAAGACTTCTGAGAGATCACACCGCTACGTAATAAAATGAGATCATCATAATATGAAGTAAACCCTTCAAAGATCCACAGTAGCGAGGTATAACCTTCTTGATGCAAATTGTAGTTCGCAAAGTTTTCTGGACGGATAAACTTCACTAACCAAGAATGAAAATACTCGTGGCTACATAAACCTAAGAAACGTTGATAATCTTTCGAAGGTTCAGTTGGTTCATTCGATTTTGGTAAATCATCACGTGGTGTAATCAAACTTGTGCTGTTGCAATGCTCTAAGCCACCATAACTATTCCCTGTAGCCATCGTCATAAAGATATAGTTTTTAAATGGAGCTGAACCAAACATTTCAATTTCGGCTGCACAAATTTTTTCAATGTCTGTTTTTAAACGTTCTACATTGGTATTGTGCTGTCCAGAAATTGCAAACTCATGTTCAATTCCATGAGCTTCGAAGCTAAAACGTGTTTGCTCCGCAAGTTCAAATGGACTATCTATGAGTTGATCATAATGATCAGCTTTTAAGGTAAAACGTCCCTTAACTAAGCTTTTTGAAGCTAAACCGGTTGCTAATTGAAAGTGTTTCAGCTCATCAGGCAAAAAGACTTCTACTTCACAAGCAGCTTGCTCCTGACCTTCCAAGCCTAGACACACACAGGCAGGATTAATATATAGACGCGTTTGATCTACATAAGCACCACGTACCGACAAATCATAAGCATACGCATCGTATTCAACAGTAATTAACTCATGATCGGTATTAAATAACCGCCAGCGATTTTTTTCAGTTTTTTTAATATTGAGCATGCGTCCAGCTTCATCATAGGCCTTTACAGCCTCAATATGCTTAGAAAACTCACGAATTAAATAACTGCCTGGAATCCACGTTGGTAACCATAGTTCCTGATTTGGATTCGCTAAAAAACGAATTGTTACGTGAACAAGGTGTTGTTTGTAATCATCGAACTCTATTTGATAATGCAACATAAATTCTTCAATTTAAAATAAGAACGGTTTCACATTAGATTATCACTTTTTTGTATCGACTTGCGTAGATGTATTTTTTGGCAACAATTCACACTAGCCTTCTACAAAAAAAAGGCATAGCATGCTGGGCATCTGTGTTCCGTATTTGCCAGTAAACGTCAAGGTCACCTAGTGAAATTCTTCCTATCTCTTTTTACACTGTTTAGTATTTTCTGTACTACTCTTACCAATGCTGCTCTACTTAATATTGCTCCTGAAAGTGTTGAAGCCGCTGCATGGACAATTGTAGACACTCAATCTGGACAAATCATTGCTGAACATAATAGTCATGTACAACGTGCACCAGCATCTTTAACCAAAATGATGGTAGCCTACATTGCATTAAAAGAGATTAAGGCTGGAAAACTAAAACTGAACGAAGTCATTACCGCAACACCAGTCGTAAGCGTGGTGCAGTGGGATGAATCACAAATGTACCTTAAAGCAGGCGAGCAAATTTCAGTTGATCAGCTTTTGGCTGGTTTAATTGTGATGTCGGCAAATGATGCAGCTGTGACTTTAGCCGAAAAAATTTCTGGTGATGTGCCTCATTTTGTACAACGTATGAACCAAGAAGCTCAAGCTTTAGGTATGAAAGACACGCATTTTAGTAACCCTGCCGGGATTACAATGCCTGATCATTACACGACAGCGCATGATTTAAGCTTATTAAGTCAGGCAGTGATTCACCAAACTCCTGAATATTTACATTATTCAAAAATGCCAAGCTTTAGCTACAATCAACGTTTTCACCATGCAACTAACCTTGCTCTGAAATATGATCCATCTGTAGATGGTTTAAAAACTGGCTATACCAAAGCAGCAGGTTATAACTTGGCTCTAACGGCTTCACGTCCTTCATTTTCACCAAACTTACCGCAAAGACGTTTACTGGTTATTGTTTTAGGTACACCAAGTGCCGTGAAACGTGCTGAAATTGCCGATAAATTAATGAACCTTGCTTATGCGTATACACGTGATGAAGTGGTTATTCCTGAGCAAAAATTGATTGCTGAACTACCTGTCATTAAATCAACTTTAAAAATGTTTAAAGTAGAAACTAAGCAGCCGACCATTGTCACAACTTCTTTATATGCTGAGCCAGCACCAATTGATTTAAATACATTTGACTACGCTACACAGCGAATTCAAGTTCTTGATAGCAATAAGCAACCGAAGACTATTGTTCCACTTGAAACAACCCAAACTCGTGTAAATATTCAGTTAAATGAGCAAAAGTTAACTGCACCTTTAATGAAAGCCATGAACTTGGCAACTGTTTCAATTTATCAAAATAATCAGCTGATTCGCAGCTTACAAATTGAAAATGATGTACATATTGAAGAAGCGAATATTTTCCAAAGAATCGTGATGTGGTTCTCAAATTTGTTCTCTATTTTTTCATCGAGTAACCATAGTGCCGCAAAACTTTACCCGGTAGATTCGCACTAAAAACATCAAATTGTGCACAGAGGCACAATAAATTTTATAAATAAAAGATGGCATAATTTAGCCATCTTTTTTTTATAGAAAAATAATTAGGTGATAAAAATGGCCGAAAGTTTACATCATATTGTTATTGTCGGTGGTGGTGCGGGTGGTTTAGAACTTGCCACACAACTCGGTGAAACTTTTGGGAAAAGTGGTAAAGCTAAAATTACATTAGTCGACCAAAATTTGACTCATATCTGGAAACCTCTACTCCATGAAATTGCTGCGGGTTCCTTAAACCCTCACGAAGAACAAACCAATTATTTTGCCCATGCAGAAAAACATCATTACGAGTTTGTATTAGGAACACTTGTTGCGATACACAAAGATCAAAAAATAATAGATGTTGTACCACCTCAAGTATCCAAAGAACAAAACACGCATGTTCAACAACTGAATTATGACACGCTTATTTTAGCGCTTGGTTCAGTGTCAAATGACTTTAATACACCTGGGGTACGCGAAAACTGTCATTTCCTCGATAGCCGAAAACAAGCAGATATTTTCCAGCAAGATCTTTTACATTTATATATCGAAGCGCAAAATCAACCAGATCAACGCACGTTAAATATTGGAATCATTGGTGCGGGTGCAACTGGGGTTGAACTTGCAGCAGAACTGATTGAAACAACCAAAAACTTTTATCGCTATGGTTTGAAAAAGATCCATCCTAAACAGGTCAAAATCACACTGATTGAAGCATCAGAACGAATCCTGCCTGCTTTAAGTGAAAAAACGGCTGAGCATAGTGCAAAACAGCTCCAAAAAATGGGCATCGAAATTTTAACTCAACACCGCGTTGAAAAAGTTGATAAACACTGCATTTATTTCAGTAACGGTAATCAACTCACAAGTGATATTACGGTATGGGCAGCTGGCGTAAAAGCGCCAAAAGTTCTTGAAAGTTTTACTGATTTCGAACGTGACAATATTAATCGTTTAATGGTCTACGCAACTCTGCAAACTTACTCCGATCCAAATGTATTTGCTTTCGGTGATTGTGCACACTGTCAACTCGACGCAAGAAATCCCCCACTCGGACCACGTGCTCAAGTTGCCAGTCAACAAGCAAGCTTTTTAGTCGATGCAATGGCTGCTCGGCTGAATGGCCGCTCACAGCCAATGTTTACATTTAACGACAAAGGTTCGCTTGTGTCTTTAAGTCGTAATAAAGCCGTTGGAGAATTGCTGGGGGATGTCAGTGTACAAGGATATATTGCTAAAACGATGTACGTATCTTTATATCGTTTACATCAAGCAACAATTCATGGATACACTCAAGCTGGACTACTCACAGTGAAAGATTTACTTACAAGACGAGTACGTCCAAAAATTAAGCTGTATTGAGTTGAATTTTTTAAGTTCATCCCTATATAGATAAAAACGCATTAGAAAAAGTGTTAAAGATTGAGATTTTGTAGTCTACAAAATTTATTTTTCACTTTATGATGTACGCTTTAATTGATTGAATGGATCAAAAACATGACTGCAATTGCAAATAACCACGTGGTTTCATTCCACTATAAATTAACAAACGCTGAGGGTGAAACACTTGATCAATCTCAAGGTGAACCACTTGCCTATTTGCATGGCGCAGGCAATATCATTCCAGGTTTAGAAAATGCATTAACTGGTAAAACTGTTGGTGATAAA
Source organism: Acinetobacter sp. 766875 (assembly GCF_000582055.1). NCBI lineage: Bacteria > Pseudomonadati > Pseudomonadota > Gammaproteobacteria > Moraxellales > Moraxellaceae > Acinetobacter > Acinetobacter sp. 766875. Next base: position 211,451 of record NZ_JEXX01000001.1, on the reverse strand, counting down.
TTCACTGTAAACGTACCAGCTGCTGAAGGTTATGGCGAATACAACCCAGACCTAGTACAAGAAGTTCCAGCTCAAATGTTCCAAGGTGTTGATAACATTCAACCTGGTATGCAATTCCAAGCTCAAACAGATGACGGCGTTCAAATCGTTACTGTTAAAGCGGTTGAAGGCGACAACGTTGTAGTTGATGCAAACTTCCCACTTGCTGGCCAAGATTTAACTTTTGAAGTTGAAATCGTAGAAATCCGTGAAGCTTCTCAAGAAGAGTTAGATCACGGTCACGTACATGGTGCAGGTGGTCACCACTAATTCATCTTTCACAAGATGATAAAAAGCAAAGCTTCGGCTTTGCTTTTTTTATGCGTTTATTTTATATAATATTCAGTAAGTTAATTTATTATTGGACTATGCATGTCAAATGCTTATCAATTGATTTGGTTCCGACAAGATTTACGAATACATGATCATGCAGCTTTATGGCATGCCTGTCAGCAAGGGCCTTCAATTGGATTAGTCATCTTATCGCCAGAGCAATGGAAACAACACGACGATGCTCCAATAAAAATTAGTTTTTATTTACGGCAGCTCAAAGAGCTTCAAAAAGAATTAGCATCACTTCATATTCCACTTGTTATCCAAGTCATTCCTTATTGGGAAGATACTGCTAAGTTTATTTCTGATTTCAGCAAGAAATATAATATTGAAAATGTCTATGCCAATATTGAAATGGGTGCAAATGAATTAAAAAGAGATAAAACAGTACAAGATTCTTTAAATAAGGAAAGCAAAGAGCTTTTTTTATTTCATGATCGTACAATTTTTCCTTTACGTTCCATTCGCAATCAATCACAACAACCCTATCAGGTTTTTAGTGCATTCAAAAAAGCATGTTATGCAAAACTAAATACCAGCGGTTTACCTCAATGCTTCCCTTTACCACATAAGCAAAATGAAATTTCATTAGAGTTTTTAGATGAAAAAAGTGTGGACTTGGCAGAAATTGAAAAACTATTTTGTTCATCTATTTCTAAAGAACAGCAAGATTTATGGCCTGTTGGCGAGTCATATGCATTAGAACAACTAGACCAATTTGTCGAAGATTCTGTATCCCATTATAAAGTTGAGCGAGATTTTCCTCATGTGCATGGCACAAGCAAACTTTCTCCTTATTTAAATATTGGAATCTTATCTGTAAGGCAGTGTTTACAAGCACTCTTTCGTAATCAACACGGCAACTTTCATTTAGACAATGAAGGTCAACAAACATGGCTAGATGAACTTATTTGGCGAGAGTTCTACCAGCACATCTTATTTGATTTTCCGTATGTTTCTAAGCATCTTCCATTTAAGAAAGATACTCAGAAAATTAAATGGAACCATAATCCAGAGCATCTAAAAGCTTGGCAAACAGGACAAACTGGTATTCCTATTGTGGATGCCGGGATGCGCCAACTTTTACAAACAGGTTGGATGCATAATCGAGTACGTATGATTACAGCCATGTTTTTATGCAAAAACTTATTGATTGACTGGCGTATTGGTGAACAGTGGTTTATGCAACATTTAATTGATGGAGATTTGGCAGCAAATAATGGGGGATGGCAATGGTGTGCCTCAACAGGAACAGATGCTGTGCCTTATTTTAGAATTTTTAACCCGATTTCCCAATCACAAAAGTTTGATCCTAATGGGGACTATATTCGTAAATGGGTGAAAGAACTGGCTCATCTGGACAATAAATCCATTCATGACCCCTACTCAAGCAAAATCAATTTGAGTTTAAATTATCCAAAACCAATTGTAGATTTAAAAGAAACACGATTAAAAGCAATTGAAACTTTCAAGCATATTTAGATAAGAATTGCGTCTTATCTGTTTATTTTTGATTAAAAAATAAAGACGGGATTTGACTATAAAGGGACTTTCATCTACAAATAAACATAGCAGATACTTAAAAAGGACAGAAACAACAACAACTTCGCAAATGGACACCTTTCATTATAAAAGTATAAAAAAATTAACATTACAAAAAAGGTAGCATAGCTCGCATGCAACAAAAGAACCCAGGTAGAACACTCGTCTTATGGATTATCGCAGCACATCTATTTATGGGAATGGTTGCATATGAGTGGTTGCCTGTTAGTTTTAGAGGAAGCTGGATCTTTATTCTTCTTCTTTTAATTTCGGGTGCTTTTTTAGAAGTTGGCTTGTCTTTAATTGTTGGTTTACTCGCATTTATTGGAGTTGCTGTATATTTTCTACTCGACTTAGGTGCACAAACTCATATTGAGCGGCAGCTTCTCTTACTGTTTATTATTCCTCTTATTCCGCTATTTTTAAGTGCTGTACGCCACAATATTGAAATTAATGTTCAAAAATATCGAGATATTCAAAGCTATGATCGAAATTATCGCCGCGATATTTTCCCGATCAGCGCTTTGAAATATTTCCAGCGTAGCTTTTTTAAGCTTCTTGATCACCATAATGTACAAGACTATGAAGTCTTTTCAATCAAGATTCTTAATCGTAGTCTCATTAAAGAAATGCTAGGTGATGATGTCTGGAAAACTACTCAAAACGAAATGATCAAAATTTTGAGTCAGCATCAGCCCAATGAAATTGTTTTTCAGTTTGCAGATGATGATCTCGAAAATATATACAGTATTATGATTCGTCAGCAAAAAACTGAACAAGAACCTGAATTTATTAAAAAATTAAGAGAAATTATGACGTTGCGTCTTGAGGTGGAATATAAAATTATTCCAATTCCACCTGAGGAGATGAATTAATGTCTAATCTTCTTAACATTTGTGGAATTGTGATTGCATCTAGCCAATATCCAGATGCCACTCTACAGCAGTTCTATCGGCAATATTATCATTGTGAAATTAAAGCTGAACAAATAAAAGCCGAAGCACAAAGTTCTAATGATCTTTCCATGTTTTTTCCTTATCAAGATACATGGTGGCCTGTCTTTACCATTGATCAACTCAACTCGGAAAGTTTCCAAAGGCTTATACATCAAGGAATTAAACCCGGCATTATCTTGCCAGATGAAGTATTTGGTTTCCCCCACTATTTTTTATTAAAAGAAGCCGTGAGCCAAGGTGCTATCCCCATCGTGCTTTTTAAAACTGAACAACCTCAGTATTTTGCCGCAAAGGCTACTTTTTCAACTGCTATTGGTTTAAGGCCAATGGCTGCTTTCGTAAGTACAGGATGGGATGAAAATTTAATTTCACAGCCAGCTGGAAGTTATATTGTCCAGTTAAATTCTTCAGCCGTCCCTTTACCATCTAGAGAAATCCGACAAGGTCAGCATTTATTTTATTCGGCCAAAGACTTTAACGGCCATGTATCAGGTTATGAGATTATTATTAATCCTCCTGCCGACTTACCCCTATCTAATATTCGTTATCCTCAACTCGGTATTTCGTGGAAATTTAATAATATTGATTATGCCAGTACTTCTGAACATGTGAATACGAGTCTTATAGGTTATATATTTATTGGTTTAAGTGTTGTTGTAGTTCCTCTTGATCTGATTTTAACAACAACTTATCCAGATCTTCTGGGTACATTTGGTAGCTATATTTCATGGATCTCCTTAGTAGTGGGATTAATTCTATTATTAGTACTCATCTCTTCTATTATTAGGAGGGTCAGTAAAAATGGCTCCAATTGATATCCTGTTTTTATTTGGCTTTTTAGGTATTTGGATTCCACAAGCATTTTGGGCATGGTTAAGTTATCAAGCGTGGAAGTATTCCAAAACAGCTGAAAAAGAGCTGCAAAACTTACCAATACCTGAAAGATGGCCCATCTTAAGTGTTTTGATCCCTGCTTATAATGAAGGCGTGGTGATTGAAGACACTTTGCATGCCATTGCTCAACAGGATTATCCAGCAGAGTCTTATGAAGTCTTATTGATCAATGATGGCTCCAAAGATAACACCCTTGAAATCGCAGAAAACCTTGCAAAAATTTATCCGTGCATAAAGATTGTTAATGTCCCCAAAGGTATGGGCGGTAAAGGTAAATCAAGAACACTCAATAACGGCCTTCCTCATGCTAAAGGTGAGTTAATTGTTGTTTATGATGCAGATAGTACGCCTGAACCTGATTGCGTCCGATTACTTGCACAAACCTTACTGGCAGATAAAAAGTTGGTTGCTGTAAATGGCAAAGTAAGAACCCGTAACTGGCAAGATAGTATTTTGACTCGCTTTATTGCGATTGAATTCATCTTTTTCCAGTGGATTTTTCAGGGTGGCCGCTGGCAACGTTTTGAGTTATCAACATTGATGGGGACTAACTACGTTATCTGGCGCGATGCCTTAGAAACTTTAGGTGGTTTTGATGAAAAGTCGCTAGTCGATGATACAGAAATGAGTTTCCGAATTTTCATCGGACAAAAACGAATTAAATGGGTTCCCTATGCCATTGGTTGGCAGCAGGACCCGCCTTCATTAAGTGTATTTGTTAAACAGCGCTCACGTTGGACACAAGGTAATTTTTATGTGACACGTAAATATTTACCTGTAGCACTCAGAACACCATTTCCTATCGGAATTGAAATTCTGAATAATATTATGTGCTACATCCTTTTCGTACCAGCTCTATTCTGGAGTCATATCACCTTAACACTTGGCTTACTTGATATTGCAGGTATTTCAGTTCCGGGACCATTTACGCTCCTGTGGGGCCTTTCATTTTGCCTATATGTAGCGCAAATGTGGTTTACGCTATCTTTAGAAAAAGTTAAACCAGAACTCTATTTTTACTCTGTTCTATCTTACGTAAGTTACTCACAAATCTTCTTATTTATTGTATTTAAAGCCGCATTCGACATGCTAAAAAATAAAATACAGGGTAATTCCCTTCAATGGTACAAAACAGAACGTAGCAAGGAGAAAAAATAAATGAAAAAGACTTTCAAACTCTATCCACTTATACAAGCACTCCTTGCTAGCAGCTGCCTTATGTTAGCCGTGCCTGCTCATACCAACACATGGAAATTAGATGATATTAGTACATCAACTAAATATACGGTGGAGCCTCATTTTTTCTATGTGGGAAAAGGTGCAGAATGGCAAAATATCCAGTTTTCTACTGACTATTCCACTGAAAACGACACCACATTACTCGTGAAGTATGACGATAAACTCATCTATAACACGACCTTAAATGGTGATGGCCAATTTAAATTTAATATTCCTGCCAGCCCAAGTGGTTTTCACCGTTTAGATTTTATTATTCAACAATATGCTAAACCGACAACTCTAAACCAGACAAAAGAAACCTTCTGTACCGAAGATATCGATCATTTAACTTATTTGAGTAATTCCCAACTCGACTTTACCCCTGTCCGAAATATATACCGTTTAAAAGATTTACCAGATGCCCTATTTAACCCACAAGCTAGACGTCTTACCCCATTTGTTGGAATTTTAAAATATAACCGTAAGGAAATTACCGAAGCATCTATGCTAGCTCGTTTGGCAAGCTCTTGGAGTTCTGTAACACCAATTGAGTGGGTCGATTCAGGACAAACTAATTTAAACCCTGAAACAAACTTTATTATTGAAGTAATTCATTCGGCTAGCCCACTTAAAGGTGGTGCTTTAGTACAAATTGCAAAACCAGCAGAAGGTGTACCGACATTATCAATTACTTACCACACACCTCAAGAGCTTACAGCCGCAATTAATGGACTAATTAACCCGTCTTATGTACAGCAGCTTGATACAGGCAGTGCTATTTTCCCAACCACAATTTCAACACCAGCGTGGGCGCAATTTAGAAAAATTGATACGCTTGCAGATTTGGGTATTAGTGACTTCAGACTCAACCATGCTGAAAAGAACCTCTTTCTTGATTTTCCAGCAGTATGGCAACCAACTGATATCCTACAGGGACAAATTGCACTTCGTATTCAAAGTGGTTTATTACAAGGCTCTAGTATCACTGCATGGCTGGATGGCGGCCTCGCTGGTAGTATGAAAACGGCAGATCTTGCTTCTGACCCCGTAAACCGACAGTTCAACATCTTTGCCAAGGAAATTTCAAATACAACAAACTTTAGCTTAAAACTTGAAAACTCGGTCATTGCCAACTCTCAATGTTTACCAAATGCTCATGGTTCACTTTGGGTTGATACCGCCAAGTCAACGGTAAAACTTCCACATAAGCTCAAAAATGGTGTTGCAGCACTTTCCATGACGTTAGCGACCAAGCCAACAATTGCAATTGATGACCAGTCAGGGGCTTTAAACATTGCTATTATTTTAGGGCAAGTTGCTAAAAATATGCTGCTTACACAAGCACCTATGCCATTAAACTTAGTACGGTTTTCACCAAACTCTCCTCAAGCAGTTAATGTCAGAGTCAATAAAGAAATTTATCAGCAACAAGTATCAATGCATCAAAACATTATTTATGCACCAGCAGCAGCAAATGGTTTTATTGTGAGTTATAACAATAACCGCTTTGATGTGATTACTGACTCTGAAAATGGTGCCCAAACTTTCATGCACTTATGGGGAACGATTCAACATAAAATTCCAAACAATGTCACCAAAATGCTGGTTTCTGAAAATGGCAATATTTATGTTCTCCAAAAATTAATTGTAGGCAACCAAAAAGCGCCATTAGTTCAGCAATCATCATTCTTTTTATTAGTTGTGATTATCTCTGCAATTATGATAATAGTGATCTTCTTGTGGTATTGGTTACGACGAAATAATGAGAAAACAGATACCAATTAAAATAACTGCTTTTATTATTTTAATTATATGTAGTGTAGTGGCGTATGCGGGGTTGTTCAAAAATCACGGGCAGCCTCCAATTATTGAAGGCATTTTCTGGCAACCCGACAATAATACCACTCCTCCTAAAGGAAACTGGCATTACTTAGGAGTGAACACTTTTGTTCCTCAATGGTCAGTCGTCGAATCTAAATCTTGGTGGAAAAACTCTAATCTTCCTCAATGGGAAAATGCCATTGATATACAAAAAATTAAACAACAACCTTGGGCCAAAAATCTTATCTTGGGTTTAGCAGGTGAATATAACGAACGTGAAGCACGTGCAAATGTCGTTGCTTTAGGAGAAAAATCTGCGCAAATTATTCAAGAACAAAATGATGCATCTTTAAAAGGTTATTATTTTCCAGTAGAAGCCGATCCCACATGGCTAAGAGTCAGTACATTAGGACATGTTTTAGAAAAGCTCCCTTCACCTATCTGGGTTAGTATTTACAGTGGTGAAAGCGAACCCGAAAACTATGATTTGTGGGTTAAAAGTTGGTTGCCTCAACAAGCGGGTATCTTTTTTCAAGACGGCGTAGGTGTGGGAGTAAGAACTCCACAACAAGCTCGACGTATTTTAGATCAACTTGAGCAAACTCTTGGAAAAGATAAAACGGTGATTGTGCTAGAAGCCTTTCGAACCAAGAAAAATGGACAATTCCGAGCAGCATATCCTTGGGAAATTATTTCTCAGATTAAAGCTTATGAAGGCAAGAAAATTTATATTTTTGATGGTCCACACTACATGGGACGTTGGTCGGTTTACATCGTCGGTTTGTGGTATCGTCTCGCTTATGGCGGCACATCTACCGCCATAAACGAATCGGAAATTTCAAAATAAATGACTTCTATTCATAAGTTTTAGCAATTTCATCTAATATTCGCTGAGCTGCACGTCCATCACCAAACGGATTTTCAACATTTGCCATTTTTTGATAATGCTGTAAATCTGTTAAAAGTTTCTCAGCTTCATCTATAATTTTTTGCTGATTTGTACCAACGAGTACTCCAGCCCCCACCTCTACTACTTCTGGGCGTTCAGTGGTATCTCGTAAAATTAATACAGGCTTATTAAATGATGGGCTTTCTTCTTGCAAACCACCAGAGTCCGTTAAAATAAAGGTGGAGCGGTCTATAACAGCTAATAAACTTGGGTAATCTAGAGGTTTCACAAGATGAATTTGAGCATGATTTCTAAACTTATCATGTACTACATCATGTACAGCTGGATTTAAATGCACAGGCCAAATAAAATGCAAATCTGGATGCTGTTTTGCTAAATATTCAACCGCATTACAAATATTTTGAATTCCCTCACCAAAATTTTCACGGCGATGAGCTGTAATAAGTACAACTTTATCATTTAGTTTTAATTCAATTCCGTAGGGATCAAGCTGATTTTTCAAACCAGATTTTTCAGCGATTATTTTTCTTCCTAAATACACAGCATCTACTACAGTGTTACCTGTCACCGTAATTAAAGCTTGCTGAATTTGCTCATTTAACAAATTTTGTTTTGACTGCTCTGTAGGGGCAAAATGCCATTTGGTAATACGGGAGACTAACTGACGGTTACCTTCTTCAGGAAATGGGTGGTCTAAGTCATATGAACGTAAACCTGCTTCAACATGAGCAACAGGTATCTTCATTGAAAATGCAACTAACCCAGCAGCTAAGACAGTTGTGGTATCGCCCTGAATGACAATCGCATCTCTTTTTTGACCATCGGTGTAGACATGTTCAAGTTGCGTCAAGCCATGAATTAAGAGCTGATTGAGGCTTTGCCCAGCATTCATAATCTTAAGTCGGTGATCAATTTCAACTCCAAAGAAATCGATAGCATCTCGCACTAACTCATCATGTTGCCCCGTGAAAATCACTTCTATCTGAAATCGTGAATCTTGTTTTGCTAATAAAATTACCGGAGCTAGCTTTATAAGCTCTGGACGAGTACCAAATACAATCGAAATAAAAATTTTTTTCATTATTAGAAGTCCTTATAAAAAACAAGTTCTACACGAGTGTTGTTGTAATGATCTTTTGTATTAACAGGTACGTCTTTAAAATAGTTGCCATATAAACGTTCAACACGAAGTTTTATTGGTTGATAATTAAAAGGTTGCCATGAAATACCCGGGCCATATTCAAATAAATTATTGTAATATTCATCTTTACTATCTGCTAAACCATGCAATTTTACATAAGCCTGCACAATCCCACTCTCACCCTTATAAAGATTTAAGCCTGTACGTAAGCGCAAATCCCCAATAACGTTATAATCTTCTCTCGAATAAGTCGCGACATTGCCATAAAGATCGGTAAAGTAATTATCTAAACAAAGTGTATGATTACAGTTCAATGGTGAATACCATTCTTGATAACCTGTCACCCCCCCAACTACACTTTCACGAAATTTTTTTCTATTTCTGTCAATCAAGTCATAACTTCCACCAACTTCGACATAAGCTCGAACCGGTATTGAAATCCATGGTTGATAATTTGCGCCTACCCCAAGAGTGACTGCGTTCTCATCAATAATTTCAGGTCGTACCCCACCTTGAGATTTAGTATCACGGTTTAAATTAAGAAAACCATAGACTTGAGCTCGTCCATTATCAATATTTTTTCCGTACCGAACTTTTAAAGGAAAAATAACATCGTCATAACGTGACTCATAAGAAGGTGCAAAATAAATATCGCCAAAATATGCCTTAATTTCTCCCCCACTTAAATTTTTAACTGCCTGAGTTGCCTTTGCTGCAATTGCTGGATCTGAAGATGAAGTTAATTCTTTAAATAGAACTAATGCTTCACGATCTTTTTTTTGCTGATTCAGCAAATATGCTTCTTGTAATTTTAAAGTATCATCTTGAGGAGCTAAAGCTCTTGCTTGTCTTAAACTTTGTAAAGCCTCATCTCTTTTTTCGAGCCGAATTTGTAAATAAGTTAGGCTTTTCCAGACTTTAATATCTGTAGGGGTCAGCTTACTCAGCTCAACTAAAATTTTTTCTGCTTCTTGAGGTTGAGACTGCTCTATTTTATAAAATCTGTCCCATTTATCATAAATGAGGTTTCCAGGTTTATAGTCTGAAGCTACTTGGTCCTGTGCATAAACAGAGCTCATACTCACTACCGTTAAAGAAGAGATCACTGCTCCCATAAGTAATATTGAATGCGTTATAGAATTTATTGTTTTGCTATTTTTCATTTTCACCTCTACAGTAGATTAGAGTTATTAGGGGCAGTTTTTTTGGAATGATCAATAAATATCATAATTAAAAATAATGATTTACACCGTTAAGTTAGGTTAAAAATGTTTTATATAAATAATTTAGTCTCCATTTTTATTATTGATCTATTCTTTAGTATCCCTAAATTCCCTATAATGATGACATATTTTTTGATCAATAAATTGTAAAGTTTCATAGTATTTATAAAACATTTATAAGGAAAAACACATGGCTTTTCCACATCATACAGAACACCATGCAATTCACCGTTCAGGCTGGTTAAGAGCTTCAGTCTTAGGGGCTAATGATGGAATTATTTCTGTCACTAGCTTAATTATGGGCATGGCAGCAAGTGGAGCCAACTCACACACTCTATTAATTACATGTATTGCTGGCCTTATTTCTGGTGCTACCTCAATGGCTGCTGGAGAATATATTTCCGTAAAATCTCAAGAAGATATTGAAAAAGCAGATTTAGCGATTGAAGCAAAAGAACTCTCAAAGCACCCTCAAAAAGAGTTAGATGAGCTAACTCAAATTTATATTTCTAGAGGACTATCTAAAGAATTGGCTCAAGAGGTTGCTTTACAGTTAACAACTCATGATGCATTGGGTGCACATGCTCGTGATGAAATCGGCATTCATGAAAATACCGCAGCTAATCCTGTACAAGCTGCCTTATCATCTGCCGCATCATTTTCTTTTGGTGCTTTTTTCCCTATGCTCGCTATATTACTAAGCCCTAATCATTTGATTATGCCTGTGGTTTTGGCTACTGGTATTCTTTCGTTAGCGATTTTAGGTGCACTTTCTAGTTATTTTGCAGGTACATCTAAAATTAAAGGGAGTTTGCGTATTACGTTATGGGGAATTTTAGCAATGGCTTTTTCAAGCTGGATCGGTTCTTTATTTAATGTCACCCCTTTATAAAAAAGTTTTTTAAATACTCCTCTAGAATATTTAAAAATTAAATAGCCAATATTATTTGCTCTTCATTCTATTTTCACGTTATGGTGAAGTGAAAGAAGTGAGGTGAATAAAATGAGCCTATTACAACAATTTGCAATTAAACATCCAATTTTTCTGGCTCCCATGGCAGGGGTTTCTACACCAGAACTAGCGGCCGAGGTTTCAAATCAAGGAGGCCTTGGATCATTAGGCTTGGGAGCAAATACCCCACAAAGTGCACGTGAACAAATTTTAAAAACTCAAGCACTCACCGAAAACTCATTTCAGGTTAATTTTTTCTGTCATCAGTCTACAGAACTTAATCTAGAAAAAGCAAAACAATGGATTGAATATCTACGTCCTCATTTTGAAAAATTCGGTGCTCGGCCACCTCAAGATTTGCACTGCATCTATCCAAGTTTTTTAGATAATGATGACTTTTTAAATGTTGTTTTAGAAACTAAGCCCAAAGCGGTGAGCTTTCATTTTGGTATTCCCCATCCGCATCAAATTAAAGCTTTAAAAGAGGCTGGTATTTTGACTATGGTTTCGGCTACCAATTTAATTGAAGCGCAAGCCATTGAAGCAGCAGGTATTGATATTATTATTGCTCAAGGTATTGAAGCAGGTGGCCATCGCGGAATTTTCAATCAAACTTTTGATGCTGCGATTAAAACCAGTGACTTAGTACAATTGATTGTGCAGCATTGCAAACTCCCGGTTGTCGCCGCAGGCGGGATCATGACTGGCTTACAAGCCAAACATATGTTGAGCTTGGGAGCAACCGCAGTCCAGTTAGGTACAGCGTTTGTTCAATGCCAGACCTCAAATGCTTCTGCTGAATATCGCAAAGCATTATTTAATGAACCCATAACACAAATTAGCGCTAGCCTTTCTGGGCGCCCCGCTCGCGGTTTATTCAACCATTGGCACAACCAAATTGATTCACCTACTCGACCTGCCCAACCAGAGTATCCATACGCTTACGATTTGGCGAAGCAACTTAATGCTCTTGCGAGTAAACACCATGACTATGGTTTTGGTGCATTTTGGGCAGGAAGTAATGTTGCACTGATACGCGAATTAGGAGCATCAGATCTGGTTAATCAACTCGTTGTTGAAATGCTAGATAATGAATAGATGAAGATTTTAAGCAACCAGCCTGTGTACTGGTTGCTTTATTTTAGTGAGTAGCTAATAAATTAACCTGTTCAACCTGAACATCGCTCATCAAATTACCTTCTGCAAGCAATTGATTAAAATAACTCTCGACTACTAATGCCTGTTCAGCAGTGGTTTCAACTTTATACATATTTTGTCGGAACTCGTTACTTGAACGTAAACCTTTGGTGTACCAAGCAATATGCTTACGAGCAATACGACATCCAGAATATTCACCATAAAATTGATATAACTCAGACAGATGCCCTAAAAGTACATCTTTGACTTCTTCAATATTTGGAGCAGCCAAATGCTCACCAGTTTTTAAATAATGGGCAATTTCACGGAAAATCCATGGACGACCTTGTGCAGCCCGCCCAATCATGATTGCATCGGCGCCAGTATAGTCCAGTACATATTTTGCTTTTTCAGGACTATCAATATCACCGTTGGCAATTACTGGAATATTGATTAACTCTTTAACATGTTTGATTAATTCATAACGTGCTGTATTTAAATACATGTCTTCACGTGTGCGGCCATGCAATGCTAACGCAGCAATCCCCGCCTCTTCTGCACGTTTTGCCACCCTTAAAATATTTTCTTGGCCATTTAAAAATCCTAAACGGGTTTTTAAAGTCACAGGAACGTTAACTGCTGCAACAACTGCATCCAGTATTCGAGCAACCAAGTCTTCATCTTGTAATAATGCTGAACCTGCTAATTTATTGCATACTTTTTTTGCAGGACATCCCATATTGATATCAACAATTTGTGCCCCATTTGCAACTTGATAGCGAGCAGCCTCAGCCAACTGTTCTGGGTCAGAACCCGCGATTTGCGCAGAGATAGGAGCTAACTCTCCATCAAAATTAGCACGATAAAGACTTTTTTTAGTCATCCGTAAAGTTTTATCAGCAGTCATCATTTCACTGACCGCATGACCCGCACCAAAATACTTGCACAACGTTCTAAATGGACGGTCAGTTACACCGGCCATAGGAGCAACAATTAAATTATTTGACAGTTGATAGGGACCAATATACATATATATTCATACAATTGATGATCAACATAGTATACTTCATCCGCTTGATCAGCTCATCTTTTTTGCAGGTGCTTTCCTCGCCATGAACAAACCGTTGTCTTCCCGTTTTTTATTAAAATCATTCGGTGTAGTCACCGTATGCATGAGTTTAGCTGCTTGTGGAGATAAAGCCTGGTGGTCAAAAAATGATGAGCCCGATTTAGAAAGTCAGCAAATTAAAAAGTTAATTCCAGCACGTGTGCATGATCGGGAGTCATGGGCTAAAGATATTGACGATATTATGCAGGACTTAAAAATTCCTAAAACCAAACAAAATGTTTGTAGTATTGTCGCGATTGTAGATCAGGAATCTAACTTTGTTGCTAACCCTGTAGTACCAGGTCTAGGCAAAAAAGCAGTTGACGAAGTCAGTACCCGTTTAAATGAAAAGTTTGAAGACAAACTTGGCCAGAAAGTGGGGGGTACTGTCGCAGGTTATTTTGAAGAAGTATTGAAAACCCAACCCTCTCCTGACAACAACTATATGAGTCAGATGCGTAAAGTCAAAACTGAAAAAGATCTCGACTTACTTTATCGTCAAATTTTTGATTTTATGACTCAACATTATCATGTCAGTGCGTTAACTGGTGCAGCTAAACTGGTTGGGCAAGATATTGGTGAAAAAATGAATCCAATCACCACATTGGGTTCAATGCAAGTTCATATTAATTATGCTAAAGCGCATAAACGTTCTAGCATGAATATTGCAGACCTGAGAAATGATCTTTATACGCAATATGGCGGTCTATATTATGGCATTCATCGCTTGATGGTATACCCAGCAGACTATGATAAGGCCATTTATCGTTTTGCCGATTATAACTCAGGTATGTATTCTAGCCGTAATGCTGCTTTTCAAAGCATGCTCGATGCCCTTACTGATAATGAGCTCACCTTAGATGGTGATTTACTACTTTACGATAAAGCTGGTAGTCCACTCGCAGTTCAGAGTCAGTCAGAAAAAGAGTTAATGAAACTATTTACTGCAAATAATGTCTTAATTACACCAAGACAACTTCGCGATGATCTTAAATTAGAAAAAGAGAAAAAGTTTGAGAATACACAAACTTATATTGCCTTAACTAAACTCTATAAGGCAAAAACAGGCAAAGAACCTATCTATGCTATTATGCCTCAAGTGGTAATTTCTGGGCCTAAATTAAGTCGTGACTATAATACTAACTGGTATGCAACCCGCGTAAACGGACGATATGAATCATGTATGCAACGAGCGAAACGAATAAGACAATAAAAAATCTCGCCCTGTTTGATTTTGATGGGACCTTGTGTAGTAAAGACAGTTTTACAGGGTTCATCTTTTATGCGTTATCTAAGCGCCACATAGTTAAGCAAGGCTTGAAAATCCTGCCATGGATTCAAGCCTATTATCTTAATTTTTATCCCGCCCATGCGATGCGTGCCAAACTTTTTCGAAGCATGTTTCGCAATACCCCAGCAATTGAGCTGCAAAGATTAGGCGAAGAATATGCACAAGAACTCGTCTCAACTCTTTCACCTGAAATTTTTGCACAATTACAACAACATCAGTTACTTGGTGATCAGGTAGTACTAGTTTCGGCTTCAATCGATATCTATCTTGCTCCACTTTGCAAATTGCTCGATATCGAATTAATTTGTACTGAAACTCAAGTAAAAAATGGCATGATGACGGGTTATTACTCAACGCCAGATTGTAGTAGTGAACAAAAGAAGTTAAGAATACATGAACAATATTCTTTGCAGGATTATTATCAAGTTTATGCTTATGGAAATAGCTCAGAAGATTTAGATATGCTGAGCCTTGCCACCCACCCTTTTATGGTCGGTGAAGATCGAATCTTGCCATCGTTAACACCACAAAAAAAGCTCGCATAAAGCGAGCTTTTTTTGTAGATCACTAGTTAATAAATCGCCATATGATCACGATGGATCATTTCAAGCGAACGAGCTTCTCCAAGTACTTGATAAACCTTGTCTGAAGAGAGGCCCTTAATAATTTCAGCTGAACGAGAACTAAAGTTTACTCGTCCAACCGCAATACGTTTACCTTGCTTATCAACGCATTCAACCACATCACCACGATCAAAATGTCCTTCAACAGTT
This sequence comes from Acinetobacter sp. 766875, assembly GCF_000582055.1. NCBI lineage: Bacteria > Pseudomonadati > Pseudomonadota > Gammaproteobacteria > Moraxellales > Moraxellaceae > Acinetobacter > Acinetobacter sp. 766875. The sequence continues at coordinate 196,113 of NZ_JEXX01000001.1, read as the reverse complement.
TTTACCCCAACAGGTAATAAACTGCGATGTTTAGATTTAATCGCGTCAACCGCGCCATCATCTATGACCAGACGACCTGCTGTTTGTAAATGTGCAGCAAGCCACTGTTGATGTGCTGTCATACGGTCTTTATCAGTCGTGAACAATGTACCAAGCATTTCACCAGCCATGACTCGTGACAATACATTATCACTTTCACCACTAGCGATCAGTGTTGGACAACCTGACTTGGCAGCTAAACGTGCAGCACGGACTTTAGTGACCATGCCACCTCGCCCAAGTACACCACCACCGCCAGCCATTTCAAATAAAACATCATCCATGGCACGAACAGTTGATAACAGCTTTGCATCAGGGTTGTGACGTGGATCTGAGTCAAACATGCCTTGCTGATCTGTTAAAATGATCAGTAAATCAGCATGTACTTGACCAGCAACCATTGCCGCTAAGGTATCGTTATCACCAAAACGAATCTCGTCAGTAGAGACTGTATCGTTTTCATTAATAACCGGAATAACACGCCAGTCAATCAAGTTCTGCAACGCATCGCATGAGTTCAAATAACGACGGCGATCTGCCAAATCGTCATGTGTTAATAACACTTGAGCTGTTCGAATACTATGATTTTCAAGCACGCTAGACCATGTATGAATTAGGCCCATCTGCCCAATTGCGGCACATGCTTGTAAACTGGGTAGATCGGTGGGTCGACTCGCAAGCTTCATACGAACCATACCTTCTGCTACAGCTCCTGAAGACACTAAAATAATTTCGTGCCCAGCATTATGTAAATCTGCAATCTGTTTCGCCCAATGCGAAATAGCATCCAGATCTAGCCCCTGCCCATTTGCTGTGAGTAAAGATGATCCGATTTTAACAACGATTCGTTTACACTCACTGAGCTTACGTTGCCCATCGACCACTTCTATCATGTTTTCCTCGGTTTTTTAGTCACGAACGTAGATGCTTTCTACATCATTGTCGTCTTCATCATCGTCAAAATCATCATCATCGTCCATCATGCTTTCAAGACGTTGTGCTCGACGCATTGCACGATATGCTTCTTTTGCCGCAATGGTTTGTTCACGTGTTTCAACTTCTAGTTGTTCACGGAAAGCTCTTACTTCTGCTGCGTACTCAGGATCTTCAACTTCGCGTTCACGTTGCTGTTCAATCTGATCCATCAGGTAGTACACAACTTCCTTTGTACCTTCACTTAATAAGCCCGATGTTTTAAAGACAGGTCCAGTCCACTCTAATTCATCTAGAATGTGCTGACACCACTCTTCACGGCTTTCCTCAGCAATTTGATCCAGTTTATTGAGCACTAAAACAACTGGTAGTTTCGCCAAAGTAGGTGAGAACTTAACCAACTCATTCATAATTGCTTTTGCATTATGAGCTGGATCTGAACCATCAATTGGTTGTACATCAATAATATGTAAAAGAATACGAGTACGCGCCAAATGTTTAAGGAAACGAATTCCTAGACCTGCACCTTCTGCCGCACCTTCAATAAGGCCCGGAATATCGGCCATGACAAATGAACGATGACGGTCAGCATCTACAACACCCAAGTTTGGAACCATGGTTGTAAATGGATAGTCTGCCACTTTTGGCTTTGCAGCACTTACAGCACGAATGAAAGTAGATTTACCAGCATTTGGCATACCTAATAAGCCAACATCTGCCAATACTTTCAACTCAAGACGAATTTCACGAAATTCACCTTTAGTACCCGTAGTACATTTACGTGGAGCACGGTTAGTTGATGATTTAAAGTGTGTATTTCCCAAACCACCTTCACCACCACCTGCAACCAGAATTCTTTGGCCGTCTTCAACCAAGTCGCCAATAATATCGCCAGAATCTGTATCAACAATTGTTGTACCAACAGGTACTTTTAAAACCACATCTTCACCACCGCGTCCGGTACAGTTAGCACCTGCACCGTTTTTACCACGTTCAGCGCGGAATTTACGGGTGTAACGGTAATCGACTAAGGTACTTGTATCATCATCGGCTTGAATATAGATACTTCCACCACGTCCGCCATCACCACCATCTGGGCCACCAAATGGTACAAATTTTTCACGGCGAAAACTGGCTACGCCATTGCCACCGTCGCCAGCCTCTACGGTAATGACTGCTTCATCAACAAAGCGCATTTGCCAATCCTCTAAAAACTCTAAAACCGCCTATTCTGCCATATTTTCATAAAATTCTCGAATAGAAAATCGAGAGAATTCTACTTTCCTAGGTCTTATTTTATTACTTTTTATATTGATAAAAACTTATAGCAGAACATAGCCTCTCTTTATGTATTTATTCCTTAAGGGTGTACATTACGCAGAGGTAAATCCATCTTCATATCTAAATTAGCTTTAGTGTGTTGCACAGAGTTATACATAATGGCATTAAAGCTTGAGATATTGCCCATTTCCATTGCATCATTAATTTTTAAGCTTGGATTAAATTGGTGTTTAATCGGTAAATTTACCGATTCATCGAACTCGAAATAAACTGGACCATTAAAAGCAATCTTAACAGGAATGGTATAGCTACGTTTTAACTGAAATGGAATATCCAGATTAATGGGTATATTTAGTTTTAGTGGAAACCTAGGTAACAACTTATTTTGGTATATTAAATCGGTTGTTGTTTCCAAAGGCATCACCTGATCAACTTTCAGCGTTGTTGCATAATCAACGCTTACTGTAATTGGAGTCTCAACTTCAAACGCTAAATCAGCCAAATATCTCCCCTTTAAAGGCACCGAAATCTGACGATTAATATCAATTGATGTATCTAGTTTACCTATGGACTGGACCTGTAAATTATTACCAACATGTATTTTAGTTTCTAATGATTCTGGTAATCGAATATCTGATTCGTGCGCAGAAACCACCACCGAAGCTTGTATATTTAAATAGAGCCAAAATAAAATTGCCGTGAGTACCATAATCAGAAAGAAACTGATGAGCATACTTTTTATTGAACCCAGCATAAGTCACCTTCCTACTTATTCTGGTTCTGTGCAGGTAAAGATGTAGCGTTATCATCTTTAACACGATTAAGGCTCATGCTTGATAGAGGTATTTTTAACTCGCCATGCTCAATTTTAACTGGCAAAGTATTTTTGACATCTACTGAAGCATTTAAAGCAGTTTTTACAGGTACATTTAAACTACCCTGAATTGGAATATTTGTTTTTAATTGGGCATTTAGTGGAATATGAAGATCTTCTTTTAAAACCGTTTTAACTGGAGCATCAAACTTCAAATGAACTTTTTGATCGAGCGGTACTTGAATATCAATAGGTACATCAAGCTTTAAGGGAATATTCCCTTTTAATGGCAAAGTAATATCCTTACCCAATACTCTGACTTGAACTTTGGTGTCTATCGGTAGGCTTTGATCAACTTTTAACGTTTCTTTTACAGGAATAACTGTGCTGATTGGCACCATATTATCGAAATAGACACGAGGAGTTAACGTCTGTGTTAAAGGTATCGTTAACTTTTCATTAATAGGAATATTCGCATTTACTCGGCCTTTTACATCGACATTTAAAGCATCTTTTACTTTGACCTGTACCTGTAATGGTTCTTGTAAATCAATCGCTACAGCTTGGTTTTTCAGCGGAATATAAATATTAAAATGCTTGAAAACCCAAATGGCGATGAGCACACCACATATATTCGCGATGATGATGAAAAAGAAGACTATCAATAATCTTTTAAACTGCTGCAATTCCAATCCCTTACTATTTCTTTTTGTTCCTTAAATCCTATTCTCATTGATTTCTAAAAAATAATCAGCATATATTTTGTACGGTTGTAAAAAAACCCAGTCTAAACTGGGTCTTTTTGTCACATACTTTTATCTAACGTTAAATCAAATTAAGCATTAGTTTCTGCAGGGATTTTTGTATAGCTTACGCCACACATTTGTTCAGCAATACGTAATACTTGGCAGCTATAACCTACTTCGTTATCGTACCAAACATATGCAGTTAAACGGTTACCTGAAGTAATTGTTGCTTGAGCATCATATACACCAGCAGTACGAGAACCGATAAAGTCACTCGATACAACTTCTGTAGAGTTGGTATAACCGATTTGACCTTGAAGTTTAGAGTTAATCGAAATTTGACGAATGTATTCGTTCACTTCTTCGCGATCAACTTCTTTATCAAGTGTTAAGTTTAAGATTGCAAGAGATACGTTTGGTGTAGGAACACGTACAGAGTTACCAGTTAACTTACCTTTTAATGCAGGTAATGCTTTAGCAACAGCTTTAGCAGCACCAGTTTCAGTAATAACCATGTTCAATGTAGCAGCACGACCACGACGATCAGCTTTGTGATAGTTATCAATTAAGTTCTGGTCATTTGTAAATGAGTGAACTGTCTCAACGTGACCATTAAGAACTTTATATTTGTCATCCAATACTTTAAGAATTGGAGTGATCGCATTTGTTGTACAACTTGCAGCAGAGATGATTTTGTCTTCATCTAAGATGTCAGAGTTGTTTACACCAAATACAACGTTTTTCATTTCGCCTTTACTTGGTGCAGTTAATACAACACGTGCAACACCTGGGCATTTCAAATGTTGGCTTAAGCCTTCAGCATCACGCCATTTACCAGTGTTGTCGATTAAAAGCGCGTTTTCAATACCGTATTGAGTATAGTCTACTTCACTTGGGCTAGATGCATAGATCACTTTGATGAAGTTACCGTTAGCAATGATTGCTTCGTTTTCTTCATCAACAGAAATTGTACCAGCGAAAGTACCGTGAATAGAGTCACGACGAAGTAAAGAAGCACGTTTTGCCAAGTCACCGTCAGAAGACTTACGAACAACAATCGCTTTAAGGCTTAAACCACGACCTAAACCTGATTGGCTAATGATTAAACGAGCTAAGATACGACCAATACGACCAAAACCGTAAAGAACTACATCTTTAGGTTGTTCAGAAGTTGCGCTACCTTTAATTGACTCAACTGCTTGAGCAACAAAAGCGTCAACATCACCGCCTTTTTCTTTATATTCAACTGCAAGTTTACCGATATCAACTTCTGCAGAACCAATGTTTTCAACTTTTGCTAAAGCTTCTAAAATTGGGAAAGTATTTACTACAGAAAGCTCAACATCTACAACACGTGTACGACGGTGAGTTTTCAAAATTTGAATAACAGAACGGTTAATTAAAGAGCGACCGTAAACAGATACGACAATATTTTTTTCACGGTATAATTGACCGATTAATGCAATCATACGTTCCGCGATTTCTTCACGGTTTTTCCAACGGCCTTGGTGTTCAGCGTGCAGGGCGATGATAGTGTCTTTGCTCACAGATACGTCCTCTAATTAATTATATCTAGGCGTGATTTTTAAAACCCCGTAATTGTAATGGAATTATTAGCAAGAATGAATCAAAAGCTGACGTCAGTGACTAGATTTTCCCAAAATTCATCATAAATTCATAAAATACCTATAATTATTTTTTATTATCTTATTGTTTAAAGCAGCTAAATTTTTGCTTTTTCTTACTTTTTAGATTCTGTTGCTCTAATCATGAGCATCATTTTTTAATCTTTTTTGATATTTTTCGAGATTTAATTGCAAATTTTTGGCTTTTTTCTGCTGCTGATAAAGATGGAATGCACCTTCTAGCACAAGTACAAATACAGCACACCAAATTGGAATATAAGTAAACCATTCTTCTTGACCAATGCTTTCCCCTAGCACTAAGGATGCTAAAGCAAGTAACACTGGTTCAAGATATCCAAGTAAGCCAAATACAACTAAAGGTAAAAAACGACTTGCTAATATGTAACATCCCAAGCCTATAGCACTAAGTACTCCTAATCCTGCAATTACTAAGGCAAGAGTTGGTTGATCGAAAAATTTACTATATGGCAATAATCCTGTATGTGTTAGATAAATCGCCACAGGCATGATGATCAAAAGGTCCCACCAAAAACCACCTAAATTATCTGTTTTAATTTTCTTGCGTAACAAGAAATAAGCTGAGTAACCAATGGCCACCAAAGCAGTTTCCCAAGCAATACTTCCTAAACGAAAAATCTCATGGCCGACACCAACTATTGCCAGAATAATAGCGACCCACTGAAATTTTGATATTTTTTCCCCATATAGCACACTACCAGCCAAAACCAGCACAAGCGGTAGAAGGAAATATCCCAAAGATACTTGTAAACCACGTCCATGCATGGGTCCCCATAAAAAGAGCCATAGCTGTATCGACGTTAAAATCGAGGTTGTTATGAGTAACAAAAGTAAAGAAGGTTTTGCCAAAATACGTTGATAGATATTTTTAATATGACTTAAGTCACCACTCCACCACATAAATAGAGTTAAAAATGGCAAAGTAGCAATAATACGCCACCCAAATGTTTGCTCGCTATCAAGTTGACCAAGTAGTTGAGTATAGAAATAAAGAACACCGAAAGTTAATGATGCCATGACAGAGAAAATCACGCCTTTTAACATCACTAACCTCTTTACACTTTAAGAAAAATAAAGCGATACAATACTTGATTTATCCACTATAAAAAAGAAAAAACCATGCGAAAACATGGTTTTTTATTAAGCAGAATTTATTTATTCTTTGTGCTCAGTATGAATAACATCACGAATATCAAATCCTAATGTTTTGGCATAATTTAGATATTCATCAATCAATTCTTTTTTGGGATGTGGTGTTCTAGATAATACCCAAAGATACTTACGTGAAGGCTCCCCTACTAAAACAGTTTGATAGTCTTCATCCAGCTTTAAAATCCAGTAATCTCCACGAATAACCGGAATCCATCTCACAGCTTCAGGTAAAAAACTTACTTTTAATTTTGTGTTATAGGGTGGATTAACTACAAAAGCTTCGCCAATAGATTGCTGTAATTGCTTCTGATTATCGTAGCAGCGATTATCTACAACGATATTTCCATTTTCATTTAAAGTGTAAGTTGCAGATACGTTGTAAGCACATTTTTTTTGGAAAAAAGCCGGTTTACGTGCGACTTCATACCACACACCTAAATAACGGTCTAATTCAACTTTATCGACAGTTGGTAAAGGCTTCTGCTGGGCATAGGCATATGTTCCAACGGCTAAGCCAGTTAGAACAATCCCGCCCAATGCAATTTTTGCCAAGCGCCAACTGGCTTGCGGAACATTATTTCGAAATGCCATTGTTGCCCTCAACTATTAGTTGTGAATACAAAAATAACTTAAACATCTACAGTAGCTTGTTTTTTAAACAAATCATGTAGTGTTATGTATCCATTTATTGCAACATTTGCGCTTTTAAACGAACGATTTCATCACGAATACGAGCCGCTTGCTCAAATTGTAGATCTTTAGACGCCTTTAACATTTCTTTCTCAAGCTTAGTAATATGCTTACTGAACAATTTAGGGTCAGAAAGAATATGACGGTCATCAGCACTTAGTGCTTGTGCCTGCTCCAATATTTTCTCATCAATTTGATCATCTGAAAGCACTTCACCCGTATCAATTTCTTTCACGGCCTGACGGACTGCACTACGTGGTGTAATACCATGCAGCTCGTTAAATTCGATTTGTTTAGCTCTACGGCGTTCTGTCTCATCAATTGCTTTTTGCATAGAGTCGGTAATTCTATCTGCATATAAAATTGCCTTACCTTTCACATTTCGCGCAGCACGACCAATGGTCTGAATAAGTGAACGTTCTGAACGTAAGAAGCCCTCTTTATCTGCATCTAAAATAGCAACTAAAGAAACCTCTGGCATATCTAAGCCTTCACGAAGTAAGTTAATACCAACCAAAACATCAAATACGCCTGTACGTAACTCATGAATAATTTTGACACGTTCAACCGTATCAATATCCGAGTGCAAATAAGCGACCTTAACACCATATTCTTTTAAATAAGATGTTAAATCTTCCGCCATACGTTTTGTTAAAGTCGTCACCAATACACGTTCATTTAAGTTCTTACGAATATTAATTTCAGAAAGAACATCATCGACTTGAGTAAGTACTGGGCGAACTTCAATTTCAGGATCAACCAAACCTGTAGGACGAACGACCTGTTCAACCACTTGTTCTGACTTCTCCAACTCGTATTTAGCTGGCGTTGCACTCACAAAAATAGTGGTCGGAACAATACGTTCCCACTCTTCAAATTTCATTGGGCGGTTATCAAGCGCGCTTGGTAAACGGAAACCATAATTTACCAAGTTTTCTTTACGTGAACGGTCACCTTTATACATTGCGCCAATCTGAGGAACCGTTACATGTGACTCATCAATAATAAGTAAAGCATCGTCCGGTACATAATCAAATAATGTCGGTGGTGCTTCACCTGCTGGACGGCCTGATAAATGACGAGAGTAGTTTTCAATACCATTGGTATAACCTAACTGCTGCATCATTTCCAAATCATAACGAGTACGCTGTTCGATACGCTGAGCCTCAAGCAACTTGTCATGTTCACGGAAGAACTTAAGCTGGTCTTGAAGTTCATCCTTAATGGTATCAATAGCACGCGTTAAGTTGTCTTTTGGCGTTACATAATGACTTTTCGGATAAATCGTAACACGTGGTACTTTGCGCACCATCTTACCGGTGAGTGGATCAAACCAACGAATTGAATCTACTTCATCGTCAAAAAGTTCAATACGAATTGCGTGTTGGTCAGATTCTGCTGGGAAAATATCAATAATTTCGCCACGAATTCGATAAGTACCACGTAAAAATTCAAGCTCATTACGGGTATATTGCATTTCAACCAAACGGCGAATAATTTCGTCTCGACTCACTCGATCACCCTGAACCACATGCAATAACATTTGCATATAGGCATTTGGGTCACCCAAACCATAAATAGCAGAAACAGAAGCTACAATAATTGCATCACGACGCTCTAACAAGGCACGTGTTGCCGATAAACGCATCTGGTCAATATGGTCATTAATTGCTGCATCTTTTTCAATAAACGTATCTGAAGACGGAACATAAGCCTCGGGTTGATAGTAGTCGTAATAACTTACGAAGTATTCAACTGCATTATTTGGGAAGAAGGCTTTAAATTCACCATAAAGCTGGGCTGCTAATGTCTTATTGTGCGCCATCACAATGGTTGGTCGCTGTGTTTGGGCAATCACGTTTGCCATGGTATAGGTCTTACCGGAACCAGTCACACCCAAAAGTAACTGATTACGAAAACCTTTTTCGACGCCATTTACCAGCTTTTCAATTGCCTGTGGCTGATCACCCGCTGGCTGGTAATGAGTGACCAAATCGAAAGGTTGATTTTCGTTCACAGTTCTCTCTCTTTATAAAAAATTTGAATTTATCGTCTAGCAATTTAATGGGGATTTTTTCCCTAATTTAAAGTCTGTAGCCAGATTAATATACAGCGAAAATATTAAGCATCTTGACACTTGACCAATGCTTTAAACGGTTGCAACATGAACTTATCCATTAGATAAAAAGCATAACCATGACCTATCAATATCATGATGAAAGTATTGTAACTGAACTCCCTGAAGATACAGTGTTTGTCTTCGGTAGTAATATGGCTGGGCAACATGGTAGTGGAGCCGCACGTGTTGCCAGTCAGCATTTTGGGGCTGTAGAAGGTGTGGGACGTGGCTGGGCTGGACAAAGCTTTGCAATTCCAACCTTAAATGAACACATTCAACAAATGCCTCTCTCCCAAATCGAGCATTATGTTGAAGACTTTAAAATTTATGCAAAAAATCATCCTAAAATGAAATACTTTGTCACTGCTTTAGGATGTGGGATCGCGGGTTATAAAGTTTCTGAAATTGCCCCACTTTTTAAAGGCATATATCACAACGTGATTTTTCCAGAATCATTTAAACCTTATGTTGAAGATAATGCTGTTTCACAGTTTCCGACACTCACTCAAAAAATGGTTCAAAGTTTTATTAACGATGAGGTTATTTTTTACTTTAATCATGGCAGTGAATCTTTTGAAGATGCTTTAGATAAAACTGATTTATCAGATGCTGAAAAAGCAATAGCGCTGATTGTTTTAAATGAAGAGTTGTACCCTCGTGACCGCTATGGCAGAGGCCGAGAGCACGAATTGAGTGATATTTTAGGTAAGCTCAATGGCAAGATTTTCAATATTCATGGTAACTCAGAAGGCGCAATGATTTTTGTCAGTGTCATTGTGGCACTGATGGAACTTTATGATTTTGATGAACAAGACTTCATTAAATTATGGCGCGGCGAGAAAAATATCGACCACCCGATTAACCGTTAATTTATTTTGATATTTTATGAGTAAAGCAGATAAATTCTGCTTTCTCATTATTTTAATTTTTCTAAAGATTTAAATTGATTATTTTCCCAAATCCTAATTTTTCTCATTATACTTTAAGACAAACTGAATACTTAAAGAAACAAATGGAAACTTTAGATTCTTCAATTTTTGACCTAACCCCAATTCCAATGTGGATTGAGGACTTCAGTGAAGTTAAACAGCTATTTGATTTATGGAGAAATCAAGGGGTCGAAAACCTTTACGAATTTCTAAGTCAAAATGAAAATTTAATTGCCGAATGCGCCCATAAAATTAAAATTATTAAGGTCAACCAAAAGGTATTAGAACTTTTTGAAGCAAAAAACCAAGAAGAATTATGTGCCAATTTAAATCTTATTTTTAAAAAAGAGATGTTTGAAGCTCACATTCATGAACTCGAAGCGTTATGGAATGGCAAAACTCATTTCTCAAGTACCACGATAAATTACACGCTCTCTGGTAAACGTATTGATGTACAACTACGGGGAGCAATTTTACCGGGTTCTGAAACTACATTTGACCGTATTTTAATTACCACTGAAGACATTACGCCTTATCAAAATGCACTTCGTCAGGAAGAGAAAAATCGACGCCTAGCAGAATCAATGTTTATCTACTCCCCCACTTCTCTTTGGGTTGAAGATTTTAGCCGTATTAAAAATAGAATTGATCAGCTTAGGCTATTAGGTATTGAAGACTTTAGGACTTTTTTAGATGTGCATCCTGAATTCGTGCGCCAATGTATCGAAGATATTTTAATCTTAGATGTTAATCAGTCGACTCTTGATTTATTTAAAGCACCTGACAAAACCGCTCTTTTAAAAAATACGCATAAAATTTTTGCTCAAGAGATGGTGGAAACTTTTAGAGAACAACTAATTGAACTCTGGCAAGGAAATATTCACCATAAGCGTGAAGCCGTTAACTATGCATTAGATGGCCAAATCAGAAATGTTTTACTGCAATTTACCGTATTCCCCGGTTATGAAGATACTTGGGGATTGGTACAGGTTGCTCTTACAGATATTACTGCACGAAAGAAAGCTGAAAATTATTTAGAATATTTAGGTCAGCATGATGTACTGACTAAACTTTATAACCGTGCTTTCTTTACAGAAGAGCTTAATCGTTTAAACCGCAGCATTATTCGTCCTGTTTCTTCAATTTTTTTAGACATGAATGGTTTAAAAGAAACGAATGATCAACTTGGCCACGATATTGGTGACGGTTTATTACGTCGTGTGGGGAATATTTTAAACCAAGCTATTACGAATACTGCTTATACTGCCTCCCGAATTGGTGGAGACGAGTTCGTAATTTTGATGCCTGGTGCAGATGAGGCAAATGTATTGATTATGCTTCAAACTATTCAGGAGCTTTTTAATATCGATAATCAATATTACTCAAGCCATCCTATTAGTATTGCAATTGGACACGCAACGACAAAAGAAAATGAACAAGTGGAAGAGATGTTAAAACGCGCAGATCATCACATGTATCAAAAGAAAAAAATTTATTATCAAGAAGTACTACAACAATAAAAAAACAGGCATATTGCCTGTTTTTTTAATTAACGCTTACCCATAGAACGACGAGTACCACGAGGTGGCATCCAAGTTCTATCTGCATATTGCTCTGGCTTCGGACGCACTTGGTTGTGTACAGCATCGCCAGCTTGGTTGCTTTCATTAGGCATTGGGAATGGCAATTTCACCAAAGCCTTTTTCTGTTTTGGCTGTTGCTCAGTCATAATTCAGTCTCGATATTTCGATTGCGATTTATTATAAAGGATTTTTCTCATTTCTTTCGAAAAAAGCTTCAATTGAATAAAACCGCAACAAGAACGTTTCTAAATTAAACTTTTTTACATCTAAAAATACCCACATCCGCAAATTACTTAATTTTTGCGATAAGATAGTATGCTTTTTATTTTTTAATCCCATAAGAGGAATATTGCCGTGGACGTACGTCTTTCTGATCGTGTCAATGCCATCAAACCGTCCCCTACACTTGCTGTAACTAATAAAGCAGCTGAGCTTAAAGCTGCTGGCAAGAATGTGATTGGTTTAGGTGCTGGCGAGCCAGATTTTGATACCCCTCAACACATCAAAGATGCTGCAATTGAAGCGATTAATAATGGTTTCACAAAATATACGGCTGTAGATGGTACTCCTGGGTTAAAAAAAGCAATTATTGCTAAATTGAAGCGTGATAATAATCTTGATTATCAAGCAAACCAGATTTTGGTTTCATGTGGTGGTAAACAAAGCTTCTTTAACTTGGCACTTGCATTATTAAACAAAGGGGATGAAGTGATCATCCCTGCGCCATTTTGGGTAAGCTATCCAGATATGGTTATTATTGCTGAAGGTACGCCAGTTATTGTGAAATGTGGTGAAGACCAACGTTTCAAAATTACACCTGAACAACTAGAAGCAGCAATTACTCCTAACACTCGCTTAGTAGTATTAAACAGCCCATCTAACCCAACAGGTATGATTTATAGCAAAGCTGAATTAGAAGCTTTAGCTGAGGTTTTACGTCGTCATCCACAAGTATTTGTTGCTTCTGATGACATGTATGAACCAATCCGTTGGGAAGATGAGTTCTATAACATTGCAACTGTTGCTCCAGATTTATATGACCGCACAATTGTTTTAAATGGTGTATCTAAAGCATATGCAATGACAGGTTGGCGTATTGGCTATGCAGCCGGTCCAGCAAAAATCATTGGTGCAATGAAAAAAATCCAGTCTCAATCAACTTCTAACCCAACTTCAATTTCACAAGTTGCTGCTGAAGCTGCATTGAATGGTCCACAAGATGTTTTAGAGCCAATGATTGAAGCGTTTAAACGTCGTCATGACTTAGTAGTTAATGGCTTAAACGACATCAAAGGTATCTCTTGTTTACCTGCTGATGGCGCATTCTATGCATATGCAAATATTCGCCCTCTTATTCGTGCAAAAGGCTTAAAGTCTTGCACAGAATTCTCTGAATGGTTACTTGAAGAAACTGGCGTAGCAGTTGTTCCTGGTGATGCATTTGGTTTAGGCGGCTTCATGCGCATTTCATATGCAACAGCTGATGAAGTACTCGTTGATGCTTTAGCACGTATCAAAAAAGCTGCTGAATCAATCAAAGGTGTTGATGCTGCGATTGCATCTATCGAAGCTGAAAAAGCTGCAAAATAATTTGTAAAACTAAAAAAGGCCTCAAAATTGAGGCCTTTTTTATAATTAAAATTATTCTGGGTTAAATAGCGCAACCACCTCGGCCCCAGTTAGTTTCTTGGTATCATTCTGAAAAGTATAAAAATCGGGTTTTGAATCAATAAAAATTTCCATATCAAGGTGTAAACCTTCTACCGGCTCATTTAAGGAAAATGCATTGATATTGCAATAACTATTATCTTTCGTTCTCCAAAAAATTGTTGTTCCACAAGCATTACAAAAGCCCCTTTCACCCCATTCAGAAGAGTTAAATACACTAAGATGCTTTTGCTGAAGAAACTTTAAACTACCTTTAACTACATCAACTGTCATAATGACACCACTTGTCTGTCTTCGACACATCGAACAATGACAAACATGAACATCATGATTTTTTAATTCAACTTCAAAAGTTGTTTCACCACATAAACACTGACCGTTCATTATTATTTTCCATACGAAATTTATATTTTTAGATTTATAAAATATTCTGCCCAATCCAACTTTACAAGTTTATAAACTATAAATGACCTATCCTCCTATTCACTCCAACTTGACAATAGTTAATTTAACGCCTAATTTAACATCAAGTTCCATTTTAGAACTTTAATAACTGAAGGACTCAAAAATGAAAAAACCTATGGAAATGACAGGCCTCGAATTTTTACAAGCCATGGTTGAAGGCCACATTCCGCCTGCGAGTATTAGCAAAACTATACCTATGCAACCCACTGAAATTTCTGAAGGATCAGTAACTTTTAAAGCACAAGCAGATCATAGCCATTTAAACCCTTTAGGTGGCGTACATGGTGGTTTCGCTGCAACTGTTCTAGATTCAGTGACTGGCTGTGCTGTGCATACGATGTTACCCGCTGGTGTAGGTTATGGAACTATCGATCTGAATGTAAAAATGTGTCGTCCTATTCCTCAAAATCAGACTTTATTTGCTACAGGTAAGATTATTAATATAAGTAAAAATTTGGGTATTTCCGAAGGCAAAATTATTGATGAAGAAGGCAAAATTTATGCTTATGCAACAGCGACTTGTATGATTATTCGACCATAAAAACTAAGGCAGCTTTAAACGGCTGCCTTTTTTATTAAGTCAGGAAGATCTGGACGGTCACAAGTTTGTGCAACTACATAAGGTGCCCAAATATTCTTAAGTTGAAGCTCTATCACTTTATGAAACTGAGTAGACCAAGCTAAAACTTTATTTTTACCCCACAATAATTCCCCTTCGAGTTGGAAAATATAAAGGGGTTTAGATTGATCTAATATATTGCAAGACTTTAAAACTTTCAGTGAAGTATGCGCATCCCATTTTGAGCTAAACCAGAGTTGTAATAAGTCACCTAAGTACAAATCCTGCTTTTTAAATGGAAAAGCATTGATCCATGCATCTTCTACAAGTGTGTAATAAGATTCTGGTTGATTTAAAATATTGAGATAATTGCGTTGATAAAAATCAAAATTAGAAAAAATAGAAGCAACAGTAAGTGTTTTCATACTTATCTCCGATTTAGCCATTTTAGTGCTGGCAAGTTGGTTTAAATCCACACTGTTTGGATTACTCCAAACGCTCGTTCTTTTTTGAATCTAGCAATTGAGTTTTTAAAGTGCAAGTAATTTATATCCTCGCCACTCAACTTGATCAAATAAAAAGCATACAACACAAAAATGAAGGAAACATGACGATTTTCACTTGACCCTTGTCAAAATCTCCTTATAATCGCATGCAGATTCTCCCATAGCTCAGTCGGTAGAGCGACGGACTGTTAATCCGCAGGTCCCTGGTTCGAGCCCAGGTGGGAGAGCCAAATATTAAAAAGCCCGCAGCATTAAAGCGGGCTTTTTTATTGCCTTCTATTAAAGTATACCTATAAAAAAATCCCCTACTGCCTGTAGAGGATTTGCTTTTCATAATTCGAATATTTACCAGATCGAATCATCAGTTCTAAACTTAGGTGACCTTCTACGCTTAGATCTTTTTTAAAATTACATTATTCCACTTCTACAACTTTTAAAGGGTTAAAAGACTGAGTCGTTGGCATCATTTCTATACGGTTAATATTAATATGCGGTGGTTGTGATGCAATCCATGCGACCGTATTTGCAATATCTTCAGGCAAGATTGGATTCTTTTTATCATATAAACTACTAGCTTTCTCCTGATCCCCCTTAAAACGCACAAGAGAAAATTCAGTACCGCCACATAGTCCCGGCTCAATATTTGTTACTCGTACACCAGTACCAGCTAAATCTGCACGAAGATTTAAACTAAACTGCTCCACAAAAGCTTTTGTTGCACCGTAAACATTACCACCAGGATATGGATATGTACCTGCAATTGACCCCATATTAATAATTAGACCCGATTTCTTCTGCACCATACTTGGTAAAATTAGTCGGGTAATAGTAACCAGCCCCTTAACATTGGTATCAATCATCGTGTACCAATCATCTAATTCAGCTTTATCTGCTGGCTCTAGACCCAATGCCAAGCCTGCATTATTGACCAGTAAGTCAATTTGATCGATTTGAAATTCATTTGGTAATTCTTTAAATAACTTATTTATATTTTCTACTGTATCTGTCATATCAAATACTAATGGGTAGAATTTCTCACCAAGTTCTTGTTTTAATTCTTCTAGTTTTTCTGCCCGTCTTCCGCAACCAATAACTTTATAGCCCAACTCAATCAATTTTTTTGAAATGCTATAACCAAAACCTGCCGATGCGCCTGTAACTAATGCTAACATTCTTATATCCTTAGAAATAATCAACTATTTCAGTTGAACTCATGATGAACATATCAGCCTTTATATTTACACAATATTGATTATTAGCCTAAAAAAATAAAAGTTTTTTTAAAAATTTTAAGAGAAATTAAAATCTATAAAAAATATATTTATTAAATAATTATATGCATTTAAAAACTAAAAGCAGAACATGTCTATAGCCAAAAAGATAAAGCTCACCTAATAAAAAAGTTTACCGTGAAAGGTAAACTTTTTTATTTGAGGCGCCCAAGACTATGCAGGAATACCACTATGAAACCGGAAAGTATCATCCGGAGTCAAAATCAGATTCTTTTCAACCTCACGGATGTGTTCAATACGTTGCTGAATATCCTCTTCAGGATCTTTCATTTTGGCAGTTTTGGCAACATCAAGCGCTAGTGCCAAATAGTCTTCAAAATGACGAGATTCTGACTTAAGCAAGTAACGATAATAACGTCCCAGTTCGTCATCTACACGCGGAGCAAGTGCATAAAAACGTTCGCATGAACGTGCTTCTACAAAAGCTCCGATAACCAGTACATCAATTAAAGCTTCTGGCTCATAGGTACGTATTTCTTTTCGCAAGCCACCTGCATATCGTCCTGCGCTTAAACCTTTCCACTCTTGGCCACGTTTCGTCATAAACTCGAGAACTTGTTCATAGTGAAGCATTTCTTCACGTACAAGTTGAGCAAGTTTGACTTGTAGATCTGTAAAAAAACTATAGCGGAACATCAAGTTCATTGCCGTACCGGCTGCTTTTTTCTCACAATTGGCATGATCTTGCATCAAGATGTCTAAATTATTAACGGCCTCATCTAACCATTCATTTGGAGTTTGACACCCCAAAAATGCCAACACAGGCTGCATTAATTCATCGTAATTGATACTCGACATTACTACTTATCCTGCTGCCTGAATCGCTTTTTTCATATCTTTAACAGCCTGTGCCAGACCTACAAAAACACTATCTGCAATAATTGAATGACCAATATTTAATTCATGGATTTGTGGAATTGCTGCAATTGGTGCAATATTTTTTAGGTTAAGGCCATGTCCTGCATTTACAACCAAACCTTTTGAAGCGGCATATTCAACACCTTTTACAATACGAGCCAGCTCTTCTTGTTGTTCTTGTTCTGTTGCTGCATCGGCATATGCACCTGTGTGCAACTCAATCGTAGGTGCGCCACATGCAACTGCCGCATCAATTTGAGCAAAATCCGCATCAATAAATAATGATACGTCACATCCCAAAGCAGCTAAAGCCTGGGTTGCAGCCTTAACTTTTTCAAAGTTAGTTACTACATCTAAACCACCTTCAGTTGTTACTTCCTGACGTTTTTCAGGAACGAAACACACGTGCTGTGGTTTAATTTCTTTGGCAAACTCAACCATTTCATCAGTAACGGCCAACTCTAGATTCATACGTGTTTTTAACAATGGACGCATGCGACGCACATCATCATCTTGAATATGGCGGCGGTCTTCACGAAGATGCAAAGTAATCCCCTCTGCACCAGCTTGTTCACAAATAAGAGCAGCTTCTACAGGGTCTGGGTAAGTAGTACCGCGCGCCTGTCTTAGAGTAGCAACATGGTCTATGTTTACACCAAGCAATGCAGCCATAAATAAATCCTAATTACGATTGAGTTTGAGTATTTTGAATCCACAATTGTCGACTTTTTAGGGGACGATCACCTAAAAGCGATGTAATCATTTGACGGTATAGTTTACCTAATAATTGCAATTGTTCGTGAGAAAAATCCTGCCCTTGCTCATAATCCAGCATAGATAAAATTGCTTTTCCCGACAAAGATGAGTGGCTTGCCTGGACAACGGGAGCAAAGCCTTCAGTCACTTGAAATTGATAAAACTGATTTGGCAAAATTTCTTTTTGTGAGCTATCAACTGAAAAATCAATTGCATAGCCCAACTCTGGAAGTAAGATATGTTCGAACTGCCTTAAGATCTGTCTGAGAAAAAGATCGGGATTTTCGTGAGAAGATAATTGTTGTAACTGAAGCAAAGTTAATTGATATTGTTCAAAAGTTTGTGGCATTGGTTCTTCTAGAGGACAAAGTCTTAGAACAATTTCATTTAAGTAAAAGCCAGCAAAAAAAGCATCACCAAAAAAGAAAACTGGCTGATTTAATATTTCCAGCTTCGTAAAATTTTTGAGTTCACTTTTACCTGTAGCTTGCAACCGAATTGGTTGATATTGGGGAGGAGGAGTCTGTCTTAAAATGCCATCGACCCGCCCGTATTCCTGAGTGAAGAGATGCACAATATGGCTTTTTTCACGATATTTACGATGGTGAATCATATATCCATGTAGGACTTCATTGCGCATCATAAAAAGAAACTATTCCTTAGATTCTTTTTCTTTTTTATCGTCATCATCAGGAATTACAGCTCCTACAACAGCAGCTGTACCCTTCACGACACCTTTAGTTGTTTTATAAGCAATACCTACTGGTACGGTTACAAGCTTATATACACAACCTTGTAACATCAATGTACACCCAATAATAGCCAATATTGATGTAATTGTTTTCATACCAGTATTCCCTGCTTGTTAGATATCGCTATATCCTAAACTTTTCAAAGCACGTTCATCATCAGACCAACCGCCTTTAACCTTAACCCATAAGGTAAGCATGATCTTTTGTTCGAACATTTTTTCCATGTCTTTGCGAGCATCCATACCAATCGTTTTAAGCTTGGCACCTTTTTCACCAATCACAATCGCTTTTTGGCCAGGACGATCAACAAAAATTGTTGCATCAATATAGGTACAAGCTGGTTTTAATCGACCATTTTTCTCATTAACAGTTGCCTCTTCTGTTTTAAAAGATTCAATCTGTACTGTTAAATCATATGGTAACTCTTCACCCAACTGACGCATAATTTTTTCACGGATGATTTCACTTGCTAAAAAGCGTTCTGAACGGTCCGTAATTTGATCAAATGAATACAGTGGCGGCTGATAAGGAAGATATTTTTCAATCGTTTCACTTAAATGTTCCAAGTTTGCTCCACGAAGAGCAGAAACAGGAACAATCTCAGCAAAATTCATAAGCTTGGTACGCTCTTGAATTAAAGGAAGAATCTCTCTTTTATCTTCAAAAGTATCAGCTTTATTAATGACCAAAATAACTGGCATTTCAGCGTTCTTGAGTTTCTCAAGCACTAAATCGTCATTTTGAGTCCACTTATATGCATCGATAACAAATAAAACCAAGTTAACATCACGTAATGCAGAATGAGCAGCGCGGTTCATCATTTTATTGATCGCACGTACTTCTTTCTTATGCATTCCCGGTGTATCTACATAAACCGCTTGCATCTTCTCACGTGAATCAATACCAATAATTTTATGGCGAGTCGTTTGAGGTTTACGTGAAGTAATTGAGAGTTTTTGACCCAATAAATGGTTCATGAGGGTAGATTTACCCACATTTGGACGTCCTACAATCGCCACAAATCCGCTCTTAAAATCCGAAGGAATTGTAACGCCTTTGGAACTAAAAAATTGATCAATCAGATTGTTTGGATCTTGGTTTTCATTTGAATCTGGATTGATTTGATCAGAATGCATCGACATGCAGGTTATTGCTCCAATAACTTTAAAATTTCCGCCGCTGCTGCCTGCTCGGCAAAACGACGACTTGACCCCTCACCATAAATCTTTGGTAAACCATCTACCAAACATTCGACTGTAAAGTGTTGATGAGGTGCATCACCCTGAATATCTACAACCTCGTAAACAGGGAGAGGTTTTTTACGTGCTTGTAGATACTCTTGTAAACGTGATTTTGGATCTTTGAGTTGATCTGTTGGCTCAATATGATCTAAATAAGGTACATACCATTTTAACACAATATCTTTGAGTAGGTTCAGATCACTACTATCAAGATAAATTGCACCAATAATCGCCTCTACCGTATCCGCTAATATTGACTCACGATGATGACCACCAGATTTCAACTCGCCTGTGCTTAATATTAAACACCGACTAAGTTGCAAATCGGTTGCAATTTTACCTAATGCTTCTTGGCGAACTAAAGTCGCACGCATACGTGTTAAACGCCCCTCATTTTCATGTGGATAGGCATGGTATAAATAATTGGCAATGATCATCCCCAACAACGAATCGCCTAAAAACTCCAGACGTTCATAGTTATACTTATGACTCACCGAACGATGAGTCAAAGCTAACTGTAGCAATTCGGGCTGCTTAAATTGATAACCGATTCGACTGAGTAAGCGAGGATCACTTAGTTTGAACTGATGTTTTGTCAAAACTCTTCTCAAATGTTAAAACTAAATCAATATTTAGTAAGAAAGGTTTTCTTACTTCATATTTCTTTTTGACGATTAGACCAGACTCGTTAAACACTTCAGCAATTTCCTTAAAATGGAGATCACGAATATTGTTCATCTCCAGCCGTTGGTCCATCTGTATCATAAACTTTTGGGGTGTGATATCAGCTGAGCTTTGTTGCATGAGCTCTGTAATCTGATTATTAATCACACGATCATCCCAATATGCTGGCCAAACTGCAAGTACGGCTTTCGCCGCAATTGCAAATATAACCACCCCAAATAAAATTGCTAAATACGAAGTACCCTGTTGTGCCTTACGCATTTTTGTTTTTCCTAATGGTTGTTTTTAATCTATTTTTCCATTTCGGTTAAAGCTTGGCAGGTGGAAACCAGGTTCTTTGTGCATCCAGACATAGAAAGCTCGGCCTGTTAAATTTTCTTCAGGAACGAACCCCCAGAAACGACTGTCAGCACTTTGATCACGGTTGTCCCCCATTGCAAAGTAATGTCCTTTCGGAACAGTTACTTCCCAATATAAACCGTCTTGGTTTGAATATTTGCCATTATCAACATAGTTGATAAATGGTGCCTGACGCGCAACGTTTACACCTTCGAGTTCACGCATCGTAAAGGTATGATCACCAATTGTTTCTTTATGATAAATAGACGTTGGTGTATCTAAAGCATCTTTTTCACGACTAAATTGTGTTGGTACTTTAGGAATTTTCTGACCATTAATAATCAATTGACCATGATCGTAAACAATATGGTCACCTGGTAAACCAATTACACGCTTAATATAACTAATGGTTGGTTGTGGTGGGTAACGGAATACGATGACATCACCACGTTTCGGTTCACCTACATCAATGACTTTTTTATTTACGATAGGTAAACGCACACCATAGTCGAATTTATTAACTAAGATAAAATCGCCAGTCTCTAAAGTTGGAACCATAGAGTCTGATGGAATATTAAATGGCTCATAAAGAAATGAGCGAAGTACAAGCACAACAGCTAAAACTGGCCAAAAGTCATAGGCCCATGTAATAACAAAATTTTCGTTCTCTCGCCCTTTATTTGCACGCTGTTTAAAAACAAGCTTATCTAGCAACCACACTGCAAATAAAATCAGCGTAACTGGAACAAGAATTAAATTAAAATCAAAATCCACATGACCTCACTCGCAGCCTAGCTGCTTGCTTTATGGCTGGGAGAATATAAGTTCATCCCAGCCCTTTCTTTTATCTTTCTACTTTCAAAACAGCTAAGAACGCTTCTTGTGGAATTTCTACACTACCCACTTGTTTCATACGTTTCTTACCTTCTTTTTGTTTAGAAAGTAATTTCTTCTTACGAGACACGTCACCGCCATAACATTTTGCTAGAACGTTTTTACGCATCGCCTTAACAGTCGAACGAGCAATAATTTGAGCACCAATAGCAGCCTGAATTGCAACATCAAACATTTGACGTGGAATCAAATCTTTCATTTTTTCAACTAGAGCAATACCACGATGGCGAGCATCATTACGGTGACAAATCATAGCCAAGGCATCAACCTTTTCACTATTAATTAATACATCAACCTTAACTAAAGATGAACTTTCGAAACGTACGAAGTTATAGTCTAGCGATGCAAAACCACGTGAACATGATTTGAGCTTGTCAAAGAAATCCATCACGACTTCAGCCATTGGAATTTCAAAAGTAATCGAAACTTGATTACCTAAAAATTTCATGTCTTTTTGTACACCACGACGCTCAATACACAAGGTCATGACATTACCTAAGTACTCTTGTGGCACAAGAATATGACATTCAGCAATTGGCTCACGTAAATCTTCAACAACTGAACCATCAGGCATTTTAGATGGACTGTCGATATAGATCGTATCGCCTTTTTTGGTAACGGCTTCATAGACTACTGTTGGTGCAGAGCTAATCAAATCGAGATCATACTCACGCTCTAAACGCTCTTGTACGATTTCCATATGCAACATGCCTAAGAAACCACAGCGGAAACCGAAACCAAGTGCATCAGAACTTTCAGGTTCAAAGAACAAGGCAGAATCGTTAATTTGTAATTTCTGTAATGCTTCGCGGAATGGTTCAAAATCACTTGAATCGATTGGGAAAAGACCCGCATAAACCTGTGGTTTAACCTTTTTAAAACCAGGTAAAGTTGCAACATCTGGTGTAGACGCAAGCGTAATAGTATCACCTACTGGTGCACCAAAAATGTCTTTAATACCAGCAATAACAAATCCTACTTCGCCAGCTTCAAGAATATCGGTTTCAGTATGTTTAGGGTTAAATACACCTACAGAAGTTACCGGATGAGTTTGTCCTGTCGACTTAACCAACATTTTATCGCCCTTACGGATACGACCTTCTTTAATGCGGACAAGAGAGACTACACCTAAGTAGTTATCAAACCATGAATCGATGATTAACGCTTGAAGTGGAGCTTCACGATCACCTTCTGGCGCTGGAATAACATCGACTAAACGTTCTAATACACCTTCAACGCCCAAACCTGTTTTTGCTGAACAAGTTGGCGCATCCGTCGCTTCAATCCCGATAATTTCTTCAATTTCATGAATTACACGTTCAGGTTCAGCCTGCGGTAAATCAATCTTATTTAAAATAGGAAGAACTTCGAGGCCTTGTTCAATTGCTGTATAACAGTTTGCAACTGATTGAGCTTCTACGCCTTGCGCCGCATCTACGACCAATAACGCGCCTTCACACGCTGCTAATGAACGCGATACTTCATACGAGAAGTCGACGTGCCCTGGGGTATCAATAAAGTTAAGCTGATATTCTTGCCCATTTGGATGGGTGTAATACAATGTCACAGACGCTGCTTTAATGGTAATCCCACGTTCGCGCTCAAGCTCCATTGAGTCCAAGACCTGAGCTTGCATCTCACGATCTTGTAAGCCACCGCACATCTGAATAAAACGGTCAGCCAAAGTAGACTTACCATGATCGATATGAGCGATAATCGAGAAATTTCGGATATTTTTGATATCAACTGATTTTTTAGCTTGCGCCATGGGCTACCTTGAGAAAATATAAAGTGCTATGTAGCTTGTTTTAATACATAGCCAAAGCGGTTTAACAAATTGCGAGAGATTATAGCAGATGGATATTTTAAAGTATCCAAAATAATCATGAGCTTTGTACTTATGTTCTAAAAAATGACAATTCAAAACACATGTAATACTTCCGACTATCGAGCATACGAAATAGTAAAATCTAAAGGATTTATACTTGAGTCAAGTGGCTTATAGGCTTGTGTAAAAGTCGGTGACATACGTTTTGGTCGGCCAGATTCAATTTCAATACATGCCCACTTGGTATTCCCAACAAATAAGACAGCCTGATCAGAAGGGCGAAAAAAAACATACTGACGAAATGAATAAAGTGCATTGATATCATCGAGCCATGTCCGTAGTACGATTTCTTCGCCTTCAAACGCAGCTTTACGATATTGCACATGATGCTCAACAGCAACCATTGCATGCTTGAGCTCAAGATATTTGGTTACGCCTACTCCTAATGTTTCAACATGAGCAGCTGCAACATCTTGCATCCATTGGACATACATTACATTGTTAACATGGCCCAAAGCATCAATATGCTGTGGCTGAACCTGAATATGTAAATCGAAAATACTGCTCACAAAACACCCACTTTAATTATTAAATCTAAAGCTACATTCAAATTAGCTAGATCACATTATGCCGAATCCAAATAATAAAAAACCACCCATTTTCAGGGTGGCTCATTTTTATGTCATATTACTGGATGCGCAAACCAAGCATTGCTCGTTGGCCTTGACGAATAATCCCAACCCGAGCAACCGTATTTTTTTGTAAGTTAGAAACAACTTTAGCAAAATCTTGGCTATTCAAAATTTGAGTATTATTAACCTGAACAATTACATCACCAGGAATGATATTTGACAATGATGCTAGCCCACCACGGCGAACATCTTGAACATAAATACCACCTTTCACGCTTAACGCATTTTTCTCTGGTTCAGCCAAATCACGAATACTCATGCCTAATACTGGACCTTTAGAAGTAGAAGCCTGAGTACCTGTAGCAGGTGTTTCATCTGGTGCAGTTGCCAGAGTTGCCGAAATATTACGAGTTTTATCATCACGTAATACTTCAAACTGAACTGTTTGGTTTGGCTGTACTTTGTTTAAGGCATAGAGCAAATCACTTGTACGAAGTACAGAAGCACCATTAAGTTTTAAAATCACATCGCCAGCTCTAAGTCCTGCTTTTTGAGCAGGTGAATTTGGCGTAACTTGTGTGATAAGAGCACCTTCTGGTTTAGGCAGTTTGTAAGCATCGGCAAGGTTACGGTCAATATCTTGCATCATAACGCCTAGGTATGAACGAGTAACTTTGCCTTTTGTTTTAAGCTGTTCAGCTACATCCATCGCTACATCGATTGGAATAGAGAAAGACAAGCCCATATAACCGCCAGTACCACTAAAGATACGTGAGTTCACCCCGACAACTTCACCATTTTGATTAAACAATGGACCGCCTGAGTTACCAGGGTTTAAAGCTACATCTGTTTGAATAAATGGTACAGAGGTTTCACCGCTCATGTTACGTGATTTAGCGCTGACAATACCTGCTGAAGCTGAGTAGTCAAAACCAAATGGCGAACCAATCGCTAAAACAGGCTCTCCCACTCGTAAACGGTCAACATTTCCTACTTTTAAAGCAGGATAATTATTTCCATTCACTTTTAATAAGGCAACATCGGTACGTTCATCACTACCAACAACAGTTGCATCAATCTCACGACGGTCATTTAAAGTAATACTGATGCGGGAAGCATTTTCAATCACATGATGGTTTGTAAGTAAGTAACCATCTTTACTAATAAAGAATGCACTACCGTATGCGGTTTTTTCTTGAGGACCTTGTTGCTGTGGAATGATGACCTGATTACCAAAGAAACGTTTTAAAATTTCAGGAACTTGCTGCTGTAACAGTTCATCCTGCGTCATTTTTTTTACAACGTTTACACTCACCACAGCCGGACTAACTTGTTCAACGAGGTTTGAAAAATCAACAGCAGCGTTTGCTTGAACAGCAGCAACTGTAAATACCGCTGCATACATTCCTTGTTGTAAATAGCGAGATTTCATTCGGTGCTCACCCACAATTGGTCTACGAGAATAAGAATAAAACTGTTGTATCACAACGCTTTGGAATTGTGCGTAACAATATGTTTATTTGTAAGGCATCCTCATCACGTTTATTTTACACATTGCAATTTTTTAAGCTAATTGCAATTTTTCTGTGACTTAGAGCGCTTAAGCTCTTGCCTTTTTAGGTAAAAAGGGGTGTCATTAGCGGACGTTTTAAATTGATGCGAATGGACATGCCTAATCAACAGACAATTCACCACTTTGACGTGATTATTGTGGGCAGTGGCGGTGCTGGTTTAAGCCTAGCTTTATCGTTACCAAGTCATTTTAATATTGCGGTTTTAGCCAAAGCTGCTTTAACTGAAGCAAGTACCTTCTATGCACAAGGTGGTGTTGCTGCAGTTCTTGATGAAACTGACTCTATTCAACAACATATTAATGACACTATGATTGCAGGTGCTCATTTATGTGAAATAGATGCAGTACAGCATACTGTAGAAGGTGGCCGTCCTTCTGTTGATTTTCTTTTAAAGCAAGGCGTGCAGTTCACCTTAGATGAAGATGAACAGCTTCATTTAACACGTGAAGGTGGTCACTCACAGCGCCGTATTATCCATTCTGCTGATGCAACAGGCAAAGCTATTTCAACTACATTGGTTGAACGAGCGAAAGAACGCAAGAATATTACAATTTTTGAAAATTACATTGCGATTGATTTAATTACGTCGCATAAGTTGGGTCATATAGATCAAGCGAATCGTGCTATTGGTTTGTATGCATTAGATGAAAAAACAGAAAAAGTTCATACTTTCCTTGCTCCATTTACCGCACTTGCTTGCGGTGGTGCGATGAAAGCTTATCTTTATACATCTAATCCAGATATTGCTACAGGTGATGGTATTGCTATGGCTTACCGCGCAGGTTGCCGTGTAGCCAATATGGAATTTAACCAGTTTCATCCAACCTGCCTATATCATCCGCAAGCACGTTCTTTCTTAATTACTGAAGCGATGCGTGGTGAAGGTGCTTATTTACGCCTGCCAGACGGCGAACGTTTTATGCTACGTTTCGATGATCGTGCAGAGTTGGCTCCTCGCGATATTGTGGCACGTACCATTGACCATGAAATCAAGCGTCTCGGTATTCGTCATGTATGGTTAGACATTACCCACAAATCACCTGAGTTTATTAAAGAGCACTTCCCTACACTCTATGCAAGATTGCTTGAGCTAGGTATCGACATTACCAAAGACATGATTCCGGTGGTACCCGCAGCACATTATACATGTGGTGGTGTTGTTGTTGATTCCAACAGCCAGACCGATATTGAAGGTCTATATGCAATTGGTGAAACCTCTTATACAGGCTTACATGGCGCAAACCGTATGGCAAGTAACTCGTTACTTGAGTGCTTTGTTTACGGTATGAGTGCAGCAAAAGACATCGAAAATAAATTTGATGAAAACTTCATATTACCAGAAGTACCAACTTGGGATGATTCACAAGTAACCAACCCAGATGAAGATGTGGTTATTTTACAAAACTGGGATGAGTTACGTTCAACCATGTGGAATTATGTTGGTATTGTCAGAACCACAAAACGTTTAGAACGTGCTTTACACCGTATTGAGATGTTAAAGCGTGAAATCACTGAATATTATCAAGACTACCGTGTCAGCAAAAACCTAATTGAACTGCGTAATCTTATACTTGTTTCCGAAATGATCGTTCGCTGTGCCATGCACCGTAAAGAATCGCGTGGCCTACATTACACTCTAGATTATCCGGAAACTTCGAGTGAGATTCGTAAAACGGTTCTAACGCCTCCAAACTTTGCAGTAGAGCAGCCCTTGGTTAATACCGACATTTAGGCTATTTTTCTACAAAAAAGCACAGCTCTGGCTGTGCTTTTTATTTAGTTTTATATTTGTGATCTGGGTGGAATTGAATAAGTCGCGGTCACATGCGCTACTGGTTCTTCTAGCCCAACTGAATAAATCCAGACCTCACCCACGACTAAGCTTTTTCCTACTTTCATAAGCTTCCATTCACTACGTAAGTCTTTATCACCTGCGGGTTTTCTTAGAAAATTAATATTAAAATTCGTCGTTACCGCCAAACCCACAATTCCAATTTCACCGAGTATTGCAATATACAAAGCAAAATCTGCCAAAGTCATCATGGTTGGACCAGATATGGTACCGCCTGGGCGTTGATGTCTTTGATCTACATGATAATAAACGACAGCAGCTCTAGGTGTAACTGATTCAATCGTGCAATGTTCAAGACTTGGGGGAAATTCCTTTTCAAGAAACGCTATGATTTCTTCTTTTGAACTTTTCATCCTTATTTTTCTTCAATTTTAGAACAGTATTCAAAATAGCATAAAATACTGTTCAATATGTTCTATGATCTTTTTAAGCAGATTTGTCGTCATTTTTAACCACTCCCACAGAACTGAGAGTGGCTTTTATTATTTATCCTAAGTATTGCAAGGCTTGCTCAAATACCTGTTCAGGACTTTGCGTAGCATCTAAACGTTTAATACGTTCTGGTTCAGATTTCCATAAAGTCTCATAACCTTCGCGAACTTTAGTAAAGAAGCTTAACTTTTCTTGCTCGAAACGGTCTAAAGCTCCACGCTCACGTGCACGATTCATACCGAGTTCAATCGGTGCATCTAACCAGAAAGTCACCTCTGGCATACGTGAAACAAAGTTCTGATTTAAAAGCTGTAATTTATCTTGGCTTAAACCACGACCAGAACATTGGTAAGCAAAGCTGGCATCTGTGAAACGATCACTTAAAACAATTTTGTTAGAGGCTAAAGCCGGCAAAATCACTTGTTGTAAGTGTTGAGCACGTGCCGCATAAATTAAGAGTAGCTCAGTATCATGACTCATATTTTCATCATGATTTACCGCTAAAAGCATCGAACGTATTTGTTCTGCGAGCGGTGTTCCACCCGGCTCTCGAGTTAAAACAACTTGTTTACCTTGCTCTTCAAAATGCTGATGAATTTTTCGAATGAGTGTAGTTTTTCCTACCCCTTCCGTGCCTTCAAAGCTAATAAACATCTCTTTTCCTTATTTCTTCGATCTCAACACGGATAAATACTCTTGCACTGCTTGGTTATGTGCTTGCAAGTCTGCCGTAAATTTATGTCCACCATTACCAGTCGCTACAAAATAGATGTTATTTGAATCATCTGGATGTAAGGCGGCCTCAATTGCTTTTTGACTTGGCAAAGCAATTGGTGTTGGCGGTAAGCCATTAATTGTATAGGTATTATATGCGGTTGGTGTACGTAAGTCTTCGCGACTGATCTTACCCTTATAGTTATCACCCATTCCATAAATCACGGTTGGGTCAGTTTGTAAACGCATACCAATTTTCAAACGGCGTACAAATACACCAGATACTTGCTCAAGCTCACTATCTATACTTGTTTCTTTTTCAACAATCGAAGCCATAATTAAAGCTTCATACTTATCTTTATAGGGTAAGTTTGGTGCGCGATTTGCCCAAGCAGTATCTAAAGCTTTCATTTGATGATGATATAAATCGGTGAGGATTTTTTTGTCAGTCTCACCCTTTGCGAAGAAATAAGTGTTAGGCGCAAATAAACCTTCCGGATGATGATAAGGAATACCTAAAGCCTTCATAAGCTGGTCATCTGGTAAATCGAGTATTGTATTTTTTACATTTTTATCATTTTTGAGTGCAGTAATAAGCTGTTTAAAAGTCGTACCTTCAATCACTAAAATACGGTTCATCTGAGCATTATCAGCATTAGACAACATCTCCAATACTTGTCTTACGCTCATTCCCTGTTCGATTTCATACACACCAGCTTTCATGCTGTCATGAATCATAAACTTTTGATAAAGCTTAAGTACAATTGGGAAATGGATTTTATTTTCTTTGGCTAAACGATCAATAAAACCAGAATAGGTCTCACCTGATGTGATCGATAGCATCTGCTTTTTCCCTTCAACAGGATAAGCTTTAAATAAACTTGACCACAAAATAGCAAAAATAGAAATTAAAACGATAAAAAAGCCAATCAGCACCAACTTTTTAGGAAA
This sequence comes from Acinetobacter sp. 766875, assembly GCF_000582055.1. Classification (NCBI taxonomy): domain Bacteria; kingdom Pseudomonadati; phylum Pseudomonadota; class Gammaproteobacteria; order Moraxellales; family Moraxellaceae; genus Acinetobacter; species Acinetobacter sp. 766875. The sequence goes on along the minus strand of NZ_JEXX01000001.1, from coordinate 166,166 downwards.
ATGAGATGCTGTTTTCTTGCCCTTTTTTTTAGCATTTTTTGCTTTCGCGTTCACAGGTGGCTTCGGCATATTAATGAATCTGATTCAAGTTAAGATTATGAAATAAATTTAGGCACGCCTGTGAATCTAGAGTTTGTTCACCGATTTGAGTAACCACTCGCATTGGATGTAAAGCATTACAAAAGAATAGACTCTGTATTTGTGGCACTTCATCTAATTCAATTATTCTGACTTCGCAGGCAATTCCATGGTGCTGCATACGTGCCAAAATTTCTGCACGCATCACACCGTGGACGCCATTATAGCGAAGTTCCGGTGTAATCCATCTATCATTTAAACGAATAAAACAATTACTGCTTACCCCTTCAACAATATAACCTTGTACATCAGATACTAATGCTTCTGCCCACCCTTGTTGATCTGCTTCTTTTTTTAGCAATACCTGTTCTAGACGGTTTAAAGATTTAAGTCCAACTAGACTCGGCATGGTTAAACCCAAGGCCTGATTTAAAACCCCGCACTTTATAAAGTCGGGTTGGAATTGCTCCAGTGCTTTTGGATAAAACCAGACATAAATATCTGCCTCATGCTTTGGTAAAGTATAACCACGATCACCTTCACCGCGGCTAATCACAATTTTTAAAGTGCCGTTGAGCACAAGGTTTTGTTGGTATAAATGCTGCAAACTCTGTTCAATTAATTCAAAATTTGCAATTAAAGCTAGTTTTTGACAAGCAAGTTTTAGACGTTCCCAGTGACGAGCTTTAAGCTCTATCTCATTCTGAAAAACACGAATTGTGCTAAAGCAACCATCTCCATAATGAAATGCTCGGTCTAGTAACGGAATGGTTTCAACAGGTTGTCCATTTTTAAAACACCACATGCTTAATCCGTCCTTTCTTAAAAACCGCCCAACAATACAACACCTTTCATTTAATTAATAAATGACTGATTTTAAAAAATTATACCGATTTAATCAGCACTTTTGAAACTTGTTATATATCAAGATTTAAGAATAGCTTATCCATTTTTTATATTTCTATATTTTTCATATTAAATTCGTTTTTTATTATTTTTTTAGAATAAAGACTAGCGCTATTCTGCGTTCATGTTTTGAACATTTCGTATTTTTGAGGGGTTATCTCATGCGTTTTTCTCAATTAAAAGTCGGGGTTATTGCTGCTCTTCTTTCTGTTTCATCATTTGCAGCTCAAGAATTCTTAAACGTTTCTTATGATCCAACTCGCGAGTTATATACAGACTTTAATAAACAGTTTGGTACTTACTGGAAACAGCGTACTGGACAAGATATTCAGTTTAAACAATCACACGGTGGTTCTGGTAAACAGGCCCGCGCCGTGATTGATGGCTTAAATGCTGACGTTGTGACATTAGCTCTTGCAGCTGATATCGATGAAATTGCAGAAAAAGCAAAATTACTTCCAACTGATTGGCAGAAGAAATTGCCACAAAACTCTACTCCATACACATCAACAATCGTGTTTTTGGTACGTAAGGGTAACCCTAAACAAATTAAAGACTGGGGTGACTTAATCAAACCAGGTGTAGAAATTATTACACCAAACCCGAAAACTTCTGGCGGTGCTCGCTGGAACTACCTTGCAGCTTGGGCTTGGGCAAAACATCAACCAGGTGGTAACGATGCTAAAGCACAAGAGTATGTCCGCCAAATTTATAAGCACACTAAAGTTCTAGATTCGGGTGCACGTGGTGCAACCACGACTTTTGCTGAACGTGGCATTGGTGACGTATTACTTGCTTGGGAAAATGAAGCTCACTTAGCTGTTCGCGAACAACCGGGCAAATTTGAAATTATTACCCCGTCTCTTTCGATTTTAGCTGAACCACCAGTTGCTGTTGTTGAGAAAAACGCTGCTAAAAAAGGCAACCTCACCATCGCGAAAGGTTACCTCAACTACTTGTACTCACCTGCTGGCCAAGAAATTGCAGCACGTAACTTCTACCGCCCTCGTAATGCAGCCGTACTCAAAAAATACAGCAATGTATTTAAACCATTGAAACTCGTAACAATTGATAAAGAGTTTGGTGGTTGGACAAAAGTGCAAAAACAACACTTTGATAATGGTGGTGTTTTCGATCAAATCGTGAAAATCAATAGTGCAGAGAAGTAATTCTTTGTACTAACGATAAGGAGAACAGACATGACTCACTCTGTAATTGTTCCAGGTGTAGGTGGAAGTGAACATCAACATTGGCAATCTTGGTTGCAGCGTCAACTCGTGTCTAGTTCTCGTGTTGAGCAAAAAAACTGGGATAGACCCGTATTAAGTGAATGGATTGAGCAATTTGTTAAAACAGTTCAAGCAGTACAAGCACCCGTACAAATCGTTGCGCATAGTTTCGGTTGCTTAACCAGTGTTGCTGCTTTGGCTGAGCATCCTGATTTACAACTTCAAGTTAAAAAATTAATTTTGGTTGCTCCTGCAAATCCAGCACGTTTTGGTGAAGCAGGTTTTGCCCGCCATAGCCTGACTGACTACAAAGATTATTTTCATCAGTTAAAAATTAATGTGCCTACAACACTACTGATTAGTGAAAATGATCCTTGGCTAGATTTTTTCGATGCTTTACAACTTGCTAAAGCTTGGCAATTAAACCCAATTAATCTTGGACAAGTTGGGCATATTAATGTTGCTTCTGGTTTTGGCCCATTTCCTGACTTACTGAACTATCTACTTCCTGAAGATTCGATGTGTAGCCACTCATCTATTGATCCGGTAAAGACACATTTCTCTTTGAAATTTGCTTAATACCCAGCTTTATACCGCGCCGTTTATCTTTATTTATTCGCTTACTGGTTTCAGCAGGCTTTTCTCTTTGAGGAAATATCATGTCGCAGCGATCCCGAGTGCTGCCTGGGTTTGGTCTATCATTGGGCTTCACCCTCGCCTACGTTTCTTTTATTGTGCTTATTCCATTAGCCGCAGTCTTTATCAAATCATTTGGAATCGGATGGGACGGACTATGGGAAATTTTAACCTCTGAACGTATTTTAAAATCGCTTCAACTCAGCTTTAGTTCAGCATTAATTGCGGCGTTTATTAATGTTGTTTTCGGACTACTTTTAGCTTGGTGCCTTGTCCGTTATAACTTTCCCGGAAAACGTCTAGTTGATGCTTTAGTGGACTTACCTTTTGCACTACCAACGGCAGTCGCAGGTATTGCGCTCACTTCGCTTTATGCTCCTACTGGCTGGATTGGTCAATATTTAGAACCACTTGGTATTCATGTTGCTTATACCCCTATCGGGATTACGCTAGCTTTAGTGTTTATTGGTATTCCTTTTATTGTTCGAACTGTTCAACCGGTATTAAGCGATATCGAAACCGAGCTTGAAGAGGCGGCTTCTGCACTTGGGGCAAATCGCTGGCAGACCATTACTAAAATTATTTTGCCCATATTACTCCCTGCTCTATTTACAGGCTTTGCTTTAGCATTTGCTCGCGGTGTAGGTGAATATGGTTCTGTAATTTTCATTGCAGGAAACCAGCCGTTTAAAACAGAAATTGCCCCGCTCATGATCATTTCTCGCCTTGAAGAATATGACTATGCAGGTGCAACGACTATTGCTGCAGTTATGTTAGTTCTCTCTTTCATTATTTTATTTGTCATTAACTTACTTCAAGCATGGGCAAACCGTCGTACTGGGAGAAATATCACATGAACCTACATACCGACAGCAATGCACTTGCTTTGAAATTGCAATCCCGTGATGCAACTCGTGAACCGACTTGGGTTCGTTATACGCTGATTACAGTTGCACTGATTTTCTTTCTTAGTTGCTTAATGCTGCCACTTATTTTGGTTTTTGTTGAAGCGTTTAAACAAGGCCTTGAAGTCTATGTTCAGGCTTTAATTGATCCAGATACGTTGTCAGCGGTGAAATTAACATTACTCACCGCAGCGATTGCCGTACCGATTAACGTGATATTTGGTGTTGCTGCTGCATGGGCTGTTTCTAAGTTCCAGTTTAAAGGCAAAGCGATTTTAACCACTATTATTGATATGCCTTTTTCAGTTTCACCTGTTATTGCAGGTTTAATGATTGTACTGATTTTTGGTGCTCAAGGTTGGCTAGGCGGCTGGTTAATGGACCATGACATTAAGATTTTATATGCCGTGCCCGGAATTGTTTTAGCGACCATCTTTATCACAGTTCCATTTGTTGCACGTGAGTTAATTCCTCTTATGGAAGCGCAAGGAACAGAGGAAGAAGAAGCAGCTATTGTACTCGGTGCATCAGGTTGGCAAACCTTTTGGAAAGTCACTCTGCCTAACATTAAGTGGGGTCTGATTTACGGTGTGATTTTGTGTAATGCCCGCGCAATGGGTGAGTTTGGCGCAGTATCGGTAGTTTCGGGACACATCCGTGGTGAAACTAATACTCTGCCACTGCATGTTGAAATTTTATATAACGAGTACACCTTCAGCGCAGCCTTTGCCGTGTCCTCATTGCTTGCTTTCTTAGCCTTATTAACACTGGTATTGAAAACTTGGTTAGAACTACATCAAGACAAACCAGAACCGCATTCAACTGATTCGTAAGGAATGAAATCATGAGTATTCAAGTTAAGAATATTGAAAAACACTTTGGTGCATTCCATGCGCTTAAAAATATTTCCCTAGACTTTCCAGAGGGCGAGCTGGTTGCGCTACTCGGACCATCTGGTTGCGGTAAAACCACACTACTTCGTATTATTGCCGGCTTAGAATCGGCCGATGGCGGTCAAGTATTACTTGAAGGCGAAGATGCAACTAATGTCCATGTTCGCGAACGTCAAGTTGGCTTTGTATTTCAGCACTATGCTTTATTCCGCCATATGACTGTATTTGACAATATTGCTTTTGGCTTACGTGTTCGCCCTCGTGCCACACGTCCTTCGGAAGCTGAGATTAAAAAACGTGTTACTCGCTTGCTTGACCTAGTTCAACTGGGCTTTTTAGCAGACCGCTACCCTGCTCAGCTTTCTGGTGGTCAACGTCAACGTATTGCCTTAGCGCGAGCACTCGCTGTAGAGCCTCGTGTGCTATTGCTTGATGAACCATTTGGCGCACTTGATGCCAAAGTCCGTAAAGAACTACGCCGCTGGTTAAGGAACTTGCATGATGAGCTGCATATCACTTCAATTTTCGTAACCCATGATCAAGAAGAAGCACTTGAGGTAGCTGATCAAATTATTGTGATGAATAAAGGTAACGTCGAACAAATTGGTTCGCCGCGTGAAGTTTACGAAAAACCTGCCACACCATTCGTATTTGATTTCTTAGGTCAAGCAAACCGTTTTGAAGGCGAACATGCTGGCGGTATTATCCGTATTGGCAATGATCGTATCGAATTACCGACTACAGTTCAGGCACCGCAAGGAAAAGTGATTGCTTTTGCCCGTCCGGATGAGTTACATATTCATTCGCAACCACAGGCAAATACAATTGAAGCAACTTTTGTACGTGAAGTCTGGATTGCTGGAAAAGTAGTGGCGGAATTACAAGATCGTAATGGACGTTTAATTGAGATTGCTTTGAGCAGTGAAGCTGCAAAACAACATGCATTTAAACCAAATCAAACTGTTTGGGTGAGTGCATCTCAACTTCACCTATTTGCAGATCAAGTTGCTTAAGGAATTATTTGGTGAGGAGCCATCTCGCGGAATTTAAAGCCGTTCCTCACCTCTTTCGAGGAAAAGTGTAAATGAACTTTCAACAATTAAGAATTATCCGAGAAACAGTACGCCAAAACTTTAATTTAACGGAAGCATCTGCCGCGTTATATACCTCTCAATCAGGTGTAAGTAAACATATTAAAGATTTAGAAGATGAGTTAGGTGTACAACTTTTCGTTCGTAAAGGTAAACGTTTACTTGGTTTAACTGAACCAGGCCAATCGCTACTTAGCATTGTAGAACGTATGCTTGTAGATGCAGAAAATATTAAACGTCTTGCAGATGACTTTAATAAAGTGGACGAAGGTACTTTAACAATTGCGACAACGCATACTCAAGCGCGTTATGTGCTACCACCGATTGTCAATCAATTTAAAAAGCTGTTCCCTAAAGTCCATTTGATTTTGCAACAAGCCAGTCCTGTCGAAATTGCAGAAATGCTTTTACAAGGCGAAGCCGATATTGGTATTGCGACAGAGTCTTTAACCACTGAAGAAAACTTAGCAAGTATTCCATACTATCAGTGGCAGCACAGTATTATTACTCCGCAAGATCATCCACTTGCAAAGCTCGATAAAATCGATCTTGATGCTTTATCTGAATATCCATTGATTACTTATCACGGTGGTTTTACAGGTCGCTCTAAAATTGATAAAGCATTTGAAGATGCTCAAATTGATGCAGATATCGTAATGTCTGCGCTTGATGCCGATGTTATTAAAACTTATGTTGAACTTGGTATGGGCGTCGGAATTGTCAACGATGTTGCCTATGATGCGGAACGTGACTATCGTTTAAAGCAAATTAAAACTGATATCTTTGGTGTTAATACTACATGGATTGCTGTTCGCAAAGGTCACTTATTACGCGGTTACGGTTATGAGTTTATTTCTTTATGCTCACCTGATGCTGACATTAAAGCGTTGAAGAAAATTGCTTATCCAGATGAATAAGAACTGCAAAAAATAAAAGAGCTTTTTAGCTCTTTTATTTTTATCTATAAAAAAAACGAGCCGAGACTCGTTTTTTTATAGGATATTATTACCAGAAGAAGTTCACACCAACTTTACCAACTGGGAACCATTTGTATTTATCGTCGTTACGGATTTTGTTTTCTTCAGCACGTAAGTCAGCATCCGCATTACCACCTGCAGCATTAACAAAAGTACCTTGTTTATCTAACTCTACAGTTGGGTTACCAGTATAATAAGCACCTACTTCACCAAATACGCCCCAGTTTTTATTGATTTTAGGTGCAAAACCAAAACCTAAATAAGGAGCAATATCATTTTTATAACTTAACTGACCATTTACAGAACCATTATAAGAATAATTTGTTCCGTTAATTTTGATAGTGCCATCTGATGAGCGTTTAGTTAGATCGTAATCGTTATCTAAATACGCAGCACCAGCGGCAATATATAAGCCCTGAGCCCAACGGTTAGTACTTGCACCCCATGGACGAATTTCGGCATTTAAATATACGTTGTTATTATCCATATCAACGTCATATTTAGTACCATTAATCGATAAATCATCACGCCAAGAAATGTCACCACCGTTATAACCCAATGCTAAACCTACATATGGGTTTGCTTGCCATAATAAAGCGCCACCGTAACCTGTAGTACCTACCTCAGCACGAACACCTACTGGAATTAATTGGTTTTTATCGAATGCATAACTGTCATGAACAACAGCTTCATCTGCCATTGCAGCACCAGCAGCAAGTAAAGCTGTAGTTGTCACTAAAACACGTAATACTTTCATCGTTTTCTCCTCAAGAAAAGGCTCTGTTTTTAATTTATTCAGCTTGTGACAAAAATTATATTCAAGAGCATAGATTCTTTTTTATACAAAAACTGCTAGATTTCTGTTATTTTTTGATACAAATTGAGTTAAATTTTTATTTTCAAATCATTTTTGTGTAAAAAACACTTGATTATCTAATAAGCTTTTCCACTTTAACTCTCGCTTTAAACGTAACACGTTTTTTCAAAGATTCTTGTCACAAATTAGTGTAAAATCTTTAAAATTTTTTATGGAAGGAAGATCATGTCTCAGCTTTCTACGATCATTGAGCAAGCATTTGAAGACCGCGCAAACTTTACTGCAGCAGATTGCTCAAGCGAAATTCGCCAAGCTGTTGAAGAAGCAATTGCTGGATTAGATAACGGTACACTTCGTGTTGCAGAGAAAATCAATGGTGAATGGGTTGTTCATCAATGGTTAAAAAAAGCTGTTTTATTATCATTTAAACTAAATGACAATAAACCAATCGAGTCATGTGATCTTCGTTTCTACGACAAAGTTGAAACTAAATTCTCTGGTTGGACTGAAGAGCAATTTAAAGCTGCTGGTGTTCGTGTTGTTCCTCCTGCTGTTGCTCGTCGTGGTAGCTTCCAAGCTAAAAATGTGGTGTTAATGCCATCTTATGTCAACATTGGTGCTTATGTAGATGAAGGTACAATGGTTGATACATGGGCAACTGTAGGTTCATGTGCTCAAATCGGTAAAAACGTTCACTTGTCTGGTGGTGTAGGTATTGGTGGTGTTTTAGAGCCATTACAAGCTAACCCAACCATTATTGAAGACAACTGCTTTATCGGTGCGCGTTCTGAAATCGTTGAAGGCGTTATTGTTGAAGAAGGTTCAGTCATTTCAATGGGCGTTTTCATTGGTCAATCAACCAAAATTTATGACCGTGAAACTGGTGAAATCCATTATGGCCGCGTTCCTGCTGGTTCAGTTGTTGTACCTGGTAACATCCCGTCTGCTGATGGTAAATACAGCTTATACGCTGCAATTATCGTGAAAAAAGTTGATGCGCAAACACGTGCAAAAACAAGTTTGAACGATTTGTTACGCGCTGACTAATTTCAGTTTGATCAAGCATCTCTACGGTCAACACTGATCGTAGAGATTTTATTTTTTATATAGTGTGGTATTTCTAGAATGGCTTCCTTACGTTCCTCTGCAATTCCTGTCTCTGACCCTGCGTCTGGTTTACGCATTACCGAGATTTTTTACTCGTTGCAGGGTGAAGCAAATGCCTCTGGTCTACCGACTGTATTTATTCGCTTAACGGGCTGCCCTTTACGTTGTAGTTATTGTGATACCACCTATTCTTTTGAAGGAGGTGAACGTTTATCACTAGAGCACATTATTGAAACGGCTGAAAAATATCAAACGCCTTATATTTGTGTGACTGGTGGCGAACCTCTAGCACAGCCAAATTGCTTAATTTTATTACAACGTTTATGCGATGCCGGTTTTGACGTTTCTTTGGAAACCAGTGGCGCGCTCGATGTGTCAAAAGTAGACCCACGTGTTTCTAAAGTTCTCGATTTAAAAACTCCAACTTCTGGTGAAGAACATCGTAATCTCATCAGTAATCTTGACTACCTAACTTCACATGACCAAATCAAATTTGTGATCTGTAATCGTGAAGACTATGAGTGGTCAAAACAACAAGTTGAACAATATCAACTGCAGACCAAAGTCAGTACCGTTTGGTTCTCCCCTGCCTTTGCAGTTGAAAAAGGTGCTGTTGGCCTACCACGTTTAGCACGTGATCTGGCACAGTGGATACTGGACGATAAACTGCCTGTTCGTTTCCAGCTACAGTTACATAAACTGCTCTGGAACGATGAATCAGGTCGTTAGTCATTCAATAAAACAAATCATTCCGAATATGGAGAAAAATATGCGCCCTCGTGCCATTGTTTTACTTTCAGGCGGCTTAGACTCAACCACTTGCCTAGCTTGGGCACAAGCGCGCTATGAATGTATCGCTATTAGTTTTATGTATGGTCAACGCTCAACCACTGAACTTGATGCAGCAAAAGCATTAGCGCAGCGCGCAGGCGTTGAACATCGTGTTATTAATATCGATTTAGCCAATTTAGGTGGATCTGCACTTACAGACCATAACATTGCTGTACCAGAACAATTACAAGAAGGCATTCCTGTAACTTATGTACCAGCACGTAACACAATTTTCCTCTCTTATGCCTTAGCAGCAGCAGAAGTTTTCAATGCTGAAGCGATTGTTATTGGTATCAATGCTGTTGATTATTCAGGATATCCTGATTGTCGCCCAGAATTTATTGATGCTTTTGCCAATATGGCTCCTTTTGCAACCAAAGCTGGCGTTGAAGGAAAACCACTTAAATTTGAAACACCCCTGTTACATTTATCCAAAGCGAATATTATACGTTTAGGGATTGAACATGGCGTAGACTATAGTCAAACGGTATCTTGCTATCAAGCAGATGCTCAAGGACGTGCGTGTGGCAAATGTGACAGTTGCCGTTTGCGTAAAGAAGGCTTTATCGATGCTGGTGTCACCGATCCAACACGCTATATACCGCAATAAGTAGGTAAAATTTATGAAGTTGTTAAAATCAAATCTTATTCTTTCATCTTTATTCTCAGCAGCTGCACTTATGGCTGGTTCAGTTCATGCAGCTGATAACCCAGTTCAAGCAGCATATAAAAGCACTAACGTTAAAGGTGCATTAATCAACGTTTGTAAAGACCAAACTGCAAAAGGCGGTAAATTAAGCTCAGCTGAAGTTAGCAAATTCTGTAGCTGCCAAGTGGAAGCACAAGGTAAAGTGACTGAAGCACAAAAATGGGAAATCCAAAGCGCAATCAATGCGAAGAAAAGCCCAAGCTCTTTAGCTTTTGTACAACAACAAAACCGTGATCTTAAAGCATGTTTCGGTCCTCAGTTAACAACTAAGCTTGAAAAATTAACTGAAGAAGCAATGAAAGCAGCTCAACAACAAGCTCCTAAAAAATAAGCTTTTGTTGCTCCAAATTAAGCCTGCATTTATGCAGGCTTTTTTTATAGCTCTGTTAAAATGACACTGACCTCATCATTCGAAATAAACCATGCAAGAACAATGGAAAACCAACGCACATAACAGACAGTCAATTGTCTCCTTTAGTGGAGGTAAAGACAGTTCTCTTGCACTGTATGATGCAATGCGAACTGGTAATGTAATTGGTTTAATCGTTATGCTGGAAGAACATGGCCAACGCTCCCGTTCCCATGCTATGCCACTTGATATTATTCAAGCACAAGCGAAAGCAATTGGCTTACCCGTGTTTATGGCTTCATCTAGCTGGAATGACTATGAAAGTAAATTCATTAACTTATTGAATGAAGCTAAACAAAAAGGTGCAGAAGTACTGGTTACAGGTGACTTAGATATGCCTGAACATGGCTGTTGGCATGATCGCGTCACTCAAATGGTTGGACTTAAACTAGGCATGCCACTTTGGCTACGCCCTCACCGTGAAGTTGTTGAAGAGTTTATTCAACTTGGATTTTAGAGCATCATTGTGACCGTAAACCTTAAACTCGGGATGAAGGTGGAAGATTTAGGTCAAATGTTATCGCTAGAGTATATACAGGAACTTGAAAACCGCGGAATTGATCCATGTGGTGAGGGCGGCGAATTCCATACCACTGTCATTGACGGCCCAATTTTTAACAAAGCTATTCCTGTAAGAAAACTCGATATTGTTTATCATGAAGAATATGCTTTTCTACCACTTGAATTAGATCGAATTTAACTTTTAAAGGATAAGAAATGTCTGAAAATATTCAACTGCCAAATCAGGTTTTCCCAACTACACACGGCGAAGTGAATTTGGCTGAAATCGATAATGAATGGCTGATTATTTACTTCTACCCTAAAGACTCAACTCCTGGCTGCACCACACAAGCTGTCGGTTTTTCTTGTTTAAAAGATCAGTTTGATGCTTTGGGTGCTCGTATTTTTGGAGTATCACGTGACTCAGTAAAAGCCCACCAAAACTTTACAGAAAAACAGGCTCTAACTATTGATTTAATTAGTGATAGAGAAGAAGTGCTTTGTAATCACTTTGATGTCATTAAAGAAAAGAATATGTATGGAAAAAAAGTAATGGGTATTGAGCGCTCTACTTTTATTTTCCATAACAAAACTTTAGTTAAAAGCTACCGTAAAGTAAAAGCTGCTGGCCATGCAGAACAAGTTTTAGAAGACTTAAAAGCATTACAAACGGCTTAATAAGCTTGAGCAACAAAAAAGCGAGTTGAATACTCGCTTTTTTACACGCACATAAATTGCTCAGTCATTTTAATTTGGCGTATGATAAAAATGTTAAAATAATTCGAATAATGGCATAGCTATGAATCTACTAAAAGTTTGTACTTTATTGCCTTGTAGCCTTATTACTGCTGCGTGCTCAGTTAACTCATCAAGTACACCTCCTACACTGAGCTCTTCTAGACCACAAGTTCAAAAATCATCTATAGAAATAAACTGCCAAGATTTAAAAAACCCTGCCTATCAAAAAGCTATTCTTAGTACAATCAATCAAATTCGCCAGCAATCACGCCAATGTGGTCCGCATTATTTTTCCGCAACCACGCCGCTGAGTTGGAATAATAATTTATATAAAGGCGCACTTTCTCATAGTGAAGATATGGCGATACATAACTTTCTTGGGCATGTTGGCTCGACTGGCCTCGATTTAAAGTCACGATTAAAACTTTACAATACGCTTAGTAACGCCAACGGTGAGAATGTCGCGAGTGGGCAGAAAACTTTAAATGAGGTAATGTCTAAATGGCTATCGAGTCCCCTACACTGTAGCAATTTAATGAATCCAAAATTCACAACTTATGCAATCGCTTGTGCTTCTGACCAAACAGGTAAACAAAAGAGCTATTGGACTCAACAATTTGGTACACGTTAAAAGGAAAAATGATGCAATCAGGTTCTATTACACCAATTTTAAGAATTTTTGATGTTGATTTAGCTCGATCATTTTACCTTGAGTTTTTAGGCTTTCAGCTCGATTGGCAACACCAGTTTGAAGACAACTTTCCACTGTATTTACAGATTTCCAAAGATGATTGCATCATTCATTTATCTGAACATTTTGGAGATGCAAGTCCGCACAGCGCAATCCGTATTTATTGGGAACATATTTATGAGTTACATAGTGAACTCAGTCAAAAAGATTATAAATTTTCTAAACCTCAGGTTGAAAAAACAGATTGGGAAACGCTAGAACTCAGTATTACCGATCCTTTTTCCAACCGAATTATCTTTTGGGCAGATGCTTAATCTATATTTAATTACTCAATTTCATCTAAGTTAGAGCGGTCATCTTGCTCAAAACGTTGTTGAAGCTGTTGGTAAGTACGTGTTTTTTTAAATTCATCTAAAAATTGAATAGTTCCAACAGGAAAAAATTCCGTTTGGATTTCACCACGATAATACGCCTCACGCATTGGTGTTGCTGAAATAGAGTCTTTTAAACTATCCAGCTCCACCATTATCCATTCTGGAAATAATCTTAAATAATAAGATGACTCATCTTTAAAGTGGCCAATTAAACCAACTTTTGAGTTCGGCTCTATCACGCCATTTACCAGTGATTTGACTTGTTTTACCCATTTCTCATCATTATAAACATCGACAACATGCACAAATCGAATACGCTTTTGCTCATCTAATGAAAAATTAGATAAAATCATTTGCTCTCGTTCAATCGCGAGAAACGGATTTTTAATATTACGTTCCATTTGGGCGGAACCTAATGCCAAAATCACATAACGGCTTTGTTGTAGCGCGATTTCGATCGTTTGCATATGTGCCAAATGAAATGGCTGAAAACGACCTATAAAAACGAGATAATCAAATGTATACATAATGAGTTTTTCACTTTTTATGAACTCACCAGTTACGCTTATTACAAAAAATATGCGCCATAATGAGAACCTAAAAATCAACAACGTGGTTTAAAGCAAGGATAGTACGATGACACTTAGCTGTATTCAACAACCTCATCAACATTTACAAGCAAATTTAGAAGGTGGCGTACTCACCTTAGCCATAAATCGCCCAGAAGCAAAAAATGCATTATATGGCGAACTTTATTTATGGATTGCCAAAGCACTTGATGAAGCTGACCAAAATAAAGATGTACGAGTAGTCGTTCTACGTGGTGCTGAACATGACTTTACCGCTGGTAATGACATGAAAGACTTTATGGGTTTTGTACAAAATCCGAATGCTGGCCCAGCAGGTCAAGTTCCTCCATTTATACTCCTTAAATCTGCTGCCAGACTATCAAAGCCGCTTATTATTGCAGTAAAAGGCGTAGCAATTGGTATTGGTGTTACGATTTTATTACAGGCAGACCTCGTTTTTGCCGACAATACGGCCCTCTTCCAAATTCCTTTTGTTAGCCTTGGGCTTTCTCCTGAAGGTGGTGCAAGTCAATTATTAGTTAAACAAGCCGGTTATCACAAAGCAGCTGAACTACTGTTTACTGCGAAAAAGTTCAATGCAGAAACTGCTCTACAAGCTGGCTTAGTGAATGAAATCGTTGAAGATGCTTATGCAACTGCTCAGGCAACTGCTCAACACTTAACAGCTTTACCACTTGCTTCATTAAAACAAACCAAAGCCTTGATGAAACATGATTTAGATCAGATTATTGAATGTATTGACCATGAAGCAGAAATCTTTATGCAACGCGTTCAATCTCCAGAAATGCTAGAAGCTGTGCAGGCATTTATGCAAAAACGTAAACCGGACTTTTCACAGTTTAATTAAAAATCAACTTCTATGATTTGAATAAACTCAAAGGCAGGCTCTTCGTAAGGATGGCTTGCCTTTAATGCTTTTGCTACTGCATTTGCCTTTTCTTCAAGCACAATCGTTTCAACACGCCATTCGTCAACTTGCTCAAGTTCACCTAGCTCTCCAATATAAGGATCAGCTCCTTTAACTGGCTTGAATTGCCCTATTCCTTTAACTTGCCAAGCACATTGTTCATAGTTCCCTATCCCACCTGCTCCGGCCGCAAATATAGACTGTTTAGTCGACTCAAGATGTGACTCAGGTACGTAATAAATCAGCTTTAACATGAATAGAATGACTCAAAACTAGTAAATTTGCTTTAAATCATACCCTTTAAGAAGACCACGAATCAAAGTCAGCTCATCATTGCTAGATAATTTGCTCCAATAAAAAGTATTTGTATGGCAAGCGCCAAGCCAAATAAGCGCCAACCTTTATCTCTTGTGTACATCGTTCTTATGTGATTTTTGTTTTTCATCATTTTGATCTCCGATTTTTATCGTTGTTACAGAGAAAGCAAAAATTGAACCAACAGCAATCCAAGCATAAGGGGTTAAATATACTTATGTCTATACTCTTATAGATTTTCTTAAAGTCCTTAAAAAACGTATTTTCTTACCTTTACTTTAAGTTTAAAGAAAATTTTTCTAATTCAGTGAGCTATCATTATTCTGAATCATTTTAAGCATTCGATTTCTTTAAATATCTGTTCTCATATACTGTCATCATAAATGCTAAACCACATAAAATGACAAAACCGCAAGTCATTGGAATTAATGTGCCGTTATATAATTGCCCAATAATAGAGGCAAGAATAAGTGACAAAACGGAGGACGCTGCACCAATAATAGCCGATGCCATGCCAGCAACATGCCCCATTGGCTCCATTGCAATCGCATTTAAATTACCGAATAAAGTTCCAAATAATAAGAACAGAATGCAGGCATAAAGCATGAACATCCAAAATGCTACAGTCACACCTATAAGTTGAATCCCTAAGAAAATAAGTGAAATTAAGCAAAGACCGAGAAAGCCATAAATACAGATTGGACGCATACCAAATTTCATGACAATTTTAGAATTGGTAAATGAAGCAATGCCCATTACACCAGCAAGCACAGCAAAATAGGCACTAAATTCTTGCCCAGTTTTACCAAATTGCTGCATAAAAATTTGTTGAGAAGTTCCTAAGTAACCAATAAATCCACCAAAACAAAAGCCTGCACATAGCAAATAGCTCATGGTGGTTTTATTACTCACTACCTCTTTAAAGCCCTCTTGAAATGCTTGTAAACGCATAGGTAAACGGTTTTCAGGAAGTAGTGTCTCTTCTAATCGTAGAGCGACCCATGCCCCAACGACTAGTGCATACGCCATGTATAAAACAAAAATATCACGCCAACCAAAGAAATGAATAATAAGCTGCCCCAGACTTGGTGCAATCGCAGGTGCAACCATAAAGACCATCATGATTAAAGACATGATACGGGCCATTTGAGCACCGCTGTATTTATCTCTAACAATTGAAATAGAAGCAACATAAGGCCCAGAAACCCCAACACCTTGAATGAAGCGTCCGACTAAAAACCATTCAAAACTTTGTGTGGTAAAGCACAATAAACTTCCCAAAAAGTAAATGATGATACCGGTAAATAAAATGCGCTTACGGCCGATTGCATCGGATAGCGGTCCCGCTATAAGCTGACCTATTGTCATACCGGAAAAAATACCAATGATGACCCACTGTGTCTGATTATTATTTTTTAAGTCAAAAACTTGTCCAATCTCACCTAAGGCAGGTAAAACTGCATCTATCGAAAAAGAAACAATAGACATGAGTAATGCCATCAGAAGTGCAAACTCACGGAAATGGATTTTTGAATTCATTTTTCTTCTCTACTATTTATTTTATTCACATTGTACTACATACAAATAAGCCACCTGACGGTGGCTTATTTCAATTTTTATATTAACCAATAAACTTACGTGCATTACGGAACATACGTAACCATGCACCGTCTTCAGTCCACTCTTCTGGACTCCAAGAGTGTTGAATTGCACGGAAGGTACGCTCTGGGTGCGGCATCATAATCGTTGCACGACCGTCTTTAGATGTTACACCAGTAATCGCTTCCGGCGAACCGTTCGGGTTCAATGGATAATGTTGAGTCGGGTTACCGTGGCTGTCAACATAACGCAATGCAACTTGGTTCGCTGCATTCAAGCTTGCTATGTTAGCTTCGCTTGCAACTACACGACCTTCACCATGTGCAACAGCAATTGGTAAAATCGAACCTTCCATACCATCAAGTAATACAGAAACAGATTTTTCAACACGAACGTTTACGCTACGCGCTTCAAAAACTTCTGACATATTGCGGTGGAAACGTGGCCAGTGTTCAGCACCCGGAATAAGCGGTGCTAATTGTGACAACATTTGGCAACCATTACAGATACCTAAGCTAAACGTACCTTCACGGTGGAAGAATTGTTCAAACTGATCACGTAACTTCGCATTGAACAGAACTGATTTTGCCCAGCCACCGCCTGCACCCATTACGTCACCGTAAGAGAAACCACCACAAGTCACTAAACCTTCGAAATCACTTAGGCTCACACGACCAGCAAGTAAATCGCTCATGTGTACGTCAATCGTATTAAAGCCAACTTTGTCGAAAGCTGCTGCCATTTCAATATGACCATTTACACCTTGCTCACGCAAGATTGCCATATTAGGACGACGGCTATTAATAAACGGCGCTTCAATAGGTTCATTTAAATCAAATGTAGGTTTTGCAATTAAACCTTGATGTGATTTATCAGTAATTAAAGCAAACTCTTGATCAGCAGTTTCAACGTTATCACGTAAACGTTGGATCTGATGAGATACCTCAGACCAAGCTTGTTGTAACTCTGCACGCTCTAGTGTTAAGCCATTTACAGATAATTGATCGGTGTTATTTACGCGACCAACTACAGCAATTGCATCTTTCAAGCTAGAAGCAGCAACTTCTGCTTGTAAAGCTTCCCAATCAGCTGCTTTGATTTGAACTACTGCACCAATTTCTTCTGCAAATAAACCAGCAGTAGTTTGGTTTTCTAATGCCACACCTAAACGTGAAGCAAACATCATTTCAGCTACAGTTGCGAGTAAGCCACCATCACCGATGTCATGGTAAGCTTGAATCAAGCCACGGTTATTCCAGTCTTGAATTAAAGCAAAGAACGCTTTGAAATCATCAAAACTATCAACATCTGGAGTGATTGAACCAATTGCTTTATATACTTGAGCAAGAATCGAACCACCTAAACGGAACTGACCTTTAGATAAATCAATACGTACAAGTACTGAATCTTCTAAATTCTTAAGTTCTGGTGTTAAAGTCTTACGAACATCAGCTACAGGAGCAAATGCAGTAATTACGCCAGTCATTGGAGATGTTACAGCTTTATCTTCGCCGTTATCGTTCCAAGTGGTACGCATTGAAAGTGAGTCTTTACCTACAGGAATCGCAATTCCTAAAGCAGGACACATTTCCATACCAATCGCTTTCACACCTTCAAACAGTGCTTGGTCTTCACCTTTTTGACCAGCAGCAGCCATCCAGTTTGCAGAAAGTTTGATATCGCTAATTTGTTCAATGTTTGCACATGCAATATTGGTAATTGCTTCAGCAACTGCCAAACGAGCAGACGCTGCTGGATTTAACAATGCAACTGGTGGACGTTCACCCATTGCCATTGCTTCACCAGTGAAGCCTTGTAAGCTGGTTGTCGTTACTGCTGCATCCGCAACAGGAATTTGCCAACGACCAACCATTTGATCACGTGCAACCATACCAGTAATTGAACGGTCACCAATAGTGATCAAGAATGATTTAGACGCAACTGTAGGATTTTTCAATACGCGGAAAATCGCATCTTTCAAATCAACTTTTGAAGCGTCAAATTCGTTACCTTTACGCTCAATTGTTTCATAAGAACGTTGCATACGCGGTGTACCACCAAGCATCACTTGCATTGGGATATCAACTGCATTGTTTTGGAACAATGGATCTTCAACAGTTAAATGACGTGCTTCAGTTGCTTCACCTAACACGGCAAATGGACAACGTTCACGTGCACAGATTGCTTCGAACTGCTCTAAAGACTCTGGACGAATTGCAAGAACATAACGCTCTTGTGCTTCGTTTGACCAGATTTCCATTGGGCTCATGCCCGGTTCTAATGAAGGAATCTTACGAAGATTAAGAACTGCACCTAACTCATGGTCATTTACAAGTTCAGGCATTGCATTTGATAGACCACCCGCACCAACGTCATGAATAGACACGATTGGGTTGAAGTCTTCTAAGCGCCAGCATGTATCGATCACTTCTTGACAACGGCGCTCCATTTCTGGGTTTTCACGCTGTACAGAAGCGAAATCAAGGCTTTCACCCATTGTACCGCTGTCTACAGAAGATGCTGCACCGCCACCAAGGCCGATTAACATTGCAGGGCCACCCAATACAATGAGCAAGTCACCTGGTTGAATCGCATCTTTTTCTACATGGTCAGGACGAATGTTACCGTAACCACCAGCAATCATGATTGGCTTATGGAAGCCCTTCACTTCACCATTTACATTTTGTTCGAAAGTACGGAAATAACCATTTAATGCAGGACGACCGAATTCGTTGTTAAATGCCGCGCCACCTAATGGACCTTCAATCATAATTTGTAATGGCGATGCCATACGTGAAGGTTTACCGTAGTTTTCTTCCCAAGGTTGTTCAAAACCTGGAATATTTAAGTTAGAAACTGTAAAGCCTGTTAAACCCGCTTTTGGTTTACCACCACGACCAGTTGCACCTTCATCACGGATTTCACCGCCTGAACCTGTTGCTGCACCAGCAAATGGAGAAATTGCTGTTGGGTGGTTGTGCGTTTCAACCTTCATTAAAATGTGAGCAGCTTGGCTCTTATATTTGTAAACAAAATGACCGTTTTCATCTGCTTTCGGATAAAAACGCATAGTGTCATAACCAACAATTACAGAAGCGTTATCTTTATATGCCGATAACACGTCAGTTGGTGATTCTTTATAAGTGTTTTTAATCATTTGGAACAATGATAATGGTTGTTTTTCACCATCAATTGTCCATTCAGAACCGAAGATTTTATGACGACAATGTTCAGAGTTTGCTTGTGCAAACATCATTAATTCGATGTCATTTGGGTTACGACCAAGTCGAGTAAATGCTTCTGTTAAATAATCAATTTCTTGTTCAGATAAAGCAAAACCAAATTCGTTGTTGGCTTTTACTAATGCTTCTTTACCTTGACCTAAAATATCAATTGAATTTAAAGGTTTTGGTGCTGTTTCTGAAAATAGTGCTTTTGCATCTTCAATTTGTGCAAAAACAGTTTCAGTCATACGGTCATGAAGTACTTGTTTTACTTCATTAGAAATTTCAGAAACACCTTTTAAGGTAAATAAAAGACCACGTTCTAAACGGTGAACTGGCGTATTACAGTTTTTGAAAATGTCAGTCGCTTTAGATGACCAAGGTGAAATAGTACCCACACGTGGTGTCACTAAAATCTGAATCTCATCACTTGCAGGTTGACGAAGTTCAAAAGACTCACCGTCATTTAATAATTGCAAAGCAGATTGATGTTGCTGCTCGTTGAGCGCTTGATCAAACAAATAGACCCATTGGCTGTCAAAAGATTGAACAGAACTAATTGACGATAAACGTGTTAATAGTTGAGCTTTCTTAAAAGAAGAATGTGCTGCTGCACCGGCCACGATAAACATGTTGATTTTGGCTCCACGGGCAGGTCTTGTGAACCTTACCGCAATGTGACTTTAGAGAGAGCGCATATTCTACTGTGTCTTGCTAAAATCAGCTAGATGTAGAATCAGTATTCTGTAACCTAATTCTGCAAGAAGTGATGTGTTTTTTGTTCAAAATCATTTTTTTAATCATTCTCACTCAAAATAAATTGTTTCATGTTTATTCAATAACATAATAAAACCTGAACTAAGACAAACTATGTCGCACCACGCTAGTGCTTTTAAGTTTTTTTTGGCATGATCAGGCTTTATAGTTTTGAATAATGATAAATGGAACAAATGCGTTGGTTAGAACTGCTTTCTGCGGTTCGTTTAGGTAGCAAAAAAAGCAGTACAGAGCTGGCTCGTAGCCCATTTCATAAAGATTATGACCGCATTATATTTTCACAAAGTTTTCGTCAGTTAAACCGTAAGACACAAGTTCACCCTTTAGCACAACATGACGGTATCCATACCCGTTTAACTCACTCCCTTGAGGTTTCCTGTATTGGCCGTTCCATGGGCATGCTGGCAGCCGAAAAAATAAAAGATGAATTGCCCGTTTGGATTTCTCCTGCCGATGTCGGTGCAATCATTCAGGCAGCCTGCCTTGCTCATGATATTGGCAACCCTCCCTTCGGTCATGCCGGCGAGTATGCGATTCGTGAATGGTTTGACGATGCCTCACATAATGATTTTCTAAAAAAATTAACTCCCGAAGAAGAAGCCGATGTTCGTCAGTTTGAAGGCAATGCTCAAGGTTTACGCTTATTAACCCGTATTGACTACCACCCAGATGATGGGGGTATGCGTTTAACTTACGCGACCTTAGGCGCTTATTTAAAATATCCTTGGCTTTCAAAAACAATAGCTTCTCAAGGTGATCGTCCATCACACCAACGGGCGAAGTTTGGTTGTTATCAGTCTGAAAAAGAAATTTTAAAACAAATTGCTGAACAGCTTGGTCTCATTCAATTAGGTGAATATCACTACTGCCGCCATCCACTCACCTATTTATTAGAAGCAGCAGATGATATTTGCTATGCCCTCATCGACTTAGAAGATGGCATTATTTTAAATATGCTGCACTATCAAGAAGTTGAACCGATTTTCCTCAACTTGATTGCAGATTATGGTCAACCTGAAGAGTTGTCACAGCCGAGCAGTACATGGCAACAAAAAATCTCGGCATTACGTGGCCGTGTTATGAAACGTCTGGTTGATGAAGTCACAACAGCTTTTGCCAAGCATCAGTATGAAATTATTACGGGTCAGCTTCAAGGTAGCCTTTTACAATACTGCTCACCTGATATTGCTAAAGGAATTGAAACAGCCAAAAATCTGGCACGTGAAAAAATATTTGAACATCCACAAAAGTCTGGTTTAGAAATTATTGCTCACCAAAGTTTGCAAACTATTCTTGATGCATTTGTACCATTAACCATGCCGCATAAATCTTTAAGCTTTAAAGAACAACGTTTAATGTCTATTCTTCATTTATACGGTGCTCGCTTTAGCAACAATCACTATAACAATATCATGCAGGTACTCGATATTATTAGTAAGTTTTCAGATCATCAGGCTTATAGCTTGGCGCAAGAGCTACAAGGTAATAAAATCGGCTTGTTTTAAGTTGCCTTAATATAGAAAGAAATACAGCTGGTGTCGTTTTAATACATTTAGAACGACCAGATTTACAGTTATGAATAAGTGAAATTACGCTATGATCGGATGTTTAATTGGCGAAGTGTTTGCCCTAGAAGCCCCAACTGTCTTACTGAATGTAAATGGTGTGGGCTATGAAATTGATACGCCACTTTCAACATTTTGCCAATTACAAAAAGGCCAGAAAGTTACGCTATGGACGCATTTGGTCGTCCGTGAAGATGCTCAGCAGCTTTATGGTTTTAGTGATGCTCAAGAGAAAACAATTTTCCGCACCTTATTAAAAGTAAATGGTGTTGGCCCGAGAATGGCATTAGGTATTCTCTCTACTTTAAGTGTTGAATTGCTAGTACACACAATTGAACATGACGATGTAAACACTTTGGTCAAAGTTCCAGGCGTAGGTAAAAAAACGGCTGAACGTTTAATGATTGAACTACGTGACCGTTTCAAAACCTTGGCTCAAGGCACTTCAACTGTGGCTACCATGCCTCAAATTCAATTTGCTGCAAACTCTCCTGTTGCTGAAGCAGAAGCAGCATTACAGTCTTTAGGTTATAAACCACTTGAAGCACAAAAAGCTGTAGCTGCGGTTAAAGCCGATTACACTGAATCAGCCGATATTATTCGTGCTGCTCTTAAATCAATGATGAAGTAAATACATTTATGCAAGACCGTCTAATCAGTGGAACAGAAAAACCTGAAGATCATTTTGATCGGGCTATTCGACCGACTTCACTTGCCGATTATATTGGACAGCCAGTTGTACGCGAGCAAATGGAAATTTTCATCGGTGCGGCTCGTGGTCGTGGGGAAGCACTCGATCACACACTGATTTTCGGTCCACCGGGCTTAGGAAAAACCACGCTTGCCAATATTATTGCTCGTGAAATGGGTGGCAATCTCAAATCCACTTCAGGACCTGTTTTAGAGCGTGCGGGTGATTTGGCTGCAATGCTCACCAACCTTGAAGAAGGCGATGTTTTATTTATTGATGAAATTCACCGTCTTTCTCCAGTGATTGAAGAAATTCTGTATCCGGCAATGGAAGATTACCAACTCGATATCATGATTGGTGAAGGCCCTGCTGCTCGTTCAATTAAACTAGATTTACCACCTTTTACGCTCGTTGCTGCCACCACACGTGCCGGCTTACTCACCTCACCTCTACGCGACCGTTTTGGTATTGTGCAGCGTCTTGAGTTCTACTCTGTAGAAGACCTAACTCATATCGTGTCACGTTCTGCAAACCTCATGGATGTACCAATTACAGTTGAAGGTGCAGAAGAAGTAGCTCGTCGCTCACGCGGTACACCGCGTATTGCCAATCGTTTATTACGACGTGTTCGCGACTATGCACAAGTAAAAGGTACGGGTGAGGTGACTCATGAAATGGCACAACGTGCGCTTGATATGCTCAATGTTGATAAAGCTGGTCTAGATACCCTAGACCGTCGTTATTTGAGCATGTTACTCGAGCGTTTTGATGGCGGTCCTGCTGGAGTTGAAGCGCTTGCAGCTGCCATGGCTGAAGATAGCGGTACACTTGAAGACGTGATTGAACCTTATTTAATTCAACAAGGTTATGTCATGCGTACCGCACGAGGTCGTATAGCAACCAACCAATCTTATTTACAGTTTGGAATGACGCCCCCTGAGCCTAAAAACTAATCAAAGGAAGAGACTTTTCTCTTCCTTTTTTAATTTAACTATTCTTTTTAACTCAAATAATAACTGTCTTATCAATAAGTTAATTACTCTATACCTTTTAAGTCTTTATTTATACCTTATTGATTTTTTAATATTTTTAAAAACTGAATTATAAGAAATCTAGATATTAAATCTTATGAACAATAATATTTTTAGGATAAGGACATGTACAAAAAAGCCGCTTTACTTCTGCCATTCGCCTTAATGAGTCAACTGAGCCTAGCAGATTGGATCAAAGATGCTGCACAACAAAATGAAAATCAGGTCATTCAGTTAAGACAACATATTCATCAAAATCCTGAACTTGGCAATATGGAATTTAAAACATCTGCACTTGTTCAAAAAGAATTAAAGTCTTATGGCATTCAAGTCAAAACGGGTTATGCAAAAACAGGGGTTGTAGGTATTTTAAAAGGAAATAAACCCGGCCCTATTATTGCGCTTAGAGCCGATATGGATGCACTACCTATGGAAGAAAAAAGTGGTGTGCCATTTGCAAGTAAACAAAAAGCAATTTACCAAGGTAAAGAAACCTATGTAATGCATGCTTGTGGACATGATGCGCACACTGCAATGTTATTAGGGGCTGCAAAAATTCTGGCTGCCAATAAAGATAAAATATCAGGTACCGTTGTCTTTGTTTTTCAACCCGCTGAAGAAGGTGGAGCAGATATAGACAATTTCACGCAAGGTGATCAAATCGGATCAAGAAAAATGATCGCAGATGGAGCATTTAGAGACTATAAACCTGAAGCCATTTTTGGCATACATGTCATATCTGGTATGCAAAGTGGACATCTTTATTATAAAGACGGTGCTATTTTAAATAGTGCAGATCATTTACGTATCCAAGTCAACGGCAAGCAAGTACATGGCTCTACCCCTTGGTTAGGTAGAGATCCAATTTATGCATCGGCACAAATGATTAATAATTTACAAAGCCTTATTAGCCGAAGGACTGATCTCACCCAAGGTATGGGTGTAGTGAGTATTGGTAATATTCAGGGTGGCACAGCAGGAAATATAATTCCTGAACAAGTTAATATGGTGGGGACTATTCGTTCTAATAACGAACAGATACGGGCAAATATCTTAAAAAGTTTACCAGCCATGATAGAGCATAATGCTCAAGCCAATGATGTGACTGCCAAAGTTGAAATTGCGCCCTATGCTCCAGTAACAATGAATGACAAAGCACTGACTCAACTTATTCAACCCACATTACTCAAGGTTGTTGGAGACTCAAAACTTCATGTTTTGGATCATAATGCAAGCGCAAGTGAAGATTTTGCCTATTATGGCAAATTAATGCCCTCATTTTTTATTTTTTTGGGTGCAACACCAGAAAATCATGATTTAACTCAAGCTGCACCAAATCATAGCCCCTATTTTATTGTAGATAATAAGGCCTTAAAAACAGGAACTGAGCTGCATATAAGATTTGTATTAGATTATCCCAATATAGCTAAACAAGTTCAGGCTGCGTGGAAACAGTCTTAACTTAACAATATGCTTGTCATAGAGGGTACGGTTTTAGACAACAAAGACAGCCATCGCAATTGAAAGGTTGTGCCATAGGACTTAGTATGCAATCTGCTAAACTGCCCCGTATTTAAAAGCAGATGTATGACTTGAGATAGAACTGATGTTTTATTCAGCAGTCATATTTTAAATATAAAGCTCTATAGTGAACTAAAACGGAATACTCTCATGGCGAATCATTTTGAATTCAACATTCGTGTTTATATCGAAGATACGGACGCAGGTGGTATTGTTTACCATGCCAACCACATTCGCTATATGGAACGTACCCGTACAGAATGGCTCCGCGCTGCTGGTGTTGACCATTACTGGCGTCAAAAAGATTACAACTTTGTTGTTCATAAAATTGATGTGAAATACATGCGTCCTATTTTAATGGATGACTTAATTACTGTTACAGCACGTGTAGTTTCATGTAAAGCTGCGTCATTTGTGTTGCAACAAAATATTTATCGTGGTGAAATCTTGCTTGCTTCTGGCGAGGTTGAATTGGCATGTTTAAGTAAAGAAATGATGCCACGTCGCCTTCCTGAAGAAATACGTGATCTTATTCGTAAAGAATTGGAACAAGACTAAAAAAAGCAACAGGCATATGTAACTATGGCAACAAACATTGAATCAACCCTGCATATTTCTGACCTTATCTTACAAGCAAGTCCAGTCGTCCAATTGGTCATGCTAATTTTATTGTTAGCATCAATCTTTAGTTGGTACTTAATTGCCAAGTTACATATGGGTTATAAAAAAGCACGTCAAGGTGATGAACATTTCCAAAAAATGTTCTGGTCTGGTGCTGAACTTAATACGCTCTATAACAACGCACAACTCAATTCAAAACGCTCAGGCCTTGAGGATATCTTTTATCAAGGACTGAGTGAGTTTTTCAAACTTAAAAAGCGTAACGCGTCTACCTCTCAAACGATCGAAGGCACCGAGCGTATTTTACGTGTAGGTTTAAGTCGTGATCAGGGTACCCTTGAATATGGCCTAGGCACTCTAGCAAGTATCGGTTCTGTTGCTCCATATATCGGTTTATTCGGTACAGTTTGGGGAATCATGAATGCCTTTATCGGTTTGGCTGCCGTTGATCAAGTGACTTTAGCAACAGTTGCGCCGGGTATTGCTGAAGCGCTTATTGCAACTGCTATTGGTTTATTTGCTGCAATTCCTGCGGTATTAGCTTTTAACCACTTTACGGCTAAAGGTGAAAGCGTCTACTCTGACCGCGCACTATTTGCCGAAGAGATGATTGCTTTATTGCAACGTCAATCTGTGGGTTCATCACAGGAAGATGCATAATGGCCATTCAACGTTCAGGGCGCTTTGAGCGCATAAAAAAACCATTAAAAAGTGACATGAACGTCGTGCCTTATATCGATGTAATGCTAGTACTTTTAGTTATTTTCATGGTGACTGCGCCCATGATTACTAGCGGTATTAAAGTTGATTTACCGCAGGCAAATAATCGTCCAATTGAATCCAAAGATATGCCAGCCATGGTAACGATTGGTAAAGATGGCAATATTTATCTTCAATATCAAGATTATAAAGACAACGAGCCACTTTCTCGTGAAAAGCTTGAATCTGTTTTAAGTGAAGCACAAAAACAAGCTGAGCAGGAAAACAAACAACTTACGGTTTTAGTGAATGGTGATAAGTCGCGCCCTTACGGCGAAGTCGTATCATTGATGGCAAGTTTACAAGAAGCAGGTTTAACTCAAGTTGGCCTTCTGACAGAGCCTTTAAAATAAGCTATGAACAAAAATCAAAAGCCTCCTTTTAAACAAAATGCGATTGCATTGGGCTTCACACTTGGAGTTCATGCAATTGCCATTGTCGGCTTGCTTTTTTTAGGCTTAAGTAAACCACCTGAACAGCCAAAAAAGCTGACGACTATCTTAGTTAAGCCAGAAGATTTACCACCACCTTTAGCAAAAGAAGTTGAGCAACAAACTACTGCAGAAAATCAGGCGGAAGAAGTTTTAAGCCCAATTGTGGATGAAAATCTTCCTCAAAATATTCCAGCAGTACCAGTGCCACCTCCTCCACCAACAGCACAACATCTGGTTGCCCAAAAGCAAAAAGCTGAGCAAGCAAAATTAGCTGAGGAAAAACGTAAAGCTGAAGAAGCGGCTAAAGCGAAGCAAGCTGCGGAACAACAACGTTTAGAGGAAGCTCAAAAACAGCAGGCTGAAGCTAAGCGTCAAGCTGAAGCGAAAGCTGCAAAAGTTGAAGCTGAACAAAAGCGTAAAGCTGAAACTGAAGCAAAAACTAAACATGAACAAAGTGAAGCTCGCAAAGTTGCTGAGGAAGCCAAACGTAAAGCTGAGGCTGATGCAAAACTAAAACGTGAAGCAGAAAATGCAAAACTTCAGGCACAGCAAGAAGCAAAACGTAAGGCTGAAGCTGAGGCAAAAGCTAAACATGAAGCCCGAAAAGCTGCGGAAGATGCTAAACGTAAAGCAGCTGAAGATGCGAAAGTTAAACAGCAGAAAGTAGCTGAGGAAGCCAAGCGTAAAGCTGAAGCTGATGCGAAAGCCCAAAAGCAGAAAGCGGCTGAAGAGGCTAAGCATAAAGCTGAAGCTGATGCGAAGGCCCAAAAGCAGAAAGCGGCTGAAGAGGCTAAGCGTAAAGCTGAGGCTGATGCAAAAGCCAAACAGCAAAAAGCGGCTGAAGAGGCTAAGCATAAAGCCGAAGCTGACGCGAAGGCTAAAAAGCAGAAAGCGGCTGAAGATGCTAAGCGTAAAGCTGAAGCTGATGCGAAAGCGAAACAGCAAAAAGCGGCTGAAGAGGCTAAGCGTAAAGCTGAGGCTGAGGCAGAAGAAAAAGCTGCATCTGCCAAAAAAGCACAGGAAGAAGCTGCACAGAAAAAGGGTGAAGCCAAAAAAATTGCATCTTCAGCGAAACGTGATTTTGAACAGAAAATTCGAAATGCTTGGGATATCCCAGCAGGAACATCGGGTCAGAAAGCAACTGCGCGTGTCACTCTCAGCGATAGTGGAGCTGTATTATCAGTTATTGTTAGCTCTAGCAACCCAGATGTTAAAGCGAGTGTTGAAGCTGCGATTCGTTCTGCTGCACCTTACCCAATGCCATCCGATCCTGATGCTCGACGTGAAGCAAGGTCATTCAGTTCAACATTTACTGCAAAATAAGTATATTGTTACATGCTTTAAATAGTTTAAGGCATGTAACTATGTTACAAAATCCACAGTCACAAAAATGCCTTTAATGACTTTAAACCTATGAAAACGACCCGCAAACACCTTCTAGCCTTAACGTTGCTTACAGCATTAAGTCCTCTTGCACCGACAGCTGCTTTTGCTCAATTACATTTAGAAATTGCAAAAGCACCTGATCAGGCGCCAAAAATCGCTATTGTTCCATTTAATAATGACAATGGTCTCTACCCTATTGTTGAGACTGACTTAAACCGTTCAGGCCGCTTTACAAGTTCATCAAAAAATTTACCTGCAAATGCTGCAATTAATCAAATTCAAGCATCTGATTGGCAAGCTGCTGGTATTCCATATGTTGTTACTGGACAAATTAAGCAAACGGCTGATGGGTTTGAAGTTCATTACCAGCTTTATGATGTGCAAAAACAGCAATATCTTTTGAATGAATTGCTAAATGTCCCTGCTTCACGTGTGCGCCAAGCAGGACATATGGTAAGTGACGCTATTTATCAAGCATTGACTGGTATTGCAGGTGATTTTAGTGGTCGTATTGCCTATGTACTACGTAATCCCGCAACCCCAGCGGAACGTTACACCTTACAAATTGCTGATACAGATGGTGAACAACCAAAGACTGTTCTCTCTTCACGCGACCCGATTTTGTCTCCGGCATGGACTCCGGACGCTAAAAAAATTGCTTATGTTTCTTTTGAAACTAAACGCCCAGCAATTTACTTACAAGATCTCTCTACAGGAACACGTGAAGTACTGACTAGCTTTAAAGGCTTAAATGGTGCACCAAGCTTTTCCCCAGATGGTAAATCAATGCTATTTACAGCATCGATGAATGGTAACCCTGAAATTTATCAAATGGATTTATCAACTCGCCAAGTCAAACGTATGACAAATGACTCAGGCATTGATACAGAAGCACGTTATACACCAGATGGAAAAGCTTTTATTTTCACATCTGACCGTGGAGGCTCTCCTCAAATTTATCGCTATGATTTTGGAGATGGCTCAGTAAAACGTTTAACATTTAAAGGGTCGTTTAATGCTCGTGGCACTTTAAGTGCAGATGGTAAAAAAATTGCACTGGTGCATCGACCAAGTGGTAGTAACTATAAAGTTGCTATCCAAGATATTAATACAGGCATTGTCAATATTCTTACCCCAACCAGTTTAGATGAATCACCAAGTTTCTCACCAAATGGGCAAATGGTGGTTTACGCAACTCGTGAAGGAAACCGTGGTTTACTGTCTATCATGTCCACTGATGGTCGTTTCCGTATGAATTTACCGAGTGAGCAAGGTGAAGTACGTGAACCAGCCTGGGCACCTAAATAACTTTTTCTTCCATTGATGGAGATGATGATGAAATCAATCAAATATTTGGCTTTTCCTCTACTTAGTGTAGCGCTTGTCATGACAGGTTGTGCGAGCCGTAAACCAGCAACGACTGCAAATGCTGGTACTACAAACCCAAGCACCGTAAACACAACAGGTTTAAGTGAAGATGCTGCATTAAATGCCCAAAATTTGGCAGGTGCTTCATCAAAAGGTGTAACTGAGGCAAATAAAGCTGCTTTAGCTAAACGTGTTGTTCACTTCGATTACGACAGTAGTGATTTATCTGCTGAAGACTATCAAACTCTTCAAGCCCATGCTCAATTCCTCATGGCCAATGCAAACTCAAAAGTTGCATTAACTGGTCATACAGATGAGCGCGGTACGCGTGAATACAACATGGCTTTAGGTGAGCGTCGTGCAAAAGCCGTTCAAAGTTACCTTATTACAAGTGGTGTAAATCCACAGCAACTTGAAGCGGTAAGTTATGGTAAAGAAGCGCCAGTTAATCCAGGACATGACGAATCAGCATGGAAAGAAAACCGCCGTGTTGAAATTAACTATGAAGCGGTTCCTCCCCTATTAAAATAAAACATCTAAAAAAATAAACGCCCAAATATGGGCGTTTATTTTTGCATTCTTAATTTAAGAAGATTTATTTTCCTCTTCTTCTGAATGTTGCATTGACTCAATCAAATCGTGCTTATTAAAAGCTTTATATTCAGGTTTTGCTTCATAATCTTTCCAAGCCTCCTGAACACTTTCTTTCGAAATTTCTTCTAAATTGATTGGTTCACCTGCCGTTGGGGTCGCATCAAACTTCTTAGTTGTCATTTCGATTCTCCTAAATATACATTCCTTTGCTATGCAAACAACATACCACGTAAAATGGGGCTTGTAAGCATAAATGCAACACAAATAAAGTAAGATAATTTTTATTTTCCGGCATTCTCATCTAGAATATGCCACGTATTTATTTGACTCATTTTGATGCTTGCGCACAGGAGCGTTTTTTTATGTCCAACCTCACATTGTCCCAATTTTTACAACAAGAAAAAGGGAACCTTACACCTGAGTTGGCCCAAGTTATCGACACGATTGCGACGACTTGTAAAACCATTGACCAAGCCCTACAAAAAGGTGCATTGGCTGGAATTTTAGGTAGTGCAGGTAATGAAAATGTTCAAGGTGAAACACAGAAAAAACTTGATGTGATTTCTAATGACTATTTAATTGATGCTTTAAAAGTTCATCCTCACGTAGGTGGTCTTGCGTCTGAAGAACTTGATGATTTTACACCTGCGCAAGAAAACGGCGAATACTTGGTACTATTCGACCCATTAGATGGTTCAAGTAATATTGATATCAACATGTGCGTAGGAACAATCTTCTCGATTCTCCCTGCAAAAAATGCAGTTACACAAGCGCAAGATTTCATGCAAGCAGGTACTCAACAAGTCGCTGCTGGTTATGTGTTATATGGCCCATCAACAATGATGGCTTTAACAGTTGGAAATGGTGTAGCTTTCTTTACTTTAGATCCAGAAACTCAAACATTCTTACTTACTACAGAGAATATTCAAGTATCAGCAGATACTCAAGAATTTGCAATTAACGCATCTAACCAGCGTCATTGGGAACAACCAGTGAAACAATATATTGAAGAGTTACTTGCAGGTAAAACATCTGTACGTGAAAAAGATTTCAATATGCGTTGGGTAGCATGTATGGTGGGTGATATTCACCGTATTTTATGCCGTGGTGGTATCTTCCTTTATCCATATGACTTAAAAGACCCGAAAAAAGCTGGTCGTTTACGTCTAATGTATGAAGCTAACCCAATGAGTATGCTCATCGAACAAGCAGGTGGTTCATCAACTACAGGCCGTGTTCGTATTTTAGATATTGAACCAACAGAGCTTCACCAACGTGTTCCGGTAATTATCGGGTCTAAAAACGAAGTTGAACGCGTAACAAGCTATCATTAATAATTAAATTATAGAGGGCGTCATATAGTATGATGACGCCCTTTTGGATATATCCTTATGGCGGTTATTTTTTTAGAATCAAAAGACAATGCAAAAATTAAACATTTGCGTGGTTTAATTGAACTCAATAGCGCCCGAAAAAAGCATCAACAAACGGTTCTTGAAGGTACTCACCTTTGCCTAGCTTGGTTACAACAACAGAAAAAACTCTTTTCTTTGTTTACAACTGAACAAGCCTTAGAACATCCCGATTTAAAGAAAATCATTGAACTTCACCAAGGTCATGTCTTTATTATTAGCGAAGTTTTATATAAAGACTTAAGTACCTTAGGTAATACCCTTCCTTGCTTAGCTATTATTGATTTGCCTAAAACTGCATCAACGATTGACTATAACGTAGACACTCTAATTCTCGAAAATGTACAAGACCCAGGTAACGTAGGTACATTATTACGGTCTGCAGCAGCAGCGAATATTAAACAAATTATTTGTACACAAGGCTCTGCCTCACTTTGGTCTCCACGTGTTTTAAGGGCAGGTATGGGGGCACATTTTAGCCTGTCTTGCTTTGAAAACTTTCACTTGACCGATATTCTTCCTAAATTCGATATTCCTGTTTTCGTTACAAGCTCTCATCGCTCGACTAGTCTTTATTCAAAAGATCTTTCAAAACCATGTGTTTGGATTTTAGGCAACGAAGGACAAGGCGCAAGTGATTACGCTTTAGAGCATGCACAATCAGTAACGATACCGCAACCAGGTGGTCAAGAGTCGTTAAATGTAGCAATTGCAGGATCAATTTGCTTTTTTGAAATGGTTCGCCAACGCCAATAAAACGTTAATTTATTTTACATCGCTCATATTTGTGAAAAAAATCATTTACACTACTAAAAAATAGCCGATTGTTGTCAACCTCCCACCTCTTTTCAACGTTATATAAGAGATATATTGAAGATAAGGTGGGTACGTCCAATGACAGGATTTTCCATCTCCATGGATTTAGCACCGAAAAAGTCTCGATCGGAAGCATCTAGTGTTCATGCCAGCACGGCTGAACAACGCCTAAAGGTTTTTATGCAAGATGTTACTGGACGTGCTTTAGTGATGATGGAAAGTGCTACCCAAGGTCAACAGGGCATTGCCATGGACTTGGTTCAAGAAGCATTTATTGCTTTACACAAGTCTTACGCCGATCGAAGTACTGAAGAATGGTATCCGCTGTTTTATACCATTCTAAACAACAAACTTCAGGATTGGCGCCGCAAAGAAGCTCGTCGAGCAAATCCATTTTCATTCTTCAAAAAAGTTAGTCTAGACAATGATGATGAAGAAATCATTGATATTGTCGATGAAAAAGCAATCAATCCAGCAGATTTTCTAGATCAAGCAGTGACCATAGAAGAAATTCAGGAAGCGATTGCAAAACTACCTGTTCGTCAACAACAAGCTTTCATGTTACGTGCTTGGGAAGGTTTCGATACCCACACCACAGCGCAAATTATGAACTGTACTGAAGGTAGTGTAAAAACCCATTATCATCGAGCAATTCAGGGACTTAGAGAGTACTTAGCGCATTTAAATCCCATGGGAGGTTCTAATGAATCATGATGATTTCACTAAAAAGGTGACGTCTAAACTCGATAGTTTGGCCCATCACCATAAAAATAAAACAGTGGTGATGAATCATGTGCTTGACCATATCCAACAAAAACCAGCCTCTTTTTATAGTGTCTGGAAAATGACTGGTTTTGCACTTGCAGCAGCAATTACTGGTTTTGTTATTTTACCTAATTCGGTAGATATGATGGATAAGCCACAAAATCAAGTGGTTGTAAATCCTAAATTATCACCACAAATGGTGGAAGATTTAGAAATGCTGATGGTGTTGGGTGAGGATAAAGTTCAACATGGTAGCTAAAAAGTTAGCACTTATCCTTTGTTCATTAAGTTTCCTGCAAACCAGTTTTGCGGGTTTTGAACGTTTCTGGATTTTTTCTAAAGATGCCAATACTCAAGTAGATGATACTTGGAATGCTTTGTCTGAAGAAGAACAACGAGCAGTAATTAAACGCTATCAAAGCTTAAAAGAATTACCAGCAAACCAAAGCGCTAATCTGCAACAACGTATGGATTGGTTCAACCAACTTCCAGATGCAGAAAAACAGAAAATGCGTGAAGCTTGGCAAAAAATGAGTACACAAGAACGTAATGATTTACGTCAACGCATGCTCAAAGCAAGTGCTGATGAAAGAACCGCTATACGTGAAGAATATATCAACAAATATTTAGAGCACTAAAAACTGTTTTTTTTAATAATGTGCCATTCAAAAATCTAACAAGAAATAAAAAAAGCCTCCTATGGAGGCTTTTTTTATTTATGCTTATTTACGGTAACGTCTATAGACAATCAAACTTAGCAAGGATGCCAGAGAGAAAATTCCAATACTTCCTCCACCTCCACTTCGAGAATCATCTGTTGTAGTTGCTGTACTTACTAAATTAATCGTTCCTGCTTTAGCTGAAATAGTTCCATCTGCATCATAAACATAGTAAGTCAATGTATCATTGAAGGTGTTAAATACGTTACTCGCTTGAATATAGATGTTACCACCATAGCAAGTATTACCGCTATCATCTTTAGGACATGGCCCTTCTCGATCTGCTTTGACTACCTTGAAAATACCATCCTTTGAAGTTTTACTTGGTATATAAATCGGTAACTCTACACCCTGATCATTCACCCAAAATTTAGGTTTATTTGGCTTTGTCTTAAGTGTACTTGTAGGACCATCTCCATCATCATTCGCATACTGTAATAAATTCAAAGGAATGACTTCATTTGCTAAATATTTAAAAGTTACAGTTCCATCACCAGCAACTGGTGGGATATTATCAAATCGGGCTTCTAATAACCCAGATGATTGAGTAGTGCCATCTTTACTGCTAATTGTATATTTACAATAGTTATAATCGCCTGCTTGGGTAATAATATCATCTGAACGATAGAATATAATTTGCTGTAAAGCATCATTCCATTCACAAAAAAGTCCATCATCCTTTTTAATGTTTGTAACTTTATCGTCGATCAATCCTGTACCGACAGTTTCAAGATTAATATTATAATCAGATGTATTAAAGAACTTTAATAAATGACTACTATCTTCATTTGGTAAAGGTAAACCATTTGCCTTTAAGTCGATATAAATTGCTCGATATTTTGCATTTGCTTTAGTTTGATCAAGAAGGTTCTTGTAATTTGCTGAATCGATTTTTAATACATTTAATAAATATGCATAATCTGGATTCAAGATATTCTTCTGAACCGTATCATATTGAGATTGATATTTTGCAAGCAGATCTGTAAGTGACGTATTACCTAAACCTTTTATATCTCCAGCGGTCAGTTTCATTAGTTCAATCGAACCAATATCACAGCTATTACGACCATTTGGTTGATAATATAATTTACTATCGGCAAGGCGTGAAAGTCCGCGCTGGTCGATAGAAGTACATGAGTCTTTACCCTCTGGGTCTACATCTACTAGATTCTTACCACTTATATTATTTTTAGGATAATAAATTGGTAAAAAACCAGTCTCTGGCCCAGCTGAATGTAAAGGTTCTAATAATGAGTCAAAAGACTGGCCTGCTATATCAACAGTTCGATGTGTAGACGTAAGAGCTTCCGTTGGTAGATCACATTTTCCAGCATCATTCGTCAAATTTAATGCGTTAAAAGATAGTATGAAACCAGCATTTTTTAAATCAGTGGCTGGCCCTATAAAATAATGACAGGCATAGGTTCCCGGATTATAACCGATTAAATTAAATCTTAATTCTTTACTTCCTAATGTGTCATATAAAAACGTGGTATAAGCATTATTTTCAACAATAGTATTATTTTTTAAGATTAAACTACTGTTAGCGCTAAGTATGGTTGAAGGATTAGGAGTACCGTTAGGAGTAGCATCACCAGTAAATTTCAAAATACTACCATTTACTGTATTTGCAATATTTTTAGCTATTGTATTAATTGTAAAGGTTGCTTTCGGCTCTCCGCAAAACTCAAAAGTATTATTAGAACTATTTGAACCATTACTCATAACACTAGAAGAGGTAAATGTTACTTCCCGTTTTGTATAGGCTGTGCCATTCCAACAACTCATTGAAAGTACACTTCCAGATGTTGCATTATTACCTTGAATCAAAGAGTGAGTTGCCGACAAATTAACATTATCGCCACCGAGGAAAATAGCACCACCTTTAGACGCTTGCGAGTTCAAGATTTGACTATTTAATAAGGTAACATTACCACCTGCATAAATAGCACCACCAAAGTCTGGTGCTGAACCATTTTCCAAAATAATATTTTGAAGAAATAAAGGTTGTTTATTTACCGCTGTATTAAAGATACGTGACTTACCAGCAGCATTAATTCTCGTCTGTA
This sequence comes from Acinetobacter sp. 766875, assembly GCF_000582055.1. NCBI lineage: Bacteria > Pseudomonadati > Pseudomonadota > Gammaproteobacteria > Moraxellales > Moraxellaceae > Acinetobacter > Acinetobacter sp. 766875. The sequence goes on along the minus strand of NZ_JEXX01000001.1, from coordinate 130,111 downwards.
ACGGTTGTAATGCTGGATAATCATTGGTTAAAACACTTTTTTCTGCCCAATTTTTATCTTGATCTTTTTCACCATACCCATAAATCGCAATATCTGCATTTGGAACCAATTCTTTGTTTAATGTATAAGTTCCTGCTTTTAATTGGATTACCTGACTTTTAGAAGTGTTATAGACTGTACATCCATAATCAGATCTTCGTGTTTCAGCAACTTTTATCGCTTCCCTTAACGAACACGCATTAGGGTTTTCACCATCTTCATCTGCAAAAGTTGTCACTTCGATTCTTTGATTTGCTGTATCAGCAAAAAGTGGCATAGCCGCTAGCACAGCTAATGCTAATACTGCTTTTTTATAGTTTTTCATAGTCCTCATCCCTGATTATGACTTGAAACGGCGCAATGCAATTAATCCGAATAATCCTAAAATTAATCCACCACCGACACTTCCCCCACCACCGGTACTAACAGACTTATCTTCAATACCAGATACAGGTTCTTGGACTACGGTTGCTGGAATCGAGACATATTGGAAATCGGTTCCATCATTAAATCTTGATACACTCGTAACGACTTGAATACTAAAAATGTCCGCACCATGCCAGTTTCCATTTGGCGTATAAACCACGTTTCCATTTTGGTCTATGGTTACACTACCTTTAGAGACTGGCGTATCAGTACTTTGTTTTATTTTTAGACAACCTGGTTGCCATTCTTTTCCATCTGGACGGTCACCAAATAAACGCTTACATGTAGCTGGTGTGACCAAATCTGCTTCACTTAAAGAATTTAAAATATTAAATTTTGCAACTTGTCCATATTTAATATCTTGCCCTACTGTTGCGATTTCATTATTTAAAATATATTCAATTGCCCCTAAATCACATAACTCATCATAACCACTACGGTTTTTTCCACGTTGATCAAGTTTCTCACAACTCGCTAAACCAATTGATGAGCCATCACTATATAAACGTCCTTTATTAATAATTAAGGAGTCAGCTAAAGTGTTATAGCTCTCAAGTAATCGTGGTTTAAAAAAGCCAAGGAAACTATCTTTTGGTGTATTAAATGGACATAACAAGCCGTCTTTAGCACTTACATCACATATGCCTTCATCACTATCACCAGCAATTAACTTTTCACTCGTAGGCAAAAGTATATTAGGCAGCTTTGCAGAAGCATTGCGATTACAGTCAGTGGTTACTAAGTTGCTTTGGACAACAGTTTGATCATTTGTATTTGGAGTACAGTTAACCCCATTACCGACTAAAATACTGTTAGAAACAGAAGCATTTCCTTGAGGAGCATCTAAAAATAAACCTGCTGCATTTTTAATCATTGTAATATTATTAACAAACATTCCATCTTTAATGTTTGCAATAAAACCAACTTTATTATGGAAAAAGGTACTATTACTAAAGCCTATGGCACGTACATTTAAGTATCCACCAGTACTTTCATCATCAAATTTTGTTGCGCCATAAAATAAGGCACCATCTGCAGAAGAAACTTCATTATCTCGGACTACAGATTGGGTCACTAAATATAAAGGCTGCTCGCTGTAAATGACGCCGCCTTGGGTTGCTTTATTATTTTGAATCAAACTATTTATGATAGTTACAAAGCCAGCTGTTTGACCTGTTTTCGATAACAATCCTTGATTGTAAATCGCCCCACCCTGATTGGCATATCCACCAATCAATCGAGAGTTTTGAATAGTCAATTTTTCATGGTTTAAAATTAAACCACCTGTTAACACATTAGAGTTTGCGCCTGCACCTTGTAAGTTAAGATCACTTAAGGTGACAGCAAAAGAAGCTTTTTCAACGCTACCATCATCAATTTTAAATAATTGATCTGTACCGACCATTTTGATAGTTGCATTATGAGAACCAGGCTGATCAGTATCAACTAATGTAGAATCATTTTTTGCTGTACTAATTGTAAGGGGAGCTGTAATCGTTATTCTGCTATTTAAGCTATATTCTTGATCGCGCTGTAAAATAATATTTGATGAAGCATCTTTATTTCCACAACCATGATACCCATTTGCATATTTTTCAACGTCAGCTGCATTAGATGAGCCACGATAATTTAGGAACTGTACAGCTTCCCTAAGCGTACATACCGTATCATCTTTATCTTCATCAGCTAAACTTGTCACTTGAATATCAGCAGAATAAGCGTGCCCAGCAGCAGCCAATAATGCAAAAGCAATGCTCCGTTTGAGCATACCCTTCTCCTTACCTATTTTTTTCATTTTTCTTTGTCAATATTGCAAAGTGTCCACTTTTGCAATCGCATCCTTTGTGCGTACTTTGTCACAGGAATCAGAATTTCTCAAGATATTTTGATCGGCCTATCCGGTCATTTTGTTCATATAACTTTATAAATATTTGGTTATTTAAGCATCTATTGATATATGAAAATTTTCTTAGAAAAAAATTTAACAATACACTTTAAAGTTAAAAGCATAAGTATTTAATAGTTCATTATTTTTTTAGCAAAAAACCCAAGTTCACCCCAACCAAAGAAATAACGAGATGTATGAAACAATTTATTGTTGGTACTCATCAATTAAAGCATAAATTTGTCTTAACGTTGCATTTGAAAGCTTAGTCTTCTCACCTTTAAGAAGTTTTTCTAACTGTGCTACGGTTTGTAATAAAACAGAAGCTTGATGCGGCCCATGTAAAAGTAAATAGTCGACAATCTGCTGATCGAAATGGATACCACGTCTAGCCATAACAGAAGTGACTAAAGCATAACGGTCTGCGTATAAACTTCCACTTGGCACTTTTACACTGACCGCTTGGGTAAGACGTGATTGTAAGTCTGGTAACTCGAGTTTTAATTCAATCGGCGCAACCCGTGAAGAAAATACAAGTTGTCCTTCATGGTTATTCATTAAATGAAACACAGCTTTTTGCCAGTGCGGCACGCCACTAATAGATTCAATATCATCTAAAGCAACTAAATCATAATGCTCTAAACAAGTAATTGCCTCAATCGGAGCATCAAGAAGTTCCAACAGTGAAACTTTTATTGCTGACTTGCCTACTTCTAAATAAGAATCACAAATCGCTGAAAGCAAATGACTCTTACCTGTTCCAGCTCCACCATAGATATAAAATCTATTGACTAGACCTGCATGTAGTTGACGCACTGCATCGACTACATGCCCCCAACCTGGTCCCGAAAAATCACTGATTCGGGCATCAAGTTGAGGTTCTATATCCAGTTGGAGTTGACGCATATAATGAATTGGCCTTGAAATTATTTCTGATCTGAAAGATTTGGTGTATCTGTATCTTGCTGTGTTTTAACTTCAAGATCAAGTTTAGTATTTTCAGTTTCTACATGAATTTGCTGAATATTACCCTCTTGCACAAATAATTCCGAATACGCACCATAAAGGCTACTCTTTTCATAGTTATCCCTTAAGTGCTTTAAGAGTACAACAATGACCGCAGCCACTGGTAATGCGATGAGCATTCCTAAGAAACCAGCAAGTTGCGCGCCTGCCAAAACAGCAAATACAACAGCAACTGGTGAAAGACCAATTTTATCACCGAGTAGGAATGGTTGTAGAATATAGCCTTCTACAGCTTGACCAATCATAAAAACCACACCAACGAGTAACAAGTGAGTCCAGTCCATTCCAAACTGAAATAGACTTGCAATAATGGCTGCAATAATGCCGACTGCAAATCCCAAATAAGGAATAATACTGGCAAGGCCTGCGACCATACCAATAATAAGTCCAACCTCTAACCCAATTAATTGTAGACCTACCGCATAGACCACACCGAGCAAAAGCATAACGAGGAACTGACCTTTAACAAATGCTCCTAAAACACTATGACATTCACGAACGATTTGTAAGGTAGTGGCTTCATATGGTCGTGGGATGAGACGACGTAAGTTCTGCAACATACGGTCCCAGTCTAATAAAAAATAAAAAGCGATAATTGGAATTAAAACGAGTGTTCCACCAATCTGAATAAAATTCAGACCTGATTGTGCAAGCTTTAATAAAACAGCCTGAATGCTATCGGCACTGTAATTGGTCTGGACATAATCCATAACCGCTTTGGACATTTGATCAGTATCGATTTCCATTTGTTGGACATGGAAGGTCGAAGAAATCCAAGGTAGTAGCTCTGCATTAATCCAGTGAATTCCAGCAGGGATACTATCTCGAGCATAAACAAGTTGCTTCCAGATGAGTGGAACCAAATACCATAATGCAACAGTTAAAGTTACACCGATACCGATAAAAACGATGCTAATTGCCAACCAACGAGGGAGCTTAATTTTTACTAGAACATCGACAAGTGGACTGAATAAATAAGCCAGGAAAAAAGCACCAAGAAATGGAATGACCACAGGCTTGAGCAAGTATAATACCCATACCAGCAATACAATACCTGCGAGTAAGAAAATACGGCGCAGTATACGATCTTGCATAAAATCTAGCCTTTTTTGATTTAATCGTTATAAATGGAAAAATATTTTTATTAAAGATAGCATTTTCGAGCATAAATAACATAAGAGTTTCGTATATTCAGGTTATAATCTGCCGCCAATGCGGAGACTTCATTTATGAGCAACTCAACTTCTACCCCAAATACCGGTTTAAGCTACAAAGATGCGGGTGTTGACATTGAAGCGGGCGACGCACTGGTCGATCGTATCAAGTCAGTCGCTAAACGTACAACTCGTCCAGAAGTAATGGGCGGACTTGGTGGCTTTGGTGCACTATGCAAAATTCCTAAAGGTTACGAAGAACCTGTTTTGGTTTCTGGAACTGACGGTGTAGGTACTAAATTACGTTTAGCACTTAACCTTAATCGTCATGACACAATCGGCCAAGATCTTGTCGCTATGTGTGTTAACGATCTTTTGGTTTGTGGTGCAGAACCATTATTCTTCCTCGACTATTATGCAACTGGTCACTTAAATGTAGACGTAGCTGCAAACGTAGTTACTGGTATCGGTAAAGGTTGTGAACTTGCAGGTTGTGCACTTGTAGGTGGTGAAACAGCTGAAATGCCTGGTATGTATGAAGGTGAAGATTACGATCTTGCTGGTTTTGCAGTGGGTGTTGTTGAGCAAAGCAAAATTATTGATGGCTCTAAAGTAAAATCTGGTGATGTACTTATTGGTGTTGCATCAAGTGGTGCTCACTCAAATGGTTATTCATTACTACGTAAAATCCTAGATGTTAAGAACGTAGACTTAACTCAAGTGATTGATGGCCGTCCTCTTGCAGATGTCGCAATGGAACCAACACGTATTTATGTAAAACCAGTTCTTGAGCTTTGCAAACAAGTTGATGTGCATGCTATGGCACACATCACTGGTGGTGGTTTACCTGGTAACTTACCGCGTGTATTACCAAATGGTGCTCAAGCTGTCATTAATGAAGCTTCTTGGGAATGGCCAGAATTATTCAAACTTCTACAACGTGAAGGTAATGTAGAACGTTTTGAAATGTACCGTACCTTTAACTGTGGTGTAGGTATGGTCATTGCAGTTGACGCAAATGATGCAGAAAAAGCAATTGAAGTGCTTAATGCTCAAGGTGAAAAAGCTTGGAAAATCGGACATATCCAAGAAAATGCTGAATCAGTGGAAGGTGCAGACGAAAAAATTCGTGTGATCTTTGAATGATGAAAATTGCTGTTCTAGTCTCTGGGAACGGCAGTAACTTACAAGCCTTGATAGATGCACGTCTATCAGGGCAAATTGTAGGTGTATTGTCCAATAAAGCCGATGCTTATGCCCTAGAGCGTGCTCAAAATGCCAATATCGCAACAGCGGTAATTTCGCATAAAGACTTTCCTAGTCGTGCCGATTTTGATGAAGCGATGCATCAGCAACTTATGGCATGGCAAGCTGATATCGTTATTTTAGCTGGCTTCATGCGTATTTTAACTGCAAACTTTGTCGATAAATGGCAAGGTAAAATGCTCAATATCCATCCTTCACTATTACCCGCTTATAAAGGTGTTAATACACATCAGCGTGTATTAAATACGGGCGATCGATTGCATGGTTGTACAGTTCACTTTGTAACTTCTGAACTTGATGCTGGTCAAGCAATTGCTCAATCTGCAATTGAAGTCAAAGAACATGACAATGTTGCTTCTTTGGCAGAACGTGTACATAAACTTGAGCATTTTATTTATCCTCAAGTTGCAGAATGGTTATGTAATGGCCAGCTGACATGGAAAGATGGACAAGCCTATTTCCGTAATCAAATTCTTGAACACCCTATTCGTTTTGCATCTTGGTAAAAGATTTGCTCAACGTAAGTAAAAAAAGGACATGCATGCATGTCCTTTTTTTATAAAAGTCTTATTAGCGTGAATTGCTATGAATAAGCTTCTTAATATAATTCACTGTATCAATTGGATGCTCTAGAGGGAACATATGCCCTCCTTCAACCACACTAAATGGAATTCCCATTTTACGCTTTGCCATTTGAGGAAAACCTCTTTTTAAGAAGGCACTCTCTTTACCCACGACTAGATGTACAGGCATTTTCGGTTTTGGCATAGGTAGCCACCACCAAGAAGGATTTTTACGGAATATCGCAACTTCATCTTCACGAGAAATAGTTAAAGTAACACCGCCACGAACTGGATCTTCTTTTAAAGCATAGTCAATATAGGCTTGAAAGCAGTCTTCATCAAAGTCTTTATAAAAACCTTTTGGACGTAACAATGCAGCGGCTTGCTCACGAGACTCCCAATGCTCACGACGACGTGCAGATAAACCCGCAGGTGTCATGTCATCGACTATTTTAGGTTTAAATAATTTTGCCATATGAAAAGCAAAAGAGTATCGACCCAAAATAAGAGGCGGATCTAGCATAATTACTTGTGAAAAAAGCTCAGGGCGTTTAAAAGATGCCATTAAGGTTAAAACTGAACCTAACGAATGACCAAGTCCAATCACCTTGCGCCCCTTCGCTTGGCGTACAATACTATCAATCACCTGATCAACCAAAAAAGGCCAGTGATTGGTAATCGGATAACGTTTGTCAGGCCCAATGAGTGGAACATAAATTACGTCATACTCATCTTTTAATTGATCAAACAACTTTTGATACACCTTAGACGGCACGCCATTGGCATGCGCAAAGTGTATAACCGGTTTTACTGACATACCGTTATCCTGATTTAAATTATTGTAGCTTTGCGTCTTGGCTCGTCTGTAAACGTTGAGCAACTGACTCACTTAAACCTTTACCCATTTCTGCTCCCATTCGACCTAAAATAGATTGCAGTGGATTACGTTCAATTGTGTAGTCAACTTTATTATCAAGCTTCAGTTCACGCATCAAGCTCGTAATGTTACCTGAGCGGTCAGCGACACCCAACTGGATTGCTTGCTCGCCAGTCCAGAAAAGACCTGAGAAAATAGCAGGATCATTTGATTTTAAGCGTTTCCCGCGTCCTTCTTTCACTGCATTAATAAAATGAGTATGGACATTATCGAGTACAGATTGAATATGCTCTCGTTGTACAGGATTAATCGGTTTTGTCATACTTAAAATGTCTTTATTGGTGCCCGCTGTCAAAGTACGGTCTTCAATTCCAAGTTTTTGAGCTAAACCAGTAATGCCATAGTTCGGCATAATGACACCAATTGAGCCTACCAAACTTGATGGATTCACAATAATTTCATCAGCCGCAGAAGCAATATAATAAGCACCTGAAGCACCCATATCGCCAATCACTGCATAGACTTTCTTGTCAGGATGTTCTTTTTTCAAATAGCGAATTTCTTGCCAAATTTCATCCGACTGAACAGGAGAACCGCCAGGAGAATTAATATTAAGTGCAATTGCTTTGCTATTTGAAGCTTCAAAGGCGCGTTTAAGCGCTTTATTCGTATCTTCACTATTTACTGCTTGATTGCTTGAAGCATCAATGGTTCCAACAATATCAACCACAGCCAGATGAGCACTGCTACTACTTGCTGCTGAGCCTTCTTTGCTGGTCGAACAACCTTTGCCCATTAACACAACAATGAACAATAGATAAATAAAAGTAAGTGTTTTAAAGAATATACCCCAGCGACGACTACGGCGTTGTTCTTCTACAGAAGCCAGCACAGCTTTCTCAAGGATTTGCCATTCCGGTCCGTTCTGTTTAGAGGTTATAGGTTCATTTTGTGGTTTTGGTGGCCAATCGGACATAAAATTCCAATCCAAATCAATCGAAATGATGTCATTATATACGTTGATTTGATAAAAACTGTCTAAATAATATGATTTCATTTATAATATTTTTGTCTTTTTTTACTTGTTGTTTCCTCCTTACTGCTATAGATGACCAGACCAGATTCAAAAAGCATGAACTATCAATTACTCAAAACATTTAGCCGACTACCTATTCAATTTGGGCGTTCTATTGCTCGTCTATTGGCTGGCCTTGTAAATACTTTAAAAATTACTAAAACTTCAAAAAGTATAGAGCTTAACTTAAGAATTGCACTGCCCCACTTAACACCACAGCAACGTATAGCAATTACAGAAAAAGCTGTACATAATGAATTAACCTCATATTTCGAGTTTTTAAGTATCTGGGGTTCATCTAATGAAGAGAATATTGCTCGTATCCATCGGATAGAAGGCGAACAATACTTTCACGATGCTTTAGCAGCAAAAAAAGGTGTTGTACTCATTGTTCCTCATTTTGGCACATGGGAAGTCATGAATGCATGGTGTGCTCAGTTCACAGCAATGACTATTTTATATAAACCAGTCAAAGATGATGATGCTGACCGTTTTGTACGAGAAGCTCGCAGTCGTGAACAAGCAAATCTAGTCCCGACCGATGAAACTGGTGTAAGACAAATTTTTAAAGCACTCAAACAAGGTGAAACTACAGTAATTTTGCCAGATCATACTCCGAACATTGGGGGAGATATGGTGAACTATTTTGGTGTGCCACTTGCTTCAAGTAATTTAAGTGCAAAACTCATCCAAAAGACTAAGGCAAAAGCTTTATTCCTTTATGCGATCCGTAATGAAAATGATGGTTTTACCATGCATATCGAACCAATGGATGAGAAGATCTATGAAGGAACTGCAGACGATGGTACTTATGTCATCCATCAGGCAATTGAGCAACTCATCCATAAATATCCAGAACACTACCACTGGAGCTATAAACGCTTTAAAGCAAACCCAGCTTTAGACAATGTTTATAATATTGACCCTTCAGAAGCGATTAAAACCGTGAATAGGCTCAAGGCTGAAGCTTTAGGGAACTCTACGCAACCAGAGGCGCTCAAAACGTCGGTTGTGTAAAATCATTTTTTGGTTTTCCAGAACAAAACTTAACGTTCCTTGCTCTACTGTACTTTTAAGTGGGATATGAAGGGCTTTTAAACGATTGATAACCTCTTGGCTAGGATGGCCATAACGGTTATCAACCCCTGCCGATGCAATTGCCAGTTTTGGTTTTAGGGTTGCTAAAAAATCATAAGCCGAACTGTGCTTGCTTCCATGATGACCTAATACCAAAACATCTACTTTTAAACTTGGATAGTCTTTTAACAATTCGTATTCTGCCTCCCATCCCGCGTCTCCCATAATCAGAAAATTTTGGTAATCACTAATTCCTTTAAAATGCAGATATACCACACAGGAATATTGATTCTGTTCAGAATGGACAAAAGCTAAATCTTTTTCTTTAGGCCATAAAATTTGAATATCTAATTCAGGATATTGCCATTGTTGACCTTGATGACAATACTGAAATGGCTGCTTTAGAGTAGTGGAAGATTGCTCATTTGAGAGAACCTGCTTTATAGGAAACTCCTGCTGAATGACAGGAAAAGCCCCACTATGATCTTGATCAAGATGGGAGAGCACAACACGATCTAATCGCTTCACTCCTTGTTGGCGTAAGAATGGAACTACAACATTTTGACCAATACTAAAGATCTTTTCATCATAAGAACCACCTGTATCAATTAACCAGTTTTGTTCAGGCTGCTGTAAGAAAATAGCTTGCCCCTGCCCAACATCTAAAATATGAAGTTGAATTGGTTGGTTCGTTTTATTCACAACAATGAGAGGTAAACAACAGAGCATTCCCCATGTTTTTGGCAAAATGCCTTTAGGCAAAAATAAAATAAGGATGCCTAAACTCACTGCGAATAAAGCCAGTGGCGTCAAGCTTATACCTTGTAGTGGTAAAGACAGTTTTTCTAATAAGCCTAAACAACTCAGCAATATATTGAGCAAGATATCATTGAAATAAAAAAGCATGTTTCCAAATGGTTTAACAATAAACCATGTACAAGCAGCCAGGATATTTAAAGGAACAATAATCCCACCAACGATAGGCACCGCAACAATATTGGTTAATGGAGCAATCCAAGAAATTTGTTGAAAGAAAAGTAAGGTTAAAGGACTCAATGCAATAAAGATTTTGCCTTGAGACTCAATTAACACCTTAGTCATAAAAATCATTTTCGAGCGTAAGCTTAAAAAATGTTGATCAGGTATTTGAACTATAGTTTGATAAATTCTTAATAAAATAAAGCATGCCCCATAAGACAACCAAAAACCTGCAGACAAGACACTAAACGGGTCCATGAGTAATAATAAACTTGCGCTGTATACGAGCAACGCAAATGGTTTAAGAGGTTGTTTTAATACTATAAAAGAAATAAATATAAAGACTGACAACAATGTCCGTAATGCAGGAATTTCGAAACCCACAAAAGCTGTATAAATTAAAACACCGAAACAGCATGGTATAGCCATCAAAACTTGTTTGGGTTTCCATAAGTAAATTTGAGGATAATAACGGCAGATGACTTGATGACAGAACCAAGACAACATGATGGCAAAAATAAGTACATGTGGCCCTGAAATCGCTAACAAGTGAGCAATTCCCAATTGTTTAAATTGTATTTGGGTCTCATCTGATAAAAGGCTTTCATCACCAGTCAGCAAAGCTAAAATTAGTCCTTTTTGATGTAGTGAAGAATTTTGCAATAGATGCCTAAAATTTAAGCGCAGCTTTTCTATATTTATTTGAAATCTATTAAAAAAGGACTGCTGTTCTCTTGAATGCTGTTGATATCCCAATCGATAAATTTCATCACGGCTTAAAGGCTCAATATGCTGAACAATAAAACCAGACATTATATTTCGCTGAATAAACCACTTTTCCTGATCAAAAGCTCCTGCTGTGGCGTAACTATGAGCAGGTTTTGTTTTTCCAGATAGTCGATAGTAATGGCCTAATTGAAGTTCTTGATTGCTCTTCAACACACTTTGATTATCATTTTTTAAATACAGTAGCCAATTTACCGGATCTTTAGATAGGTTTAATACTTGAGCATTTTGTTGAACTTTATTGTCTTTTTCTTCACTTAGTTGATTTATATAAACAATAATATCGAGATTTTTTGAATCCATTTCTCTTTGTTGTAAGCGTTCGACCAACGCATTCTCGGCATATTGATACCCCACAACAAAAAGGCTGGCTGCACATAACAAAGAATACATTGCCTTTAAAAATGGTCGGCTAACGAATACTGAGCGTTTAAAAAGATAGAAAATAAAAGCAAGTAACAGCAGAGCTTTGCCTACTTTTCCATATTGCATAATTAAAGGTAAATTAATGCCCATCAATGCAATACCACCAACCCACCCCAATAAAATAATTTTAAGCATTTAAAATCTTGTCGTTATCATTTTAGGGGCAAAATTAAAGCCCAACTCAGTGGGCTTTAACAATGTGATTTAATGACAATTTTTTAAGAACCGCTTACCCACAAACCATCTTCCATATGCAAGATAGAATCTGCTGCCTGAGCTAATTGCTCATCATGGGTCACAATGAGCATCGCCATATTTAGTTCATTCTTCAAGTCGGTAAGTAATTGGAAAATACCTACAGCTGTTTTACGGTCCAAATTACCGGTTGGTTCATCAGCTAAAACGACCGCAGGCTTAGTCACCAATGCTCGAGCAAGAGCCACACGTTGACGTTCACCACCAGAAAGTTCACCTGGTTTATGGTCCATACGATGAGATAACCCAACTCGATCTAACAAATACTCAGCCTGAGCCTTAACCGACTTATATTGACTGTCCGCTCGAAGCATTAAAGGCATTGCCACATTTTCAAGCGCACTAAATTCAGGCAATAAATGGTGAAACTGGTAAACGAAACCTAAATACTGATTACGTTGAAAACCACGTTCTGCTTCACCTAAGTTATCAAAGCGCTGACCATTTAAAAAGACTTGGCCTTGAGTCGGTTGATCTAAGCCACCGAGTACATGTAACAAAGTACTTTTACCTGAACCACTTGCACCAACAATAGAGACAAACTGTCCTGCTTCAACTTGTAAAGAAAGACCTTTAATGACTTCAACCTTAGATTTACCATCATCAAAATGCTTATAAATATCTTTTGCTTCTAGAACGACTTTACTCATAACGCAATGCCTCGGCAGGTTGAACTTTGGCTGCACGAAGCGCCGGATAAATTGTTGCCAAGAAACTTAAGAGTAAAGAAACAATCACGATAATTGTCACGTCTTGCCATCTTAAGTACGAAGGTAAGTAATGTACAAAATAGGCATCGAACAAATTAAGTCCAAGAACATTATTAAACCAAGAAATAATATCACTGATCGTAAGTGCCAAAATTACACCTAAAACCGTGCCCGCAACTGTACCAATCACACCAATCACTGTACCTTGCACCATAAAGATTTTAGTAATCATGGATGGTGACGCACCTAAAGTACGTAAAATTGCAATGTCCGATTTTTTGTCAGTTACCACCATGACCAAAGACGAAACAATGTTAAATGCAGCAACCACAATAATCAGTACAAGTAATAAACCAACTAATGTTTTTTCCATTTGAATGGCATTAAACAAATTACCGTGTGTATAGGTCCAGTTCGTTGCGTAGAAATTGCTTGGCAAGTTTTTCACAATATCATCGGCAACTTGAGGTGCAGCAAAAATATCATCCATTTTTAAACGGACGCCTTGAGCACCATCAGGTAAACGCAATAAAGTCGATGCATCATATAAAGCAATGTATCCGACCATTGAGTCCACTTCAGCACCTACGCTGAAAATACCAACCACTTTAAAGCGCTTAAAACGAGGAACAACACCTGCTGGAGATGGCGTTGCTTCTGGCAATACTAATGTCACACTGTCATTTAGACGTAAACCAAGTGAATCGGCCATGTCTTTACCAAGCACAATACCGAACTCACCCTTTTTAAGTGAGTCGAGGCTACCCGCAACAATATGATTTTGAATGATAGACACATTCTTTTCATATTTCGGATCAATACCCGTCACCATGATACCAGCCACTTGCCCTTGAGCAGTTAACATACCTTGTAATTGAGTAAAAGGTGCAACTCCAGTCACATGGGGATGATTTTCAACTCGTTTAATCAGCTCAGGCCAATCCGTAAGAATTTGCGTTGAAGAAACTGTCGCTTGCGGTACCATTCCCAAAACACGATTTTTCAATTCGCGGTCAAAACCGTTCATTACAGAAAGTACCGTGATCAGTACAGCGACACCAAGTGTCAAACCGACCATCGAAACCAATGCAATAAAAGAAATAAAATGATTACTGCGTCGTGCGCGAGTATATCTCAACCCTATATACAGTGAGATTGGTTTAAACATACCTTCTAAATCCAAGGTCATTGATGGAAAATAGAGAAGTGCGATCCACACTTCTTATTTAGCCATATCGTTAGATGCTGTATTAAGGTTTAAAAATCAGTAAGTTCTGACCTACCCTTAACAATCCTAATATTATATTGCTGCGCTATTTTCTACTACTTAAGATATGAGATCAATTTGATCATGCATTTAGCTACGAATTAGAACAATTTAATGAATAAGCTCAACAAATTACCCTCATCTTCTCCTATTTAGATTTAATATGTTGGGCAAAATTACGATTTGCTTGAATGTCTTTATAGAAATACAGAAATAGACCAAACAAGATAATAAATGCCCCCACAAAAACCATCATTGAAAGATGTTCATGGTTTAAAACAGCACCAATCATCATAGCTAACATAGGCGTAATAACGGTTGTAAGCGATAAAGTAGTTGCTTTGATATTTTGTACAAGTTTGAAATAACAGAACATAGCAACGAGTGAAGCCATAAGAACTGTATAAATTAGAGCAAATAAGGATTTAGCTTGTGGCAAATGGGTCGGAGCATATTGCCAAATAAATGGAATAAGACAGCTCGCCAAAAGCGATGAGACTAAGATTGAACCTGTTGCCTGAGCCATAGGTTGAATTTGGGCATTCACTTTTTTTACCCAAAAAATAGAAAATGAATAAACAAAAACGCTGACCAACATTAAGACAATACCAAATGGATGCACGTGCTGACCAGATCCATTCAAACAAATGATTGCTAGACCACAAACGGCAATCGCCATACCAAGCCACTGCAATTTATAAAGATGCTGACCAAAAGCAAAACGGCCAATTAATCCAGCCATGATAGGCGCCAGACCGAACATGAGTGCGATCATGCCTGAACTTAAATATTGAGTTGCAGCATAAGTAAAAATTTGAGAGCCAATTAAACTAAAAGACCCTGCAAAATAACTATGGAGAGCTTGCTTATGAGTGGGAAAAGAAGTTTTTAGAATAAGTAAAACAATAACTGAAAGAGGTAAAGCAATATAAAAACGTAAGAGTAAGGCCCACATAACATGTAAGTCAGACACGCTCCACACAATGGCTAAAGGTGTCGTTGCCCAAATAAATACAAGCAAGACGTAAGTTGAAGCCAAGTTAGTTTGGGATGGCATAAGAGGCTCACTAAGCTGTTTTACGTTTTTGCTTTAAAATTGTTTGATCGAGTGCACTGGAAAATTCGCGTTTATCTCGTTCTGAAATTGGAGGTGGGCCACCTGTCTGGACTCCTGCACCACGCAGCGTATCCATAAAGTCACGTAAGTGCAAACGGGCCTTAACATTTGCAGCGGTATAAATCTCACCACGTGGATGAATCGCGATACCACCTTTTTCAATAACTTGAGCAGCAAGCGGAATATCTTGTGTAATGACAATGTCATTTTCAGACATACGATCAACGATTTCCTGATCGGCTTGATCAGCCCCACTTAAAACCTGTATTGATTTAATGCGTACCGATGGGGTAATACCGACATTTTGATTGGCTACAAAAATCACTTCTAACTGATAACGATCTGAAGCTCGCAAAATGACTTCACGCAGAATTTTAGGTAATGCATCTGCGTCTACCCATAACTTAAATGGCAGCACGTTATTCTCTATTTCCACTAAAAATATAAGTCTAACAGATGCATTTCATTAGAGAATAGCGCTAAATATAAAACTTGTTTTCTAAATTTAATTTTAACAATCTCTTAACAGTCGACTATATTCACTCTTAAAAGCACGTGTTTTGCCTATTGAAAGGCTTTTTAATAAGTAAATATGTGCTTTTGCAAGAGAATTTACATATGTTGACTTGAAAAATAGCAATTACCCTCGATTTAATATAACAAGTGAGATAAACCCAACATCAATCGTACTTATGAAAAATCAAAACAGTCCAGAAGTTATTACGGTAAACGACCAAAATTTTGGTAGTCATGGCGAGCATTGGAATCTACTGACCGCCCATCCAGAGACAGATGTACCAAAATGGCTTGGACTGGCGCTTGATGCTCCTGTAATGCCAATGGGTTTATGCCAAAGTGAAGATGAAATGGATCAATCTTTTTGGCTGATTCAAGGTCCTCAAGGGCAAAATGTCACCATTAACCAAATTATTGCAGTTGAAAATCAAAAGCCTCGTGCTCTAAAAACAGCATTTCCTAGTTTTGAAAGCCCGTATCAATATAATGCACAAATTGAGCGCATCATTACTTGTGATTCAGCAACTCAGGCAGTATTAAGTTTAAGATTAAATAAAAATACGACTGTTTATGCATTTGATAATTTATTTAGTGTTAATCGTTGTCAATATGACAAAACCCAAACTTACCAAGTTCAATTTAATGCATGGGCTTATGAATTAGAGTCCGTTCCTGCCGGCGAAACAATTGTTGTAGATGATCCGGCATCAATTAAGCATCACCGTGCGTTAAATGCAATTTTAACTGAACATAATGGTACTGCACCTGAAAACCTACAAGAACTCATTAATGAATGGCAACCAAAAACTGAGGAAGATCAAGAACCTGTAACGGTTGATTTTTCAAAAATGGTTGCATATTTATATGGGGAAAATCTTGGTCAAGAAGACGAAGCTTGGTTCCAAGGTAATATTGTCGGTAAAACTTCAATGACATTTATGGGTGCAGAATATACTCTTTATGATGTCACTTTAGTTTTAGAAGACAATCTTCCTGCCATATTAGTGCGCATCGCGACCCAAAATGATTTGTACAAAAACTTTAATATTGGTGAATATATTCGCGGTAATATCTGGATTCAGGCGAATATTTATGCTAAAAATAGTGAAACTAATTGAATTTCACTAATATTTTAAAAATTAGGCTATTGAATGAAGATTATACCTGAACAAACCACCAGCCTCATTCAAACTAGTAACCCACGTATAAGGGTCGATACTGGTGCGTTTTGCTTTTTCGTTTTAGGTATGTTCTTAGCTGCGATGATGATACATCAATTTGGTTTTATGCCTTTTTAATTAATAAATTATATAAAAATAAAGCCCTCTTTTTGAGGGCTTTATTTTTTTGATTTACTTAACCATTACGTTTAGCAAAATCATCCATAAAGCGAATAAGTGCTTGTACGCCTTCTAATGGCACAGCGTTATAAATACTTGCACGCATACCCCCAACTGAGCGGTGACCGGCCAAGTTCAATAAATGATTTTCTTCAGCTTCTTTCAAGAATTGCTTTTCTAAAGCTTCATCTGCCAAAGTGAATGGTACATTCATAATTGAACGGTTTGGAATAGCAATTGGGTTATTATAGAAATCGCTTGAATCGATATAACCATAGAGTAACTGAGCTTTTTCAAGGTTAACTTTATGAATAGCGTCTACCCCACCCTGCTCTAATAACCATTCAAATACTAAACCTGACAAGTACCAAGCATAAGTTGAAGGAGTATTTACCATAGAACCATTTTTCGCTTGGTCACCATATTTTAAAATGCTTGGAATTTCTGGCTTAGCTTGGTCAAGTAAATCATCACGAACAATAACGATTGTTAAACCAGCAGGACCAATATTTTTTTGTGCGCCAGCATAAATTAAACCAAACTTGGTCACATCTAATGGAGCCGATAAAATACTTGATGAATAGTCGCATACAAGTGGCGCTTTAACATCAGGAATACCTGCAAACTGTAATCCGCCAATTGTTTCGTTATCTGCATAATGAATATATGCTGCATCGTCAGACAAGTTCCATTCGCTTTGATCAGAGATGGCGAACTTACCATCTACTTTAATACCTGCTTCTACAGTATTAATATCACCATAGCGTTTTGCTTCTTTTAACGCTTTTTCAGACCAAATTCCTGTATGGATATAATCTGCTTTGTTATTTTTACCAAGCAGGTTTAAAGGAATTGCTGAAAATTGTAATGACGCGCCGCCTTGTAAAAACAGTACTTTATAGTTTTCAGGAATATTCATAAGCTTACGCAAATCTGCTTCAGCTTTTTCAGCTACGGCAACATAGTCAGCACTACGGTGACTCATTTCCATGATGGATAGACCTTTACCTTGCCAATCCAACAACTCTTTTTGAGCTTTTTCTAAAACGGCAGTAGGTAATGCAGCAGGACCAGCACAGAAATTGTACGCGCGCATGATTTTTCCCTTGTAAAGTGAAACACAATAAAAAAAGGCATTTAACCACAGATTGCTTAAGCTTGCAGCAGCTTCTCTAGTAAATATTTCAATGCTAGGGCGTATTTAGGTTTATTTTTTCAATAACTATTTTATTTATTTCTTTGCTTTCACTTATTTTTTTATAAGTTTTATTAAATAAAGTTCAACTTGACTTGTTAATCGAGTTCCCCATACTGTGAGGAATATATAAAGTTTGCTGTATGATTTTCCGTCAAGCAAAATAAACTCAAAATCATTTTGTGCTTTTATACAATTGTATAATAAACAATATGATAATTGAATTTAATAACAAGAAATTTAAACTATAAGGGATGATCAAAAATTGTTATATAAAATGCCAACACATCAGTATCGACAGTCAATACGCCCTTTTTTCTTTAAACCCAATTACCTTGCGTTGGTATTGGGAGTATTTATTGCAACGCCTATTTATGCACAAAGCTTAAGTTATGCTGAAGCAGAACAACAAGTTTTAAAAAGCTCGTATAGCACTCAAGCCAACCAAGCTTTACAACAAGCCTCTCAATTAGAAGCCGAAGCAGTAAAAGGTTTAGGCTTACCCAGAGTTGATTTAAACGTTAGAGCATACGCGTTTCATAGTGAAACAGATGTGCCACTTAGTGGTTTTAAGCAAAAACTTGAGAATGATTTAAGCCAAGGATTAAACGACAAATTGTCTCAGTGGAACAATGTCATTCCATCAGATGTTTTAGGACAAGTTCAAGAAGGTTCAAACCAAATCATCCATGATGGAATCAATCGTTTTCCTAACTACGCTAATTTGACTGTAGAAGACCAAGTAGTCCGCCCCTCTATTTCAGTTGTGATGCCAATCTATACAGGAGGCTTGACGACTAGTGCAAAGAAAATAGCTAATATTCAAGCTCAACGTTCCGAGCTTTCAAGCCAACAACAGCAAGATATACAGCGCTTCGAAGTCGTACAAAGTTACTTTAATGTGCAATTACAACAACAACTGGTCGCGAGTAGCTTATTTAACTTTAATGCAATGCAAAAGCATTACAGCAACGCGCTAAAGCTCGAACAGCAAGGTTTTATTAGTAAAGGACAACGCATGCAATTTGAAGTTGCCCGTAACAATGCCGAACGAACATTACAAAATGCTCAAGCAAATCTGAATGCTAGCCAATTCAGTTTAAACAATCTTCTTCATCAGCAAAGTAATCCTGATTTGAGTACTCCTCTTTTTGTAAATACAGTTCGTAGCCAATCTTTAGAAGCACTGCTAAGTAGTTACGCTCAAAAATCAAGCCTTGTGCAAAAAATGCAGTTAGACACCCAATTGGCTAATGCGAATATTCAGGCTCAACAAGCAGCTAAAAAGCCAAGCCTCTTTGCTTTTGGTGAATATTCACTCGATGAAAATGAAAACTGGATTGTAGGTGTCATGGCAAAATACAATCTGTTTTCTGGCGTAGATAAAAATAAGAATATTCATGCTGCCGAGTTAAAACGTTATGCCTCAGAACTCATGACTGAACGAACTAAACAAGAGATTGAAGCTTTATTGAATAAGTCTTATAACGAGCTCAATTCAGCGCAGCAAAGTCATACCTTACTTCAAAGAAATATCAATGCAGCTCAAGAAAACTTACGTATTCAGGAGCTTTCTTTCCGTGAAGGTATGGGAACAGCCACACAAGTCATTGACGCGCAAAATGCGTTAAGTGCTTTAAAAACAGAAATGGCTTTAAATGCTTATAAATATGTCATGTCGCTCGCAACGCTATTGCAAAGCCATGGTTCTATGGACCAGTTTAAAGCTTATGTGACTCAACCACACACCGACTATATCCGCTAATGGGGGCATAACATGAATCAAGAATCATCTTCTTCTCAGCAAGATTCACCTGTTACGGATACAGAGCATACAGGTCAAGATCAACAAAATATTCAAACCGACAATGCGCAAGAAGTAAAAACGAGTAAAAGTTCTCAACCGCCTAAAAGTTCAAAAATTAAACTAATTATTGCGGTGGGCATTATTGCTCTATTAGGGCTAATCATTTTCGGTTTATGGAAAAGTTATCAACCTAAGCCTATTGAATTACAAGGCAGAGTTGAGGCTGAAACGATTCACGTCAGTACTAAAGTTCCAAGTCGTATTGAAGAAATTTATGTGCAAGAAGGCCAAAAAGTTTCTAAAGGACAACCTCTGGTTCGTTTAGTCAGCCCAGAAATTGAAGCTAAAAAGCAGCAAGCTTTAGCTACACTACAATCAGCTTTAGCTTTTCAGTCTACTGTAGACCGTGGTTCGCAACAGGAAAATATTGATACTCTTTATGCCAACTGGCAAAGTATGAAAGCTCAGGCGAACCTTGCAAAAACCACTTATCAACGTGGTGAAAATTTATATAGACAAGGTGTTATTTCTCGTCAAAGACGAGATGAGATGTTAGCTGCACAAACTTCTGCTCAAGAGTTAAGTGAAGCAGCTTATCAACAATATGCTCGAGCAAAGCGCGGAAGTACCAGTCAGCAGAAATCTACAGCAGATGCACAAGTTGATATTGCCAAAGCAGCAGTCAGTGAAGCTCAAGCACTTGAGGCAGAAACCCGCCTACTCGCTCCTATTTCAGGTACAGTTTCAAAAACTTATGGCAAACCTTCTGAACTCGTTGCGATGGGTGTACCGGTTGTCAGCATTTTAGAAGATGATGATTTGTGGGTGAGTTTAAATGTCGGTGAAAATCAGTACGCTTCTGTTTATAAAAACAAAACGCTAGAGGGATTCATTCCTGCGCTGAACCAAACCGTAATGTTTAAAGTGAAAAATATTGATGCCGAAGGTGAATTTGCCACCATTAAAACCACACGTCAAACCGGCGGTTATGATATCCGTAGCTTTAAATTGCATTTGGTACCTGAGCGTCCTGTCAAAGATTTAAAAGTTGGCATGAGTGTTCTATTTAAAATTAAAGAAGAAAAATAAAGCATGTTTGCCAGTATATTACGTGAACTAAACTATCTAAGAAGCAATAAATGGGATTTGTGTATGGTGACACTTATCCCTGCTTTTATCATTTTTTTGTTTAGCAGCATGTTTTATGCAGGTAAGGCTGAACATTTACCTATCGCGATTATTGATCAGGATCAAAGTGAGCTGAGCCGCAATATTGAAAAGTATCTTTCGTTAAATCATACAGTAGATGTTAAAACAATTACTGCAAGCTCGACCGAAGCTGAAAAACTACTCAATGAAACCAAAATTTGGGGCTATGTTTTTATTCCTGACGGCGCTGAAAAACGTTTTGTAAAAGCTCAAGACGCACAAATCAGTATTGCTTTTAATCAGTCATTTTTTAGCGTAGGAAATACGATTTCCTCAGCAATGCTAGTCAGTACACTGAATGCTTTAGCAGACTATGCAGGCCAGAGTTATCTTGCAAATAATATTCCTTATTTAGATGTCCCTACAGCACACATCAAAATTTCAACACTCTATAATCCAAGCATGAGCTATGAATTTTATTTAGCACCTTTCATGGTTCCTGCTGTTTTGCATCTATTACTCTGTTGTTGTGTGGCTTTTGCTATTGGACAAGAGCTTAAACGCAGCACATTAACCCAGTGGGTCAACCGCGAAAATTTTATTCGCGGCTTACTGGCTAAAAATTTACTTTATAGCTTTATTTTTTGTCTTTGGACTTGGTTATGGATGTTTTGGCTAGTTGAGATCCGAGGTTGGTTTGTCGCAGGTTCTCTTAGTCTTTTATTAGCTGCCCAGTTTTTGCTTTATTTTTCTTATGCACTCATTAGTAGTACTGTCATTTTAGCCACCAAAAATTTAAGTAAAACTTTTGGTTTTATTGCAGTATACGGCGGGGCTTCTTTAAGTTTTGCAGGGGGTACCCTACCTTTAAATAATGCACCGATTTTCACTAAATTTTGGTCTTTAATTATTCCATATACACCTTATGCAAAGCTCCAAACCGAACAATGGGTGATTGGAAGTCCACTTTTTATTTCAATGACGCCCTTTTTAATACTGATTGGCTACTGCCTTATTTATTTTATTTTGAGTTCCTTGCTGCTTAAAAAACTAGTTCGGGGGGCAGCGCAATGAAAGAGTTCTTAAAGGCTTATGCCCAAACGTTTAAAGATATTGTTGGTAACAGTTCGGTTTTCACGACACTGATTTTATCAGTCATTCTTTATAGCTTTTTTTATCCAACTGCTTATAAAGCTGAACGTGCCGAATCAATTCCAATTGTCGTGGTTGATGAAGAACAGAGTCTTTTAAGCTCTCAAATTATTGGACAAGCAAGCAATAGTCCGCACGTTAAAATTGTTAATGTGACTGCTAATTTTCTCCAAGCTGAGCAAATGGTTCGCGAGCAAAAAGCAGATGGTATTTTGCTTTTACCCAACAACTTAACACAGAGCCTACGCCGCGGAGAAACTGGTGGAATTGGCTTGTACTTAAGTACAACCAACTTCTTAAAAACTAAAGAAATTGGGTTAGGTCTTGCTACATCTATTGAAGCTACATTAAAAGAATATGTTGAAAAATTTGGAGAGCGTACACATTTCCAACCAGCTCTTTCTATTCATCAGGTTCCTTTATTTAACCCCCTTTCAGGTTATGGAAGCTATATTTTTCCAGCAGTTGCAACACTCATTATTCACCAAACGATTGTATTAGGTTTAGCCATGCTGATTGCAAGCTACCGCGAACAGCATGAAAAAATTACCTCCATTCGTTTTGCTGGAATTTTTGCCAGCCTGTTTACTATTGGTTGTTTAAGCAGCTTTTATCTTTTTGGTTTTACCTTGTGGTTCAACGACTACCCACACGGTGGAAACTTTATTGGTTTACTCGTCGCGGTTCCTATTTTTATTAGTTGTGTGATTGGACTAGGCATGTTAGTTGGTTCACTTTTAGACATGCCTGAACGTGCCGGACATATTATTGTATTTAGTTCAGTTCCGCTTTTCTTATTAACCGGTACCGCATGGCCCCACCACGCCATGCCAGAATGGCTAGAATGGTTTGCTTGGTGCTTACCCTCTACACACGGTGTACAAATGTTTGTACAGCTTAATCAAATGGGTGTTCCTTTAAATGTTGTGATTCCTAAATTGATTTTTCTTGCAATAATTGGAATCATTTTTTTAATTATTGCTCATTCACGTTTAAAAAATTCCAAATAAATTTAATGACTCATAAATGTGTATAAATTATATTTTTATTTACTATAAAATCTTATAGTTAAAGCTTATTTCTTAAATAATTGACCAAAAAAATCTAAAAAAACAAATAAATTCAAAGTATTAATTTGTATCAATTGTCATGAAACCTTAAGAAAACTTTAAGTTGAAATTAAGAAATTTTCTCCATAGTAATTAGTATAGTTTTTCAGCAGCTACGCAGAGTATTCTGTAATCCTGCCTATGACGGAATCTGGATATGGCAAAAGTGTGTTATTGCGCAGATGACTTTGCAATGAATGCAGAAATATCAGACGCAATTATTCAACTTATTGAACAAGGTGCCCTACAGGCAACCTCATGTATGACCCAATCTGAATTGTGGGAAACTGCTGCTGCTAAATTAAAACCTTTTAGCGATCAAATTGATATCGGTTTGCATTTAAATCTTACCCATCAATTCGCTTCAGGTAATACTGTTTTTTCCTTACCTATGCTTATTTTACGTGCATGGTCTTCAAGCCTGAATCGTGAATTAATTACGAAATGTATTGAAGAGCAATGGGACTTATTTGTTTCAGTCATGGGAAAACAGCCAGACTTTATTGATGGACATCAACATATTCATCAATTTCCGTTTATACGCGATATTTTGCTGCAATTGTTAAAAGAGAAGAAATTTACGGGCTGGATTCGAAATTTACAGCATCCGATTGATTTACCTCACTATCGTTTTAAGACTCGTGTGCTCTCTGCACTTGGTTCTAACTCTTTGGCAAAAGCATGTCAAACATATCAATTTAATCAGAACGACCAATTTGCTGGTATTTATGATTTAAAGCAAACTGATTATGGCGAACTCAATCAATACTGGCTTGCACATGCAAAAGACCATTTACTGATAATGTGCCATCCAGCACTTGCAGAATCAAATGATCAAGATCCGATTCAGCACGCCCGAATACAAGAATATGAATATTTTAGTTCGGATCAGTTTCAAATTGATTGTCAGCAATATGGTATCCAGCTCACTAGACTAGGGGCAATGCAATGAACACAAAACCATTTTTATCCTGCGTTGTTCCAGCTTATAACGAAGCAGAAAATTTAAAAACTTTTATTCCTGCTTTAGCAAATAGTCTAAAACAGCAAAATCTTAGCTATGAAATTATTGTGGTCGATGATGGAAGTAAGGACGATACTATTCCAATTTTGCAAACAATGATTGATGACTATCCCTTAGTTGTGCTTGAACTTTCACGCAACTTTGGTAAAGAAGCAGCTTTAAGTGCTGGTTTAGATCATGTGACAGGCGAAGTTACTTTACTAATTGATGCGGATTTTCAACACCCATTTGAAGCAATTCCAACCATGATCAACCTTTGGAAAAATGGTTATGACATGGTGTATGGCATTCGTAATCGCTCCACTGAATCTTGGCTTAAACGTGTTTTAACTCAAGGTTACTATCGTATATTAAACTTAAGCTCACCGATCGATATTCCAGAAAGTGCTGGAGACTTTCGTCTATTAGACGCAAAAGTTGTTGAAGCAATTAAACAATTGCCAGAAAAAAATCGCTATATGAAAGGCCTATATGCTTGGGTTGGTTTTAAAAGTATAGGCGTTAATTTTTCTGAACAGGAACGTCAGCACGGCCGTTCTAGTTTTAACGTAAAATCTCTATTTAACTTGGCTATGTCAGGTTTAACTGGTTTTTCAGATTTACCTTTACGCATCTGTATTTATTTAGGCGCAATTCTGGCTTTAGGTGCTATGGGCTACGGCGTATGGATCATCATTAAAACGTTGATCGAAGGAATTTCTGTCCCAGGTTGGGCAACACTTGCAGCAGGTATGACTTTACTTGGCGGTATACAGCTGTTATTCCTAGGTATTGTTGGTGAATATATTAGTCGTATTTATGCTGAAGTAAAAAATAGACCAAAATATATTGTTGCATCCGAACATTCTCGTATTAAACAAGAAAAATCTATCACAAAGCCGGAAAATACTTTCTCTAGTTTCTAACATGTTTGCTCATATTCTTCAGCTCACGCGGTTTGCTACTACTGGAGCCGCAGCAGCACTTACTCACTACAGTGTCGCCATGCTTCTGTTTAAGAAGCATGTTGCACTGCAATATGCCAATTTACTCGCATTTTTAGTTGCCTATTGGGTGAGCTATTTCGGGCATCGTATTTTTACTTTCAAAGCACATCATCTTGATCATCGTCAGACTCTACCAAAATTCACATTGGTTGCAGGCTTAGGTTTTTTATTTAATGAAAGTTTTCTTCTACTCTCGAACCTCTATTTTAATGTCCCTGTTTCAACCTTAGTGTGTATTGCAATTGTTCTGACCTCTGTCGTGACTTTCTTGCTTAACCGTTTTTTTGCATTTCAACATTAAGGATTGTGTATGCAGCAATGGCTTCGTAATTCCAAATTTTTATTATTTTTTTTACCGTGTTGGTTACTTCTTCTTTCTTGGATAAGACCTCTATCTGTACCTGATGAAGGACGCTATGGAGATATTAGCCGAGCTATGGTCGAGTCTGGAGATTGGTTAACTCCACGAATCGATGGTTTGCCATTCATGCATAAACCCCCTCTACTACACTGGTTAAGTTCTATTTTTATGGAGCTTTTTGGCGTACATGTATGGGTGTTACGGTTAGTACCTGTTTTAGCTGGTACCCTCATGTTAGTGGGACTATTCTTATTTGTAAAAAAGCATATTTCGGAAGGCGTAGCACAGCTTACGGTTATCATTTTAGCGACCAACCTGCTTTTTTTTGGTAGTAGTCAATATATTAACCATGATTTACTAGTAGCCTCATGGATTACGATTAGTGTTTTATGCTTTGCTGATTTCACCATTTCTGCACGTAAACCTATTTTATTTTTAGGTTACATCGCTGGTGCAGCTGCTTTTCTAAGTAAAGGTCTCATTGGGGTTCTCATTCCAGGTATGATCCTGTTGCCGTGGATACTCTACACAAAACAATGGAAGAAAATACCTTCGTTTCTTAATCCATTGGCGATCTTGCTATTTTTGCTCATCATTAGTCCATGGCTCTATGCAGTACAAAGTAAATATCCTCAATTTTTACATTACTTCTTTATTGACCAACAATTTAGTCGATTTAGTTCAAAAGAATTTAATAATAAACAACCATGGTGTTTCTATCTGCTTATTTTATTTGTCAGCTGCTTACCATGGTTTTTTGCGAGTAGATTTGAATCTATTAAGACCATCTTTAAAGACTATAAGCAATCAGGTGTATTTGCCCTGCTTGTATGGTGGTTTATTTCTGTTACGGTTTTCTTCTCTATTCCACCATCTAAACTAGCGGGCTATATTTTACCTGCTGTGCCACCTCTTGCTATTTTCTTAGCACTTGTGATTAACAAAGTTCTTGAAAGCAGTTATAAAACCAAATTACAGATTTGGGGTACTCCTGTATTTATTATACTTCTTGGAATTGGTATTGCTGCTACACCTCGTTTTATTCGTGCAAATCAACCTTTTTTCCAACACGAAGCTGTATTTATTTATACCATTGGTGCGCTGTTAATTGTGCTCCCACTGGTTTTAGTGTGGTTATACAAAAAGCAAAAAGTGAGCTATTTAAACTATATTTTTATAAGTTTAATTGTTTTATGTAGCTCTGTTCCTTTTGCCGTTCGTATTTTAGATACCAAAAATAATGTTGGCCAAACAGATTTTGCTGAGTACATTACTCCATCTACAAAAATAGTTTTCTACAATTACTATTTTTATGATGTGCCATTCCTTTTAAAGCTTAAACAGCCTGTCTATATTGTAAATGAATGGGATAGTGTCCATTCCGATAGTGCTTCTTTAGAAATTAAAGATGGCTTGTTATTTGAGCCCCAACTTAAAAAGTATTTGTGGAGCGAACAGCAGCTCAAAGATGCTTTATCTCAAAAGCAAGATCTAATCGTGGTAAGTCAACCAAATAATTTTTCGACTAAAGACCCATCGGTAAAAACTCTACATTACCGAAACTATGATGTATTTATTTTCCATCCGGCAAAATAAATAGACGAGAAATAAAAAAGGAAGCCTAGGCTTCCTTTTTTTATTTTAAAACGTTTTACTCTTCAGAAGTATCTTCATTATTAGATACAACTTCTTCGCTATCAGTTTCAGTCGTATCTACTTCGCCTTCAAGAAGTTCTTCTTCGTCTTCTACAGCTTCAATTGAAACTACACCAACGAGGGTTTCTTCTTCACTTAAACGGATGAGACGAACACCTTGAGCATTACGGCCTGTCATTGCAACTTCTGCTGCACGTGTACGAACAAGCGTACCACCATCAGAAATCAACAATAATTCTTTAGTTTCATCAATAGAAACTGCACCAACTAGCTCACCGTTACGTTCACTTGTTTTAATTGCAATAACGCCCTTACCACCACGTTTCTTGGTTGGGAAGTCATTTACAGGAGTACGTTTACCGTAACCGTTGGCACTTGCACATAGTACTTCACCTGTTTCAGGTACAACGACAAGCGATACGATACGACTTACTAGATTCGAATCTGCTGAATCATCATTATCATCTGATTCATCATTTTCTACATCTGCATCTTCTTCACTTAGGATACTGCTAGCAAAGCTCACGCGCATACCACGTACACCTTTAGCTGTACGACCCATTGCACGTACGTCAGTTTCAGCAAAACGAATTGCCTTACCTTCGTTAGAGAACAACATGATTTGCTGATTACCATCAGTAATCGCAACACCAATTAAGGTATCTTCTTCATTAAGCTCAATAGCACGTAGACCATTTGAACGAATGTTTGCAAATTGTTCTAACTCAACACGCTTAACCGTACCAGAAGCTGTGGCCATAAACACATAGTGGTTTTCTGGGAACTCTGTTAACGGCAAGATTGCAGTTACTGTTTCTGTTGCATCTAGAGGTAACAAGTTCACGATTGGACGACCTTTTGCCCCACGTGATGCTTGAGGAACCTCAAATACTTTTAGACGGTACACTTTACCTACATTGGTAAAGCAAAGTACAGTCGCGTGATTCGATGCCACAATCAGATGTTGAATAAAGTCATCATCTTTCATTGAGGTTGCAGACTTACCACGTCCACCGCGACGCTGTGCCTGATAGTCTGAAAGTGGTTGAGTTTTTGCATAACCCGTTTGTGAAACAGTTAATACAACTTGCTCTTCCGGAATCAAATCTTCACGGCAGAAATCAACACGAGATTCAACAATTTCAGTACGACGTGCATCGCCATATTGTTGTAATACTTGTGCTAACTCTTCACGAATAACGCCCATCAACAAGTTGAAGTCGTTTAAAATTGCTGTAAGTTCAGCAATTTGACCTAAAATTTCAGTATATTCTGCGTGTAACTTGTCTTGTTCCAGACCTGTTAAACGGTGTAAACGTAATTCTAAAATTGCGCCTACTTGTGTCGGAGATAAGCGGTAAATTGAATCGCTTAGACCAAATGGACGATTTGGATCTTCACCTTCAATTTCATCTGGACGAACAGAAATAGCACCTGCTTTTTCAAGTAATGAAACAACACCACCACCTGCCCACTCACCAGCAAGTAAACGCTCACGCGCTTCAGCAGGGTTAGCAGAAGTTTTGATGGTTTCAATAATTTCATCAATATTAGCTAAGGCAACTGTCAAACCTTCCAAGATATGACCACGTTCACGCGCTTTGCGTAATTCGAACATGGTACGGCGTGTCACAACTTCTTGGCGATGACGAATAAATGCCGCAATAATATCTTTCAGATTCATCAACTTTGGCTGTCCATTGTCTAGACAAACCATGTTGATGCTGAATGAGTTTTCAAGCTGGGTATTTAAGAATAAGTTATTTACAACGACTTCTGCGTTTTCACCGCGTTTCAAGTCAATTGCAATACGCATACCTTCTTTGTCAGACTCATCACGAAGTTCTGAAATACCTTCAAGTTTTTTCTCTTTTACTAACTCGGCAATACGTTCAATCACTCTTGCTTTGTTTACTTGATATGGAATTTCAGTAAAGACAATGGTTGTACGGCCTGTCTTTTCATCTTCTTCGAAATGGTATTTACCGCGAATGTGCAGACGACCTTTACCGGTACGGTAGGCATCAACAATACCTGATTTACCGTAAATAATACCGCCTGTAGGGAAGTCAGGACCGGTAATATATTCCATCAACCCTTCAATCGAGATATTCGGATTGTCAGCATAAGCCAAACATGCATTCACAACTTCAGTCATGTTATGTGGTGCCATGTTGGTAGCCATACCTACAGCAATACCCGCAGCACCGTTAATTAACAAGTTTGGAACACGTGTCGGAAGTACTTCAGGAATACGTTCCGAACCGTCGTAGTTATCTTCCCAGTCAACTGTGTCTTTTTCTAAATCTGCAAGAAGCTCATGTGCCAGCTTAGTCATACGGACTTCGGTATAACGCATCGCCGCGGCGCTATCGCCATCGATCGAACCGAAGTTACCCTGACCATCAACCAATAAATAACGTAAGCTAAAGTCTTGAGCCATACGAACAATGGTTTCATAAACAGCTGAGTCACCATGCGGGTGATATTTACCGATTACGTCCCCAACGACACGAGCAGATTTCTTGTAGGCTTTGTTATAGTCATTGCCCAATTCGTGCATGGCATAAAGCACACGACGGTGAACAGGTTTAAGACCGTCTCTCACATCCGGCAATGCACGAGATACGATTACACTCATTGCGTAATCTAAATATGAATGCTTGAGTTCGTCCTCAATGGCAATCGGTCGGATTTCCGATACGCTCATGCATACTCCTTCTTACAGATAGATATTTCTATCCGTTTATATGTCTTGATCTTGCAAAAAATTTAGTTCCGGAAAGTGAACTAAAATCGAAAAAAATATAGCTGTATACTATAGCATAAATTGCTCGATAACTGGGAGTTTAGCAATCTGAAAATAGCATTTTTTTACAATAAAAATTCTATTAGAATTAATAAGTTAAAATTATAGGTTTCTACTTTTAAATGTATTCATTAAAACTCAATTATTCGACCAAAATATAAACAGCATGAAAGTGCTCTTTTTAGAACACATTTCATGTATTTAAAGAATCTAACTTTTCGTCTTAGCTCAACTTAGCACTATTTGAGTTAAAGATTCCGAGTTCATTT
Source organism: Acinetobacter sp. 766875 (assembly GCF_000582055.1). NCBI lineage: Bacteria > Pseudomonadati > Pseudomonadota > Gammaproteobacteria > Moraxellales > Moraxellaceae > Acinetobacter > Acinetobacter sp. 766875. The sequence goes on along the minus strand of NZ_JEXX01000001.1, from coordinate 99,811 downwards.
TTAAAGCTAATTATGCTTTTTGAAGAATCAATTTACAGGGCGATATTGAGCCGGTATCCATTGGTATCCTGTTGAGCTTTTACCAATGTGTCCAATGCCAGGAAAAGCGATATGTGCTGCCCCTATCCACCAATGGTTTTTATAGGCTTGCTCAAAGATATCTTTACGGACAGATATGGCTAGTTTCGAGTCAGTATCGGGCTTATAGCTTGCTTCAGGATAAGGAAACTGTACCGCACCGTAGTGCACAACATCACCTAGACCTAAGAACTTTTGTCCGTTTTGTCCATCTACTAAGTATGAAGAATGACCTTCCGTATGACCATGAGTCACGATGAGTTGAACATTCGGTACATTAAAAGAGGATTTGGTAAACGCAACTAACTGCCCTGCCTTTTGGTATGGCTGTAATGCATCACGCGTCATTTTAAATATTGGTTTAAAAAAATCAGTGGCTTTTGCTTCATTAACAGGCGATGTCCAAAAATCTACATCTTCTTTAGCTAGATAAACTTTCGCATTTGGATAAGCCATTTTGCCATCGAGTGTAATACCGCATAAGTGATCGGGATGGGCATGTGTAATTAAAATCGTATCTATTTGTTCAGGCTGTACGCCTGCTTTCTTCAAGTTTTCACGTACATGACCTAAAGTTGGGCCAAAACATTTTGCAGTCCCTGCATCAATCAAAATATTTTGCGTAGGCGTTTGCACAAGATAGGCAGAGAAATCCGTGACAATCTGATTATGCTCGTCTACAGGAACAAAGTTTTCTGCAAACAGTCGATTGGCTTTTTCAGCAGAAATACCCAGTAAATCAGTACGAGGCAGTCCCAGTTCCCCATCAAACAATGCCGTTACTTTAAGGTTTCCTATTGGTTGTAAAAAATAACCATCAACCTGATGCACGGTTGGGTTTTGTTCTGCATGTATAACTGTACTGGCACTCAGCGGTAATAATATCGCAAGTGATTTTAATGATTTCATCATAGAGTCCTTAGTATTTTCATACTTTAACTCTATTGGTTTTTATCTATTTAAATCGCTCAATAAGCGATAAGAAACGCTCATATTAACTTATTCTGCAGCTAGAACAGCTGGATCTATCCCATAACGCTCTACAAAGCGATCACGAAAAATAGCAACAGACTGATATCCAGATTTTGCTGCAATCGTTTTCATCGGTAGTTTTTTCGAATACAACAACTCAAGTGCATAACTAAGACGTGCATGCATAATCGTTTCTCTTAAAGTTGTATCTTCATGGTTAAGTTTGCGGCGAAGTGTTGCACTACTCAAACCTAAACGCATTTCAAACTCACTAGACTGCCAATGGTGCTGTGGATTCTCTATCACCCAATCGTGAATGATTTTTGTCAATTTAGGTGGCGGTACAATTAGCACATCTGAGAAGTGCTGTTGACATAACTGTACAAGTATAGCGGTAATACATAAACGCGCTTTCACCACATCATGACTAAATAAAGCGGTTTGCCACTCGGTTAAAGAGGTAGCGAAATCATCAATTGAAAACTTTAATATTGCGTCGGTTCTGTCTACAACTGGCTTTGCCCAAATCATTTGTGCAGCTTGAATAACTTCATCACACATAGGCACAAGAATAGTGAGGTATTCACCCGTTATAGGGTCAGGCAAATTAACTGCATCGATAACCGTATCGGGTTTTATAATGTATAGATCACCGGCATTAAAATTGAATTGTTTTTTTTGAAGATTTAATTGTTGTTGCCCATATAAAATAAATCCCATGTGCAACTGGTTAACTTTAATATTGGCTAGCCCATGCTGATTTTTAGATCGAATACATAAATAATCTCGTGCCATATCTGCCCGTGCCAATCTCACCAATGATTGGTGCAATTGATGGGCCTCTATGGAAGCAGAATAGTTAATATTCATAATAATGATCGAAATAAAAAAACGCCCTTGGCTAGTTATAGCACAAGGGCGTTTTTCGAATAAGTATTAAGCTGTAAATTACAACTTGCTTACCAACTCTGGTACTACAGCATTTAAATCACCAACTAACCAGTAGTCAGCAACGCTGTTGATTGGCGCTTCTTCGTCTTTGTTGATTGCAACAATAACTTTAGAATCTTTCATACCAGCCAAGTGCTGAATCGCACCAGAAATACCTACAGCAATGTAAAGCTCAGGTGCAACGATTTTACCAGTTTGACCAACTTGGAAATCGTTAGGTACGAAGCCTGCATCAACTGCTGCACGTGAAGCACCTTGTGCTGCACCAAGCTTGTCAGCTAATGGATCAAGTACTTTGTGGTAGTTCTCACCAGAACCTACACCACGACCACCAGATACAACAATACGAGCAGCGGTTAATTCTGGACGATCAAGTTTAACGATTTCTTCAGATACGAATTTAGAAATGCCAGCGTCTTTTACTTCGCCAACAGTCTCAATCGCAGCCGAACCACCTTCCGCAGCAACTGGATCAAATGCTGTACCACGAACAGTACCAACAATGATTGCTTCGTCAGATTGAACAGTTGCAATCGCGTTACCAGCGTAGATTGGACGCTTGAATGTGTTCGCAGATTCAACAGAAATAATGTCTGTGATCATGCTTACATCAAGAAGCGCAGCAACACGTGGAAGAATGTTCTTACCAGTCGTTGTAGAAGCAGCTAAAACGTATTTGTAACCTTTAGCCAAGTCAGCAACTAAGCCAGCTACGTTTTCAGCTAATTGGTTTGCATAAGCAGCGTTGTCAGCAAATAATACTTTGCTTACACCAGCAACTTTAGCAGCAGCGTCAGCAACTGCTTGAGCGCCTGAACCAGCAACTAATACAGTAATATCACCACCGATTTTTTGAGCTGCAGCAACAACGTTTAAAGTAGCACCGTTAAGTGTCTGGTTGTTGTGATCAGCGATAACTAAAATACTCATGATTTTATCCTTCCGTATTAGATCACTTTCGCTTCATTTTTCAATTTTTCAACAAGCTCATCTACAGATTTCACTTGTACGCCAGCTTTACGTTCTGCTGGAGCTTCAACTTTAACAGTTTTAAGCTTAGTACCAGCTGTAACACCGTAATCAGCAGGAGATTTAGTATCAAGCGGTTTTTTACGAGCTTTCATAATGTTAGGCAATGCAGCATAACGTGGCTCGTTTAAACGCAAGTCAGTTGTAATAATTGCAGGAAGCGCAAGTTCAACAGTTTGTAAACCACCGTCGATTTCACGAGTCACTTGTACTTTACCGCCATCCACTTTCACTTCAGAAGCAAACGTACCTTGACCAGCACCTAATAATGCGCCAAGCATTTGACCTACTTGGTTAGAGTCATCATCAATTGCTTGCTTACCAAGAAGGATAAGTTCTGGTTTCTCAGCATCAACAACACCTTTTAAGATTTTAGCAACTTCTAGAGCGCCAATTTCGTCAGTAGTTTCAACTAAAATACCGCGGTCTGCACCCAAAGCCATTGCAGAACGGATTTGTTCTTGAGCTTCTTTAGGACCAATAGAAACAACAACGATTTCTGATACTGTTCCTTTTTCTTTTAAGCGAACCGCTTCTTCCACTGCGATTTCACAAAATGGGTTAATTGACATTTTAACGTTGGTAAGGTCAACCCCACTATTGTCCGGCTTAACACGAACTTTAACGTTGGCATCAACCACACGTTTTACAGCAACAAGAGCCTTCATGTAATCCTCGGCTGTTCTAGCAAAAGTAAATGTTGAGAAAAGTATATTAACTCTTCAATTCAAATTTTTTAGGTACCCTATCTTGCAATGTGTTTGGCATTTCGGTCAAGTCACAATTTTCTGGAACAGTACAAAAAAAATGAAATCATCAGTTCATAAAAAAAAATTCACACCTGACTCGTACTTATTTTATTCTTTTTAAAGTCTATTTTATACATTGATTTTTATTATCTTTTTATCTTATTTACCTTATTAGTCAGAAACATAAACGCCTTATAAATGAATCAAATTTTATCGTTTTTAGGCCATATATGCCGACAAAATGTGCAAAGTTCAAAATGGTCAATTGGGTAATTTCACATATTTCTTTTAAACAAATTTGTAAAAAAGTACAAATGATCTCTACATTCATCTTATTCAATGCAATCAAAGTTGCTTATTGATGGATAATTTATCTTAAATGACTTAATGCTTGGTCGCTCGCGGATGGGCCTGATCGTACACTTGAGCCAAATGATCAAAATCGATATGCGTATAAATTTGGGTAGTCGATAAGTTGCTATGGCCTAACATTTCCTGGACTGAACGCAAATCACCACTACTTGATAACATATGGCTAGCAAAACAATGTCGAAGTAAATGCGGATGTAAGTCGACATTTACACCTGCTCGTTGTGCCTGAAGTTTTACACGTTTCTCGATTTGCCGTGGAGTGAGCACACCACCACGCTGTGAAATAAATACAAAAGCATTTTGGTCAAACTGCCCTTTCCAGATTTTATAAACTTTAAGCCAGTTCAATAGACTTTCTTTTGCCTTTTTCCCAAATGGGACAATACGGGTTTTATTTCCTTTACCCGTAATACGAACAAGATGACGATTAAAATCGATATCTTTAATTGTGAGGCCTTGTAGTTCAGCGAGTCGTAAACCACTTGAGTAAAGTAGTTCCAACATGGCTTTATCTCGCAACCATAATTGCTGATCAATTGGTTTTTCCGGCATAGGTTGATCTAAAATTTGATTAACCGTTTCTATATCAATCATGCCCGGTAAAGGTCTAGGCTGACGTTTCAATTTAAAATCGTCAGTAGGATTAATTTCTAGGTATTTGCCCTGTTCAGCCCACTTCATAAACTGGCGTATAGAAGTGAGATGACGCTGCATGCTACTTGCGCTTAACTGGTCTTGCTCAACACGCTGAGCCAGATATTCACGTAAATCTGAAGCTTCAACATTTTTTAAATCAATTTTTTTTAAGTCACAGAATTCAAGAAAGCTTTTCACATCTCGCTCATAAGCCGTGATTGTATGCTCAGACTGGTTCTGAATTTTTCTTTCTTTTAACCACATTGAGAGCAGTTGTAATGCAAAATCCAAATTGCTCTCCATTATTTGCCCATTTTTTTGAGTGTACCAAAAACTATTTGATCATGAAAATTTCATATCGCACAGCATAATGAATCTAACTTATATATTACAATTTATACCAAGTATTCATTGGACCTTGCTGCCATGACCACCATACTCATTCCTTATTTAATTGCCATTACGTTACTTACGCTTACTCCTGGCTTAGATACAACCTTAATTATTCGCACTGCCACACTTGAAGGTAAATCTAAAGCATTTCAAGCAGCTCTTGGAATTAGTCTTGGCTGTATTGCTTGGGGAGTTATCGTGGCCTGCGGTTTAGGTGCCCTGCTCATGGCATCTGACTTAGCTTTTAATCTATTGAAATGGATGGGTGCAGCTTATTTAGCATGGCTGGGTTTAAATATGATTTTAAAACCACGTAGCCAACTTGCAGACATACAAGAAAATAATCCAAATCGCTCTACATCAGAGAATTGGTTTGTTAAAGGTTTCTTTGGCAATTTACTCAATCCCAAAGTTGGTATTTTTTATATTTCATTTCTTCCACAATTCATTCCAGCCCAAGCATCTGCTATCACTTGGGTGATGGGACTTGTAATGATTCATGTCGTGATTGGCGTATTATGGTCAAGTCTATTAATTATGGCTATGCAACCACTTTCACGTTATTTAAAACAACCTAAATTTGTGAAATATATGGACCGAATTACAGGCAGTATTTTTGTTCTGTTCGCATTGAAATTAGCTTTAAGTAAAAGATAATAAAATTAAAAAATTATTGTACATATAAAAGAAAGCCTCTTTTATCACTTTAACTGATGAAAAGAGGCTTCTATTTAGGCTACGCGATTAACCTTGAAAATAACGTAAATCCAAACGCCCATCATATACATGGGTTGTTGGACCAGTCATCCACACCACATCACCTTCTTGCCATTCAATTTGCAACTTACCACCAGCAAGTTCAACTTCAACTGAGTTCGCAAGCAAACCACGGCGCATACCACTTACCGCAGCAGCACATGCCCCTGTACCACAAGCTAAAGTTTCACCAACACCACGTTCAAATACACGTAAGCGAACATGTTTTTCATCAATTACTTGCATAAAGCCGGCATTAACACGCTCAGGGAAACGTTTATGTGATTCAACTTGTGGACCAATACCTGCTACATCAGCAGTGAGTACGTCTGGAACAATAGTGACTGCATGAGGATTCCCCATGTTGACTACGTCAATACTAATGTTTTGGTCATTTGCCAACTCAAGCGTATATAAGGCTTCTGGCTCTTCCGCAACAAATGGAATTTCATTTGGTAGAAACTTTGGGTAGCCCATATTTACGCGTACCCAACCATTTTGCCCAAGCTCAGGCTTAACAATACCTGCTTTGGTTTGTACCGTAATGTTGGTTTTATTGGTTAAATGACGTTCATGTACAAAACGAGCGAAGCAACGTACGCCATTACCACATTGTTCAACCTCAGAACCATCTGCGTTGAAAATACGGTATTTAAAGTCAGCTTCTGGTACATCTGGTGGTTCAACAATTAAAAGCTGGTCAAAGCCAACACCAAAGTGTCGATCTGCCAAACGTTGAATGGTTGCTGTATCTAAATAAGCTCTTTGGCTAATTAGGTCAACCACCATGAAATCATTGCCCAAACCATGCATTTTGGTAAATTCTAATAACATCTCATTTACTCCTCAGGCAATAAACGTTCTTTTTCCCAAAGCGACTCAACCGTTTCACGTTCACGAATTAAATAGCTGTTTTCACCTGATACCATGACTTCTGCAGCACGGCCACGCGTGTTGTAATTTGAACTCATCACAAAACCATAAGCCCCTGCACCGAGTACAGCCAACAAGTCATTTTCTTGTAATGCAAGTGAGCGGTCTTTACCAATAAAGTCACCTGTTTCACAAATTGCACCAACGAGGTCCCATACTTTTTCTTCAGTATCGGTACGTGGTACAACAGGCTGAATATCCATCCAAGCTTCATATAAAGCAGGACGGATTAAATCATTCATTGCTGCATCAATAATAGCGAAGTTACGATGTGTAGTTGGTTTAAGCAAATCAACTTTAGTTAAAAGTACGCCCGCATTTGCACTGATGCTACGGCCCGGCTCCATATAAACCTTAAGACCTAACTTTTCTAAAGCAGGTTTCATAGAGTTTGCATATTCTTCAACACTTGGCGGTGTCTCATCTTTATAACAAACCCCTAAACCACCACCGATATCGATATGTTTAAGATTGATGCCTAGTTTCTTCAACTCATCAATCATCACAATGACACGGTCTAAAGCATCAACAAATGGTTTAGTTTCAGTGAGCTGTGAACCAATGTGACAGTCAATACCTACAATTTCAAGGTTAGGTAAAGAAGCTGCGTATTGATAAGTTTCATAAACAGCATCACTTGGAATACCAAATTTATTTTCTTTTAAACCAGTTGAAATATAAGGATGTGTTTTTGCATCGACATCAGGATTTACACGCAAAGAAATAGGCGCTTTTTTACCTAAGCGAGCAGCTACTTTTTGAATGCGGTCTAGCTCTGCATAAGACTCAACATTAAAACAAGCAATACCTACATTGAGTGAGGTTTCAATATCGACTTCAGTTTTACCTAAACCTGAAAATACGATTTTAGAAGCATTCCCACCGGCTTTTAAAACACGAGCCAGCTCACCACCAGAGACAATATCAAAACCCGCACCAAGTTTTGCCAAGACACTAAGAACAGCCAAGTTTGAGTTAGACTTCACCGCAAAACAGATTTGATGATCAATAAAGTCAAAGGCACGGTCCATATCTAAATAATGTTTTTCAAAAGCTGTTTTTGAATAAACATATAACGGTGTGCCAAATTGCTGCGCAAGCTGCTCTAGAGAACATTGCTCTGCATGCAATACTCCATTAATGCGGGTGAAACTCATGAATGTGTCCTTATTTCAAAGCTTAAGGTGAAGTTGTTTGGGTTGGAGCTGATGATGACTCGACTGGCTGTTCAGCCTTTTCATCTTTTTGCACAACTTGTTTTGATTCTTTATTACGATAGAGCAAGTATTTTGCACGGTGGTCATAATTTGGATCAGAAGGTAGCTGTAATGCTCCTGACTGACCGCAAGCTGTAAGCAAAATACTGCTGCTCAATAAACTGATGAGGCAAATGACACGAAGCATCTGAGCACCTGATTTAAACAATTCGATGCAGTATACCGTGATCATGCAAGCGGCTAAAGAGTAAACTTGAATAGAAAAACAATATGCATAAAAAACGCCAGCTTTTCAGCTGGCGTTTAGTCATAAGTAAATCAATTTCATTACTTTTTATGACGTGGTTTATAGAAGAAGAAATAACCAATGATCAGGATAATAAACCAGATTGGGCTGACTTTCAGTGCTTTAAAAGTATCTGGCTCTAAAGACAGCACATAAATCATGCCAACAAAGAAAATAATCGTGATCCAACAGGTAAATAGGCCGCCCGGCAATTTAAATGTTGATTTGGCATGCAGTTCAGGGCGTGTCGTGTAGTAACGGATATAACTCCAGATAATTAGTAACCACACGCAAATGAACAAAATAGTTGAAAGCGTTGTTGCAAGAGTGAATGCTTCAACTGTATTTGGTACAAAATACTGTAATGCCGCACCTAACAATAAACATGCAGCAGAAAAATACAATGCATTTGCAGGTACTGCACGTCTGTTCAATTTACCAAAAGCTTTTGGACCTTGATCTTCACGAGATAAACCAAACAACATACGGCTTGTTGAGAATACACCGCTGTTCATCGAAGACATAACTGATGACAATACTACTAAGTTCATCAAGATCGCTGCTGCCGCAATACCAGCTTGGCTAAACAAGTTTACAAATGGGCTGATCGCCGGATCAATTCTATTCCACGGAGTTACCGACATCACAATAAGCAATGCCAAGACGTAGAAAATAATGATACGAACTGGAATTGAGTTAATCGCTTTAGGTAAGTTGCGCTCAGGATCTTTGGTTTCAGCAGCTGTTGTTCCAACAAGTTCTACACCCACGAAAGCAAAGATCGCGATCTGGAAGCCAGCCAAGAAGCCATGCACCCCTGTTGGGAAGAAACCGCCATTTGCCCATAAATGAGTAAATGAAGCCACCTCGCCCGTACTAGAAGTAAAGCCAGTAAAGATCATCCATAGACCCACTGCAATTAAAATAATAATCGCAAGAATCTTAATAAGTGCAAACCAGAACTCTAATTCACCAAATAGGCGTACAGTTAACAGGTTCAAACCCATAATAAATACAATAGCAGCCACACTAATCATTGCCCCTTCAACTGGTGAGAAAGGCTGGCCGTTATTGAAAAATTGTAAGTAATAGATAATTGCAGACAGATCGGCGATACCAATCGTGATCCAGCACAACCAATAGGTCCATCCCACAAAATAACCTGCCCATGGGCCAATTAAATCTGTGGTGAAATCAATAAATGATTTATAGGTTAAATTTGACAGGAGTAATTCGCCAAGCGCACGCATGACAAAAAACACCATTACACCAATAATCAAATAAATGAATAAGATAGATGGGCCGGCAAGACTAATTGTTTTACCTGACCCCATGAATAAACCAGTACCAATGGCACCACCAATTGCAATCAGCTGTAAATGCCGATTGGAAAGACTACGATGGAGCTCACCTTGTTCATGAGGATCACTCAGATTTTGATTCGACATTTTATGAATACACTCCAGTAATTTTTTTAGTCCGTTAGCTAAATTCAAATCAAAAAGACGATATCGCACCATTTGCAGGTATCTTTTAAATGTATATTTTTTGACAACTTTTCAGCTAACCAATTTTTGTCTGTATGGCTGATAATTTCAAGATACATACAATTAAATCCGATAATACGCACAAGAACATAGCAATACAACGCACCTTCCAGTCTAAAATTAAGACTTGAACCACTTTGATTTTTCAATTAAAAAAGGCAATCAGATCGATTGCCTTTTTATATTTTGCTTCTAAGTTATTTATTCTTGGGCAAAATTACGTTTTATTTTTGACTTATAAAAACCAAAGTAACCAATTGCAAGAACGAGGAACCAAATTGGACTGACCATAAGCGACTTAGCTGTGTCTGCTTCAAGGCTTAAAATCGCAATCGTAAATAAGAAGAAAACAATAACGACATAACTCATCGCTACCCCACCCGGCATTTTAAAGTTCGATTTTTCATGCAGTTCAGGAGATAACTTACGGTAGCGGATATAACACACCAAAATCAAAATCCATACCGTTAAAAATAAAATGGTGCATAACGTTGTTGCCAAGGTAAATGCTTCAATCGTATTGGGCACAAAATATTGTAATAAAGCACCACCCATAATACAGGCACAGGAAAAAATTAAACCATTTGCTGGAACTGCACTTTTAGTCAACTGACCTAATGTTTCAGGTGCCTGACCATCACGCGATAAGCCATACATCATTCGGCTAGTTGAAAAAATACCACTATTCATCGATGACATGACCGATGACAACACCACTAGGTTCATAATAATTGCAGCTGTTGGAATACCTGCCATTAAGAATAGTTCAACGAATGGACTACGGTCTGCTTTTACCTGATCCCAAGGCGTTACAGACATCACCACCATTAATGCCAATACATAGAATAAAATGACGCGAATCGGAATTGCGTTAATTGCTTTAGGCAAATGTTTATGAGGGTCTTTAGTTTCAGCAGCTGTGGTTCCGACCAGTTCTACACCAATAAAAGCAAAGATCGCAATCTGGAAGCCGGCAAGGAAACCATTTACCCCATGAGGAAACATACCGCCATGATTCCAAATATTAGAAATAGCCGCAACAGAGCCAGATGGTGATTGGAACTTGGTCACTACCATATAGATGCCGGCAAGAACTAAAGCAATAATGGCAACAATTTTAATAATCGCAAACCAAAATTCGACTTCGCCAAATAAACGAACCGTCAATAAATTTAAAATCAATAGAAAGAGAACACAGCCTGCACTAATCATTGCCTGTTCTATTGGGCTAAAACTAACTCCATTGGGGAGCCAAAAGCTCAGATAGCTCGTCACCGCAGTTAAATCTGCCATACCTACGAGCACCCAACTTACCCAGTAGGTCCACCCGACATAAAAACCAGCCCAAGGCCCAATCAGGTCATAAGCCATATCGACAAACGACTTATAATTTAGGTTTGAAAGTAAAACCTCTCCCAAAGCACGCATAAGAAAGAAAATCATGGTGCCAATAATTAAATAGATAAATAAAATTGATGGCCCCGCCAATGAAATAGTTTTGCCCGACCCCATAAACAGGCCTGTTCCAATGGCCCCTCCAATAGCGATCAATTGTAAATGGCGATTGGTCAGCTTTCGCTGTAAGTCGCCAGCATGATCATGATGCTGAAGATTAGACATAGGTAAATATCCTAAAAATTTCCCACCTTAGCTAAAGCAAAATACATTCCAATATTTTTGGACAACGCGTGAAAAATAGACCTTTGAAAAATGATCGGGTTCTGCCTACGTTCAGGGTGTCGTTTTGCTATACTCTGTTTTTACTGATTATGAAGTTAACAAACCGAAGTCGAATATGAACAAAGTCAAAACTGTTTACCGTTGCGAACAATGTGGTGCGGATCATCCTAAATGGGCTGGTCAATGTTCAGAGTGTGGTGAATGGAATTCTCTGACTGAAGTTAAACTCGAACCTACTACAGCCCATCGCGCTCGTCCTAAAATTGGGGGCTACGCAGGCCAAGTTGCCAATATAACAACACTAAATAAAGTCTCAGTTTCTCATGAAACCCGCTTACCTACAGGTATTAGCGAGTTTGACCGCGTACTTGGTGGTGGCTTGGTCACAGGCTCAGTAGTCCTGATTGGTGGTGACCCGGGTATTGGTAAATCGACCATTCTTTTACAAACAGCAACCCACATGGCAAGTGCAAAAAGTTCTGCACTTTATATTACGGGTGAAGAATCATTGTCTCAGGTGGCCTTGCGTGCACAGCGCCTTGACTTGCCTACAGACCAGTTAAAAGTCATGTCTGAAACCTGTGTCGAACGCATTTGTGAAGTTTTAGAGCAAGAACGTCCTGTAGTAGCAATTTTGGACTCGATTCAAACGCTTTACACAGAAACGCTTCAATCTGCACCTGGTGGGGTTTCACAAATTCGTGAATCTGCTGCGTTATTAACCCGCTATGCAAAAAATAGTGGCACGGCATTATTTATTGTTGGTCACGTGACCAAAGAAGGTGCACTGGCAGGCCCACGTGTTTTAGAACATATGGTGGACTGTGTGCTTTATTTTGAAGGCCAATCAGACTCACGCTATCGTATGATTCGTGCGGTGAAAAACCGTTTTGGTGCAGTCAATGAACTTGGTGTATTTGGCATGACCGATAAGGGCTTACGTGAAGTGGCTAACCCTTCTGCTATTTTCTTAAGTCGTTATGACGAAGCCATTCCCGGTTCAATTGTCATGATTAGCCGTGAAGGAACTCGCCCACTCTTAGTTGAAGTTCAAGCTTTAGTTGATGATGCTCAAGGACAACCTAGACGTGTCGCTCTTGGTCTTGAACAAAACCGTTTAAACATGTTGCTTGCTGTAATGCACCGTCATGGTGGTGTACAAACTACAGGGCAAGACGTTTATGTCAACATTGTCGGTGGTTTAAAAATTACTGAAACAGGTTCTGACTTGGCTGTTTTACTGGCGTGTGCATCAAGTTTACGTACCAAGGCATTGCCTCAGCAACTTGCAGTTTTTGGTGAAGTTGGTCTTTCAGGTGAAATCCGACCTGTACCGAATGGACAAGAACGCTTAAAAGAAGCAGCAAAACATGGCTTTAAATATGTCATTTTACCTAGAGGCAACGCACCACAAAAAGCGATTCCGGGAGTACAAGTAATTGCTGTGGCGCGCTTACATGAAGCCCTTACCGAAGCGATGCAGCTCAGCGATGAATTGACATAAAAAAACATATTTTTATAGTTGAAATTTAGTGTAAATGACTGCATAAATACAATTACAAATTAATTTTAAACAGGAATTTCCTATGGAAGTACACCAGCGCGGCTTGATAACCGGTATTTTAATGGCTGCTTTGGCAATTTCTCCTCTTGCTGAAGCAAAACGTGCAGGTGGTGGTAAAAGCCACGGCATGGCACGCTCTACCACTTCAAGCCAGTCATATCAACAACCTCGTCAAGTGACTCCAGTTCAACAACCTGCTACAGCACCTCAAAGATCTGGTCCGGGTGTTGGTTCAATGGTTGCAGCTGGTGTAGCTGGTGCTGCCGTAGGTGCTGTTGCAGCACATGCTTTAGCTGATGACAAACCAACATCAACTGAACAACGTGTAACCCAGCCAGATAACGAGCAACAAGCGGTTCAAGCTCAACAGCAACAAGAGAAGAAAGGTGGTATCCCAGGCTGGTTATGGGTATTACTTGCTGCTGCTGTTGCCTTTTTTGTATTCCGCAAATTGGGCGGGAAAAAAAAATTAGCAGCAAATAATCCTTACGCTCCAAACAGCAACGGTCAAAACACATTTGGCCGTTCAGCTGCACCAACTAACTCAAACGACAATACCAATATTTTTGGTCAGTCTGTTGGTGGTGGTACAGCAACTCAAGCACCGTTTGGTGGTGCAACAACAAGTAATGGCAACCAGTTACCAGATGGTAGTGAACCTGCTTCTTTCTTACGTGTTGCCCGTCAGCGTTTTAACCACATTCAGTCAATCAACAGTGCAAGTAACATCGAAGAAATTCGTCGCTACTTAACACCTGAACTTTATAACTCTATGTATAACGACATCATGGAGAATCAAGATCAGGACGTTGCTGAGTTTAGTAACTTAAATGCAATGGTTGTAGACAGTGCGACTGAAAATGGTCAATACATTGTGAGCGTACGCTTCACAGGTACAGTAAGTGAAGATTTAAATAGCTTGCCACAGCCATTTACAGAAATCTGGCACTTTGTAAAACCTGTTGGCTCTCAGCAAGACTGGGTGGTTGCAGGTATTCAACAAGCTTAATTTAAATAAGCTCCAAATAAAAAAGCCACAATATGTGGCTTTTTTATTTGCTCGCACTCAGGCAATTTCGGCTGGAAATGCGATGACTTTTTCAATTTTAAGTTGTTCGGTTGCAACCATGAGTAATCGGTCTATGCCTAAAGCAATTCCTGAACATTCTGGCATATGAGGCAAAGCTGCTAACAAATACTCATCTAATGGCACAACATGAAGCCCTTGCTTAGCCCGTTCTGCATTGTCTGCTTCAAAGCGTGAACGTAACACGTCTGCATCAAGCAATTCATCGTAAGCATTGGCAAGTTCCAGACCTTCGATATAAACCTCAAAACGCGCTGCGACCTCTTCCCCATCTTCATCTACTTTCACTTTTGCCAAAGACGCCATTTCTGGCGGAAAGTCAGTTAAAAAGACAGGTGCATCAAAACCTAAACTTGGCTCAACAAAATGAGAAAACAACAAGTCCATATAAGCTAAGCGGTCATCACCTAAATCAAGATTTAAACCAACACGATTTGCAGTATCTTTGAGTTGCTTTAAAGTTGCTTGTAACGGGTTAATATCTAAACGGTCCTGAAAGGCATGCTTATAACTTAAAATAAATGGACGAACTTCGCCAAAACGATGCTGTAAACAGGTTTGCAATAAATCGGCTGTTTCATGCATTAATGCTTTTAAGTCTAAACCCGGACGATACCATTCGAGCATGGTAAATTCACTGTTGTGTTTACGCCCGTGTTCATCGTCACGAAAAACCTTGCATATTTGATAAATCGGTCCGCTACCACTTGCTAGCAAACGTTTCATGGCAAACTCCGGAGAAGTCTGTAAATACTGAGTCTGCAATTTACCATTGATATGACGTAAAGTCTGAACCGAGGCTAAATGTACATCGGTAACGCCTGCTTGTGAAACTACGGGTGTTTCAACTTCCATGACCCCACGTTCTGCAAAGAACTGACGGATTTGGGTATAAAGCTTGGCACGAGCCTTTAAAGCATCAATTGAACACGTAGGTTGATAACTTAAACTCATGCTTGCGGACCCCCGTGTGCTGCCCATTCACGACGCAGCGGATAATTCTTACGTAATAAATCAAATGCTTTTTGCTCTACTTTGCCGTCTTTAACACAGGCACGAATATTGGCATCATCTTGAGCAATATCATAAATATGAGATATTTTTTGCTTTAACACTGCTTTTAAGTCATGTCCTGAAAAATAATCTTCGCATGCAGGCAACTGCGTTTCGAAACGCTTATTAATGTCGTAGCCAAATTTTTGGCAAAACGCTTCATAAATCATTTGTGTACCACGAGCTTTTCCTTCCAAGCTATAACCTGCAATATGTGGTGTCGCCAAAGCCAACATATTTAAAAGCTCATCTGATATCACTGGCTCATGTTCAAATACATCAAGTACAACTTTACGTTTGGTACGTTGAATGTCTTCGATTAAAGCAGTTTCTTTCACAACCGGACCACGAGCGCTATTAATTAAAATTGTATCTGGTTGAAGCGCTGCAAAAGTTTCTTCGTTGAATAGATGATATGTCGCATGTTCACCGTTTTTGGTAAGCGGCACATGAATTGAAATAGCATTGGCTTGTTGTAATAGGGCTTTAAAGTTCACATTTTCAATTGAATCTAACTGTACATATGGGTCAAAGCCAATTACGTTCCAGCCAAGCAACCGAGCCATATAAGCTAAACGTTTCCCCACGTTTCCAAGCCCCACAATGCCTAGCGTAAATTTTTCTTGTTGTTCTAAAAGGCTACCATCTAAATGAAGTAAAGCGGTAATCACATATTCAGCAACTGCCTGTGCATTACAACCTGCGGCATTGGCCCATGTAATATTATGTTTTTCTAGGGCTTGAATATCTAAATGATCGGTCCCGATTGTGGCACTGCCCACATATTTTAGGGCGGTATTTTGAATTAAACTTTCATTTACTGCGGTGACTGAACGAACCAATAAAGCTTCAACATCTTGTACGTCTGTATGCGTTAAAGTGCGCCCTGCTTTGTGTTGAATATCGCCAAATTCTGAAAAAAAGTAATCGGTAAACGCCAAATTTTCATCTGCGACGATTTTCATGGTCTGCAACCCATAGTTTATAAAAACGTTATTATCCTTTGAGTTGTAGCAAAGCACAATGTTAAGGGTATTAAATTCGCACAGGTTTTAAGACTCGGTTCAACTACAAACCACCACCAAAATAAAAGTAAGCCATCACGGCAAGAGTGAGCCAAATTAAAATAATCAGTACAGCAACCAAATAATTTCGTGGCCCTTTCTCATGTTCATCTAACCATTCTTTGGCTTGTTGTTCTGCATCTAAAATGACTTGTTGAGGCGTAAAACGAAGCGCTAGCCAAATGAGTATCGGTAAAATGATAGCATCATCAATAAAGCCTAAAATAGGAATAAAATCTGGAATTAAGTCGATAGGACTAAATGCATAAGCCACAGCCACGACCGCAATCACTTTGGGTAACCACGGCATTTGAGGATGCCTTGAGGCAAACCAAAGCATAATAATTTGTTTTTTTAGACGTTTTGCCCATTCTTTTAGTGATTGTAACCAAGACATTTGGTCAGTCTCTGAACCTTTTGAGTTTTATAATAATCTATAAAATCTATCCATAGCTTAAAAGCAACAGAGATGTTAGATGAGCTTCGTTTTAAGCCCATCATATTGAACGATATATTTTAAATTTCTGTATATAAAACAAACCGGTCTCCCCTACAAAAACTTGCCAATGTCAGGCCAGATTGTTTGGCTAACTGAATGGCCATACTGGTCGGTGCAGAAATTGAAGCAAGCAAGCTAATATTCAACTGGGCACATTTTCGTATCAGTTCATAACTTGCCCGACTGGTCATCACCACAAAACCTAAACTGGTGTCGTAGTTTTCTTGCGCTATATAACCAATTAATTTGTCTAAAGCATTATGGCGGCCGACATCTTCAAATAACGCCACAATTTGACCATCAACTACCCACGCTGCGGCATGTGCCCCACCTGTTAAAGCGGTAATTTCTTGCTGGGCTTTTAAATGGGAAATGGCAGTCGGAATTTGCTCAAGCCATATTTTTGATGCATGCGTTGTAATTTGGGGAACATCTAACTGAAACTGCTCCAAACTTTCAATGCCACATAAACCACAGCCTGTACGACCAACCATCATGCGACGATGCTCTTTTAATGCAGCAAATGCTCTCGATGAAATGGTCATTTCAACCATAATGCCCAACTCATTTTGATGCACATCAAGGACATATAGCTCTTTTAAACTGGTCAAAATGCCTTCCGAGAGACTAAAACCTTTGGCAAATAATTCGACATCGGTCGGTGTTGCCATCATCACCGCATGTGAAATACCGTTATATACCAAGGCAATTGGATACTCTTGCACAATATGATCTAAAACATTTTCAGATTCGGTTTTGTTAAACCGCTGTACTTGTAATGTTTCAACCCCATAAGCATGTGGTGTCAAAATTATTTCCTTTATTTCAAGAATGGCGCTTGTTTAGAGCGCCATTTGCTTAGATTTCATTTTAAAAAACAGGTTCACTTAGAGGCTGCTGACTTTCTTATTGGCATCTTCAGGGTCAACGGCTGTTGCCAAGTTAAAATGCTCTGGTGCATTCCCGGGATGTAAAATCACAGGAACACTTTTTGATGCCGGAATTTTGGCATATTTGTCATGACTGCTTAATGCCACCAAAGGATTGGTTTCCGGATAGTAAGCCGCCAAGCTGCCTCGTGGAATGTTGTACGGCACAATACGGAAACTGTGCACAATGCGCTTCACACCATCCGAGAAAACACTTTCAATATCAACCCACTGATTTGCTTCAAAGCCTGCTTCATCAATATCGGCTTGGTTCATAAACAACACACGGCGCTGACCAAATACCCCACGGTAACGGTCATCCAGACCATATAAAGTGGTGTTGTATTGGTCATGAGAACGGGTGGTCATTAAGGTATACACCTTACTTTCGGTATATGCAGCAGCGTATTGGTTTTCTTTATCCGCGTAGACTTCTTCAAGTGGTGTAATCAGAAATTGCGCTTTACCACTCTTGGTATTCCAGATGTGCTGATTAGCAGGATGCTCGAGGTGGAAACCGCCCGGTTTATAAACACGTAAATTAAAGTCATGGAACTCATCAAACACATCGGCAATGGAGTCACGAATGCGGT
Source organism: Acinetobacter sp. 766875 (assembly GCF_000582055.1). Classification (NCBI taxonomy): domain Bacteria; kingdom Pseudomonadati; phylum Pseudomonadota; class Gammaproteobacteria; order Moraxellales; family Moraxellaceae; genus Acinetobacter; species Acinetobacter sp. 766875. The sequence goes on along the minus strand of NZ_JEXX01000001.1, from coordinate 81,423 downwards.
CATAACTTTCAATATACCATTTCCATTTAATCTGACTGTCTGGAAGAACAGCTTCAGCCATTCTTGCCACAATATCCGGTTCAGACAATATGTTTTTAGAAATTGGCGTATTACGTCCTGCCGACAAGTGAACATTACTCATGGAGTCTTCAACCGAAATGGCTTGTGGGCCATGAAGCTGCTCATCTATTTCGGTACGGCCTAAACATGGCAAAATAAGTGCATCTTTACCACACACCAAATGGCTACGATTTAATTTCGTTGCGACATGAACAGTTAAATCACATTTTCTAAGCGCTTCTTGAGTATATGGAGTATCTGGCGTCGCAACCGCAAAGTTTCCGCCCAAACCAATAAAGACTTTGACCTCGCCTTCAGCCATAGCTTTAATGGTTTCAACCACACCATGCCCATTTTTTCTCGGTGATTTAATACCGAACACACGGTCAATGCTATCGAGTAGTTTAGGGCTAGGCAGTTCATTAATACCCATAGTTCGGTCGCCTTGCACGTTACTGTGCCCACGAACCGGACAAAGTCCTGCACCCGGTCTACCAATTTGACCACGCGCCAACAATAAATTTGCCAGCATATGTACGTTAGCAGTTCCGTGACGGTGCTGGGTAATGCCCATACCCCAACAGAAAATAGAGCGCTCTGACTCTAAAAAGAGTTTAGAGAGTTTTTCTAAATGTTCAGGTGACAGACCTGAGTGCTTATGAATATCTGCCCACTCGGTTCTTTCTACCTCGGCAATCATTTCATCGAAACCAACAGTATTGACCGCAATAAAGTTTCGGTCAAAAACGCTTGGTTTACCTGAGGCAAGTGCTTTTTTATCCCACTCATTTAAATGCTTTAACATCCCTAACATGAGTGCATAGTCACCCCCAATTTTAGGCTGGAAATAATAACGACTAATTGGCGTACTGCCGTTGGTCATCATTTCAAGCGGTGCTTGCGGGTCTTGGAAACGCTCTAGGCCTCGTTCTTTAATTGGGTTAATCGCAATAATGTTGCCGCCACGTTTAGACACTTCACGCAAAGTACCTAACATACGCGGATGGTTGGTTCCGGGATTATGACCAAAACTAAAAATTGCATCAGCTATATCGAAGTCATCTAGGGTGACTGTGCCCTTTCCTAAACCAATCGAGTCAAGCAAGCCGACACTTGTGGTTTCATGACACATGTTCGAACAGTCTGGAAAGTTATTTGTACCAAAGCTTCGCACAAACAATTGATATAAAAATGCTGCTTCATTGCTGGCACGGCCCGACGTATAAAATGCCGCTTGGTCAGGGTTGTCTAGTGCATGTAAATGTTGAGCGATGAGCTTAAATGCATCGTCCCACGAAATAGGCACATATTTATCGGTTGCAGCGTCATAACGAACTGGGTCGGTTAAGCGGCCTAGGTCTTCTAGGAAGAAGTCACTTTGTTCTGACAGCCAACTAACTGTATGGCCTGCAAAATATTCGGGAGTAACGGTTTTACTGGTTGCTTCAAAAGCAACTGCTTTGGCACCATTTTCACAAAAGTTAAAGGCATGGGCATCTTTCTTTTCTGGCCATGCACAGCCGGGACAGTCAAAACCTGTCGGCTGGTTAATGTTGAGTAAGGTAATTGAGCCTTTGCCTAAAATATCTTGTCGCTTTAGGTTTCGAGCAACACTCAGCAGTGCGCCCCACCCGCCAGCAGGATGAGTATATGGCTCAATTCGCGCAAAACTATTATTTTCCTGTATGTGCTTTTGTTCTTCTGAATTATCCACTTTTTCATCCTCTTATCTTTTTTACACTCAACAGGCTCACTGAAATCACAATTTAATTATGGTTTTATCAAAGCTACCCGCTGTTTACCCATGAGTAGAGTCTGCTTTTTATGTTATTGCTCATATTTTAAAAGCCGGCTCAACCGTTCTTATAATATGTGCCATATTATTTACAATTACAATCATTCAACCCAATCACGTTATTTATATAAAAACATATAAAACAATTGGTTAAAAATTTAATGGCTGTGGTTTTTACAGATAAAAACATTATTGGGTTTCATTTTTAAGAGTTTGAAAGCGTTTTAAAATTGACACTTATATGTGTTTATCTATGGTTTTTTGGTATTAAGCAGTATAAAACAATGAGAAACTTATCCTTATTAGAGCATTTATGAAGGTTGTGATCGCCCCTGACTCATTTAAAGACAGCTTATCTGCTTTGAAGGTAGCGCAAGCCATTGCCAAAGGGTGGCAAGCGGTTTTTCCTCATGCAGAAACTGTTTTATGCCCAATGGCAGATGGCGGTGAAGGAACCATTGAAGCTGTTTTAGAAGTCTGTGATGGTCAATGGCGTGAAAAAACTGTAGTCGGGCCATTAGGTCAGCCTGTTCAAGCCAAATGGGGTTGGTTAGAAAAACAAAAAATCGCCATCATTGAAATGGCTCAAGCGAGCGGCATACAGTTAGTTCCGCCCTCTGAGCGAGACGCCTGCCACAGCACAACCTTTGGCACAGGCCAGCTCATTTTGGATGCTTTAGACGCAGGCGCAAAAGATATTATTTTAACCGTGGGCGGTAGTGCTACTAATGATGGCGGCACAGGCTTACTCAGTGCTTTGGGTGCGGTTTTACTCGATGCTAATAAAAATGTTTTATCCGCAGGTGGGCTTGCTCTAAGCAACTTATCAAACATTGATTTAACACATTTCGACTCACGCATTGAACATACACAGTTTTTACTGGCTGCCGATGTGACCAATCCACTCTGTGGCCCAAATGGCGCATCACATATTTTTGGCCCACAAAAAGGGGCTTCCCCTACTCAAGTACAGTTACTCGATGCAGCCCTTGCCAATTTTGCCGATGTCTCGGCGCAACTTTTAGGTTTCGACAAACGAGATGAAGCAGGCTCAGGTGCTGCTGGCGGTTTAGGCTTTGCAGCCAAAAGTTATTTAAATGCAGACTTTAAAGCTGGTGTTAAAGTCGTAGCCGAACTAAATCAACTTGAGCATAAAATTGCTAACGCAGATTGGGTCATTACAGGCGAAGGTAAATTTGACCAACAAACCTTAAGCGGTAAAACAGTTTTTGGGGTGAGCCAAATTGCCAAAGCGCACAATGTTCCCGTTATTGTGATTGCAGGCGCTTTAGGCGAAGGCTACCAAGCGCTTTATGAACATGGCGTTACAGCTGCTTTTTCACTCGCCAATGGCCCCATTACATTAGAACAGGCCTGTGAATATGCAGCAGAACTCATTTATGAAAGAACCGTCGATATTGCAAGATTAATTCAATTTAGCCAAACCAGCTTAACGGATAACAAAGCTTAATCGGCTAATTTTAAAAGGCTCTCTTTACAGCTTTCTAATATTTCATCACTAAGGTTTGATTGGTCTGGGCATGCGCGAGACAAGGCAATTGCCCCTACAGACTGGGCAAGAATATTAATAGCTTGCTTTCTTAACTCTGGTGTTTCCAAAGAAACTTGTTTGGCTCGTTCGTTCATAATGAACTGAATAAGTTGCTCAATGCCCTCTTCAAATTCGACTTTTACTTCGTCGGGCTGTCTTGCGGCATCACAAGATAGCGCTGTTAAGGTACAGCCCAAATCTCGATTATCTCGATGAGTGCGAGACACATAAAGCTGAATAAATTGAGTTAAGTTTAAACCTTCTATTCTTTTTAAAACCTGCTCAAGCCCATGTTTAACGGTAATTGAGACAAGGTCTGTTTTCGAAGTGAAATGTTTATAAAAGCCGCCGTGGGTAAAACCTGCGCTAGACATTAACTCGGCAATGCCGACCCCGTCGTAGCCTTTGCTACGAAACAGTTGAGTCGCCTTTTCAACAATTTTATCTCGGTTTTCTTTTACCTGAGTTTTACTGACTTTCATGTTGGCGCACCCACTTTTATTCACCCTACTGGTCATAATTATACATTGATTATGATTGACATCAAAAATTAGTTATTTTAGATTATGATCATCATCTAAAAATAAAGCGTGGAGACATCACATGTCAGCTCAATCAAAAGTACTTATTACAGGAGCTTCGTCAGGGATTGGTTCTGTTTATGCAGACCGTTTTGCACAACGTGGCCATCACTTAATCTTGGTTGCACGAGATACCAACCGCTTAGACAAAATCTCGAGAGACCTTCAAGCAAAATACGGTGTACAGGTCGAATTTATTCAGGCCGATTTATCAAAGGATCAAGACATTAGCAAAATTGAAGATGTTCTAAAAAACGATGCTGATATTGAAATTTTGGTAAATAACGCAGGTATTACACTTAGCGGAAATTTTTTAACTCAAGATATTAAAGAAATTGAAACACTCATGACTTTAAATATGACGGCGGTTGTTCGTTTGTCTCATGCGGTTTCCGAGCAACTCGTACGTAAAGGTAAAGGCTCAATTATTAATTTAGGTTCTGTTGTTGGGTTGTCTCCTGAATTTGGTTCTACCATTTATGGTGCAAGTAAGTCCTTTATACATTTTTTTAGCCAAGGCTTACATTTAGAGTTAAAAGATCATGGCGTACATGTGCAAGCCGTATTGCCTTCTGCAACCAAAACTGAAATTTGGGAACGTTCAGGTATCGATTTAAGCCAAGTTCCGCCATTAATGGACGTCAATAATTTGGTGGATGCTGCTCTAATCGGCTTTGATCGTAAAGAAACAATTACAATTCCTGTGCTGAAAGACGAAAATCATTGGAATAATTTTGAAAAATCACGTATGACATTATTACCAAACTTTTCTTCGGCTGAAGTAGCCCAACGTTATACAAACTAACAAGTACCGCTACCCAATTCTCAAGTAGGAAAATCTTATGAATGTTATTGATGCTCTCCGTAAGCGCCGTGCAATTAAACGCTTCGACCCTTCTTTTCAGTTATCTGAAGATAACAAAAAGCAGTTATTACAAGAAGTTTTAGCAAATGCACCAAGTGCTTTTAACTTGCAGCATTGGCGTCCGGTTGTTGTCGAAGATGCTGAGTTAAGACAAAAAATTCGTGCTATTGCTTGGGACCAACCACAAGTTACAGAAGCATCTTTACTCATTGTATTATGTGCAAAATTAAATACATGGGAAGTTGATGCTAAACGTGTATGGGATGGTGCGACTCCAGAAGTTCAAAATATTATGGCTGGCGCGATTGACCAGTATTACCGTGACCGCCCACAAACCCAACGTGACGAAGTTATGCGTAGTGCAGGGATTTTTGCTCAAACTCTGATGTTACTTGCCCAAGAACATGGTTTAGATAGCTGCCCGATGGATGGTTTTGACTTTGACGCAATGGCGAAGCTCGTTAACTTGCCTGAAGACCATGTGGTGTGTTTAATGATTGCTGTTGGTAAGTCAGCTTCTGAACCTTACCCACGTGTGGGTAAACTTCCTTTCGATGAAGTCATTATTCAAAATACATTCTAAGTGATATGTCTTTTAGACCCTCATGCTATAAATAGTGTAAGGGTCTAATTTTTAATGACTTTCATTATTTTATGACATCTTTTTTTCGTTTAGCTTATTGGTTAAACGGCGAACTAAAAGAAAGAATAAAGGCACAAAGAAAATAGAAAGCAAGGTTCCTGAAATCATACCGCCCGTTACGGCTATACCAATTTCTTTACGGCTAACAGCTCCTGCTCCTGTAGATACAGCCAAGGGAAGAACGCCCGCAACAAATGCCAGAGATGTCATAATAATGGGACGTAATCGCTGACCTGCTCCTTCAATAATTGCTTCCATTAATGCTTGCCCTGCCTCTAACTTGGCTGCCGCGAACTCAACAATCAAAATAGCATTTTTGGCAGAAAGTCCAATGGTAGTAAGCATAGCTACCTGAAAGTAAATATCATTCACAAAACCAGCCAGACTTGCAGCCACCACAGCTCCAATCAGACCTAAAGGAATCACTAGCATGACAGAAACAGGAATAGACCAACTTTCATAAAGTGCTGCCAAACACAAAAAGATAAAGATAATAGATGCTAAATATAACCAAATGGTTTGACCACCAGCTAACTTCTCTTGATAAGACAACCCGCTCCACTGAAGGTTAAAGCCTTGTTGCTGATCAACTAACTGCTGCATCTTATCCATAGCTCCACCAGAACTTTCACCAGTTGCCGCAGAGCCTTGTATTTGTACAGCTGAAAGACCATTAAAGCGTTGCAGCATTTGAGGTCCCATTTGCCATTTTACAGAAGAGAAACTAGAAAATGGCGTCATCTGACCTGTCGCACCGCGAACATACCATTGCCCAATATCTTGAGGTAAGGAACGATAAATCGCGTCTCCTTGTATATAAACTCGCTTAACACGTCCCTGATCGATGAAATCATTAATATAAGATCCACCCCATGCCGAAGATAGCGTATTACTGATATCTGTTTGAGCCAAACCAAGTGCACTGGCTTTTCTTTGATCGATATCGACTTGTAACTGAGCTTTATCTTCTAAACTATTTAGACGGACTGCTGCTAAGCCAGAATCAGCACTTGCTGCTTTTAACACATTATTTTGTGCCGCCAGTAAAGCATCACGTCCTTTATTTTCAGCATCTTGTAACCAAAGCTCAAAACCACTTGATTGCCCAAGCCCCCTTACTGCGGCTGGTGAAAGTACCTGAACACGTGCGTTACGCAGCGACTTAAAATATGAGTTTGCCCGAGCAATCACTGCTTCTGCTGTGTTTTCACTCCCTTCTCGGTCATCCCAATGTTTGAGTCCAGCAAATGCCATTCCCACATTTTGCCCACTGCCCGCGTTATTTCTACCCATCACCATGAAAATCACATTGAGATTATCCTTTTCTTTCGTCAGGAAATAATCTGCTATCAAGTTACCTACCCGTTCTGTTTCAGCGAGTGTTGTGCCTACTGGCGTACTAAACTGGACCATAACTGAGCCTTGGTCTTCTTGTGGTAAAAACCCAGTATTCATTCGCGTATATTGCCAGCCTAACAAAGCTGTAATACCTAAGAATATGATCATAAATATTTTGGGCTTACCTAAAACAGCGAGCAGCTTTGTACGATAGCTTGACTGCCCTTGTTCGACTTTACGATTGAACCAAGTAAAGAATTTTCTCTGCTTCTGTTTTTCATTTGCAGGTTTAAGTAAGGTTGCACATAACGCAGGTGAAAGGGTTAAAGCAACAATGGCTGAAAGCACCATAGCCGATACGAGTGTTACCGAAAATTGGCGATAAATAATGCCGACAGAACCACCAAAAAAAGCCATAGGTAAAAATACCGCAGCAAGTACCATCGCAATACCGACCAATGCACCCGATATTTCTTTCATTGAAATTAGGGTAGCTTGCCGGGCATCAATATGTTGCTCATGCATAACCCGCTCTACATTTTCTACAACGACAATTGCATCATCTACTAGTAAACCAATTGCAAGTACCATCGCAAATAAAGTCAGCGTATTAATGCTATAACCCAATATACTGAGTACACCAAACGTTCCTAACAATACGACCGGAACCGCAATAGCTGGAATTAAAGTGGCGCGCCAGCTCTGTAAAAACAAGAACATGACAATAATGACTAGAACAATTGCCTCAGCTAAAGTTTTAATCACTCCTTTTACAGATGCTTCAACAAATGGAGTACTGTCACGTGGATATGCAACTTTTAACCCTGATGGCATAGAACCGGTTAAACGCGTGACCTCAGCTTTTACTCTTTCAGCGGTTTCTAAAGCATTGGCACCCGAAGCAAGTTGAATAGACATACCCGAAGCTGGCTTTCCATTCAAACGTGTAGAGGTTTGATAATTTTCTGCACCGCGCTCTACACGAGCTACATCTTTAAGTAAAACTACAGCTCCGTTTGTTTGAGTCCGTAAAATAATATTTTCAAATTGATTTACGGTCTGTAGACGGGATAATGCTGTTACGGTTGCATTTAAAGCCTGTCCGTCACGAGTTGGTAATGCCCCCAACTCACCTGCTGTAATTTGTGCATTTTGAGCTTCAATCGCAGTTCTGACATCTGAAGGCATAAGGCCATAGCTATTTAGTTTATGTGGATCGAGCCATATGCGCATTGCATATTGAGCACCAAATACTGTGATTTCACCTACGCCATCGACGCGACTTAGCGGGTCTTGAAGTGTGCTCACCATGTAGTCGGATATATCGACAGAAGTTCTTGTATTACTTTCATCGTAAAGTGCAAAAACCAATAGACTATCGCCTTGTGACTTTGTCACGGTTATACCTTGCTGCTGCACTTCTTGCGGTAGTCGGCTAAGCGCCTGATTGACTGCATTTTGGACCTGAACTTGAGCGGTATCAGGGTTTGTTTTTTGATTAAAACTTAAGCTTATACGTGCCTGGCCAGCCGAGCTGCTACTCGATGAAAAATAAAGTAACCCATCAATGCCCTTAATTTGCTGTTCCAAAATCTGGGTTACACTATCTTCAACAGTTTTGGCAGATGCCCCGGGATAATTTGCAGTGACGTTTACACCCGGTGGTGCAATATCTGGATATTGTTCAATGGGTAAGGTCAAAATAGAAATGGTACCCAAGGCCATAATACAAATAGAAAGAACCCAAGCAAAAATAGGCCGTGCAATAAAAAAACTCGACAACATAGCGCATCCTCAGGTCATTGGAGTAGGTTCAATCGCCATACCGGCACTTAAACCTTGCAGGCCATCAACAATGACTTGATCTCCTTCGTTCAAGCCCGATTTCACTAACCAACGGTTATCAATTGCATTTCCTAGCGTAATTTTTCGTTGTTCAGCTTTATTATCTTTTCCAACCACCCATACAAGCGCGGTTCCATCTGCATCTCTAAAAAGTGCTCCTTGGGGAATTAAAATGCTGTTAGATCGCGTACCCGTTCCAAGCTCTGCACGTACATACATTCCCGGCAATAAACCATGATTTGGATTTGAAAATGCTGCACGCAACGTGATACTTCCAGTTGCTTCATCTACTGCAATATCACTGAACTTAAAAGTTCCTTGTTGCGAATAAGTGGTGCCATTTTCGAGCTGTAAACGTACTGAAAGTTCAGTTGGTTTTATTCCATTTTCAGTGAGCTGTTTACGTAGCGCCATATATTCATCACTCGACTGAGTTAAATCGACATACATCGGGTCAAGTTTTTGAATGGTTGCTAAAGGATCTGTTTGTGCAGAAGTCACTAAAGCTCCGCGTGTAATCGAAGAGCGCCCTATCCGCCCTGAAATAGGCGCAGTAACTTGTGTATAACGCAAATTAGTTCGCGCTGTTTTTAATACTGCTTCATTTACAGCAACGGTGGCTTTTGCCTGTTCATAAGCACTTAACGCATTATCAAGTTCTTGCTGACTCACGCCATTTACCTTAATGAGTTCCTTATAGCGCTCAGCTTGCAGACGAGTTGAGTTCACTGTTGCTTTAGCAAGTGCAAGGTTACCAGCAGCCTCATCAACGCTATCGCGATAGAGTGAAGAATCAATTTTATAAAGCGGTTGTCCTTTATTCACCTGAGAGCCTTCTTTAAACAACTGCTCAATAACTACTCCGTTTACTTGTGGACGCACTTGTGAGATTTCAGAAGCCACTGTTCTTCCAGCTAACTGATAAGAAGATTCAATCGTCTCTTTTTTTATGGTGATAACACCAACCTTTTGGTTATTTTTAACAATAGGTTTTTCAGAATCACATCCACTTAGAAACAAGAGCACAGGCAATAAATACAAGGTTTTACGACAAAAAAAATGAATATCAGGCATATCGGGAACCCGAGAAATATGGACAATTTATTTACTTTACTGTAAAGTAAATAAATAAGATGTGCAAGAAAACACCATATGTTAAAAAAATCTCCAGGACGTCCCTCTCGAATCCGCCCAACTCTTATAGCAGCAGCACGTGAACTATTTCTTGAACAAGGTTTAGAAGTCCGTTTAGAGGCTATTGCCACTAAAGCTGGTACAAATCGACAAACTTTATATAACCATTTTCCAACCAAAACAGCGCTGCTGATTGAAGTCTTCGACCATTTAAAAGCAGAAATGGAAGCTCCTTTTATTGAGCATCACGTGGATAGTAACAAACGATTAGATCAACGTTTATTTGATATTGGGTACGCTGTGCAAACTCATTTTTATAATGTTGATGCAATTCGTCTGCAACGATTACTGATTATTGCTTTAGTTGAAATGAAAGAGATTCTTCCTAAAATTCAGAATCGTACTCAAGGCAATATTAAGAGGTCTTTAAGTCATATTCTTGAAACTGCACACAATGCTGGCTTAATTCAAGTTGAACATCCTGATGAAGCTGCTAAAGCCTTTTTGGGTGCTGTAATGGGATATTCTTATCCTGCAACAATGCTAGGGGGTGCACCACCCACTCCTAAAGAATTGAAAAAACTCAATCAAGAAGTTTGTTCAATGTTTTTAAAGGCATGGCAGTATAAAGAATAACTGCAAAAATGATAAAAGCCCCTATTCAACGGGGCTTTTTAAAATAGGCTCATAACTAAAACATGCTAAACAATATTGACCATATCAATCTAAACCACATGCTCACCTAAATACCATAACCGCCATCAATATTAATATTTGAACCAGTGATATATCCCGCATGCTCGCTACAGAGCCATAAAACTAAATCTGCAATTTCATTTCTATTACCATAACGTTTAATCGCCATAAGGTCTAAAAGTGAATTTGCCATTTCGCCTTCTGCCGGATTCATATCAGTATCGACAGGTCCCGGTTGAATATTATTTACAGTAATGAATCGTTCCCCCAAATCTCGAGCCATACCTTTAGTTAAGCCATTCACCGCAGATTTAGTCATAGCATATAAAGTTAATCCAGCTGTAGGCACACGTTCAGCATTGATACTTCCTATATTAATAATACGCCCATAATCAGGCATATATTTAACAACCTCATGGCAAGCTACAATCACGCTTTTAATATTTACGGCCATGATCTTTTCTATTTCTTCTAATGTCACATCTTGTATTTTGTTCATCACAAAAATACCAACATTATTCACTAAGATATCAATTCGACCGAACTCATCTGCAACTTTATGAATGGCGTGAATAACCTGTTCTGGTGAACCACTATCAGCTTTAATTCCCATCACTTTTAAGCCATTCGCTTTAAGATCATCTACCAAACGGTTAGCTGCCTGATCTGAGTTTGCATAAGTAAAGGCTACTGTTGCTCCGTGTTCAGCCAATTTAGTGACAATAGCCGCACCTATACCACGTGAACCACCTTGTACAAATGCAATTTTACGTTCTAAATCATGTGATGAAGTCGTGTTCATAACTTATTCATCTCACAAACTATTTAATTGAATTTAAATAAATTATTTTTATCTTGGTAACAGACCAAAATAGTTAGTCGTATTTCTTTAAAGTTCCGATCAAAGCATCATGAAACATTTTAGGATTTTGCATTTGTGGCGAATGCCCCATGCCTTCAAACTCAATTAATTCAGCATTTGGAATCATTTTTGCGGTTTCTTTACCCAAAACGCTGTATTGACCAATTTTTTGTTTAACGTCAGGTGGGGCTATATCACTACCAATTGCAGTCGTATCACCAGTACCGATATAAAGCACGGTAGGCACTTTAAGATGAGAGAATTCATAATAGACGGGTTGTGTAAAAATCATGTCGTAAATAAGAGCTGAATTCCATGCGACCTTTTCATGTCCTTTGCTCGCATTTAGTCCAGCCAGCATATCAACCCATTTGTCATATTCTGGCTTCCATACGCCTTGATAATAAGTTTTTAATTCATAGGCTTTGATTGACTCAGCAGTCACCTTCAGTTCACGCTGATACCATTGGTCAATAGTACGGTACGGAACCCCTTTTGCTTTCCAATCTTCTAGTCCAATTGGATTAACCATTGCGAGGAGTTTTATTTGTTGGGGATACATAAGAGCATATCGCGTTGCGAGCATGCCACCTGTTGAATGTCCTAATAAAATCGCTTGTTTAACACCCAGTTTTTCGAGTAAAGCATGAGTGTTTTGTGCAAGCTGTTGGAAACTATATTGATAATGATCGGGTTTACTAGAAGTACAAAAACCGATCTGATCGGGAGCAATCACCCGATAACCATTTTGTGTTAGAAAATTAATGGTTTCTTCCCAAGTTGCAGCACAAAAGTTTTTGCCATGAAAAACCACTACTGTTTGTCCATTCGGCTTCTTGGGTTGAACATCCATATATCCCATTTTTAAATTTTGCTGCTGGGATGAGAAATTAAAATACTGGAGCGGGTAAGGATATTTAAATCCTTCTAAATGCTCTCCATAGACATTATTTGCATAACTAACTGATGACGCAGTGAGACAAGCAAAAAATAAAGACAAGAATGGAAGTTTATTTTTCATCTATCATTTCTCCCAACCACTTGGAATAAGGATGTTTTAGGTGAGTTACATCCGAACCCCAGATAGATTCGGATGTAAAAGTTTTAGTCATTATTTAAATAAAAAGTTCGATAAACTTTTTTCAACACCTTCAGCATTTTCTTCCACCATCCAGTGTCCTGTATCTGGCAAAATAATGGCTGAGTATTCGGCTGGATCAGCTACAAATCGTGCTCGCATCTCTTTAACTAAAACATCATTTACGCCTTTTTGGCCTGTAAGTGCCATAGAAGGTATGGTTAACTTTTTACCATTAGCGAGCAGTGCTTCATTTTGACGAACTGAATCAGCATGAGAATGGTAATAACCAAAAGCTGCTTTTAATTTATCTCGAGTTGAATATGGCTCAATCAACTCAGCAAGGAGTTCAGGCGTAAAAATGTCTTTTTTACCTGCATAAGTTTTAATAAAGTACGAGAAAAATAAATCTGGATCATGTGCAATTTGCTTTTCAGCAATATCACCAAAGCTGAAATAACCAAAGTGCCAACCCAGACCTGGACCATCAAGTGTGTATCCCGGATATCCAAACATCGCACGATCTGGAATTGGCGAGTCCATAAATACTACTTTTTTGATATAGCCCTGATTATTGGCAACCAGTGGATAAGAAGCCGAATTACCTAAATCGTGACTGACATAATAGATTGGCCCTTTACCAGCAATTTTTTTAATCGCACCAATCAAGATTTTTGATGTATTTTCTGCCGAATAATCATCGTTAAGTATGGGAGATGATTGACCCAAACCCGGTAAATCTATTGCAATCACTTTATGGTCTTTCATATAAGAAAGCATGACTGGTTCCCACATTTTCCATGTCGAACCAAAACCATGAATAAATACAATTGGTGTGCCTTTAGATCCTCCTTCAACGTAATGAAGTTTTACACCTTCAGACTCGATAAACTTACTAGATAAACCTTTTGCATAAGCATACTGGCCTAACCCCTCAGATTTCACTTTATTAAACATTTGCTGTGAAACGGCTGGTGGCGTATCTATCGACTTTAAGTTTGGGTCATATTCTGCATTTGCTTGACTTAATCCCAATACACCAATTGCTGCGGACAAAGTCATTACTTTAAAAAATTTATTCATTTTCTTAGCCTTGATTTATAGAGTGGGCTTATTCAGCAGTCGGATAGTCGGTATAACCCGTTGCATCGCCACCATAGAAATATTCAGATTTTGCTGGTGCTAAAGAATGACCTGACTGTAAACGCTCTACTAAATCTGGGTTGGAAATGAAAGGACGACCAAATGCCACCGCATCTACTAATCCTTTATCAAGAATAGTTTCGGCTCTTTCGAGTGAGTAATTTCCACAAACAATTAATGTATTTGTGAACAGTGAACGGAGTTTTTCTCTGAAACCCACTGGATAAGTATCACCATGTGGAAGCATGTCCCACTCAGCCAAATGAATATAAGCGATATTTCTTTTTTGTAATTGTTCAGCTAAATAAAGCGTAATTTCTTCGGGTTGTTGGTCTGTCATGCCATTAATGGTTCCCCAAGGTGATAAACGCACACCTACTCGGCCGGCACCAATCGCATCAATCAATGCGTCGACAGTTTCCAATAAGAAACGTGCACGATTTTCAACAGATCCACCATAGTTATCAGTACGCTGGTTCGCATCTGTAGATAAGAACTGGTCAAATAAATAACCATTCGCGGCATGAATTTCGACTAAATCAAAACCTGCTTGTACAGCATTGCGAGCAGCTTGAATAAATTCCTGTTTAACGTTTTGAATATCATCAAAATCCATTGCTCTTGGCATTTCGGCAGGCACCATTGCCCCTTCACCTTTTTCATTGGCAATAAATACTGAAGCTTTGGCCTGAATAGCAGATGGTGCAATGGGTTGTTCGTGGTTGCTATGCAGTGAAGAGTGCGACATACGCCCAACATGCCATAACTGAGCAGCAATTTTTCCGCCTTTTTCATGTACAGCTTGAGTCGCTAAAGTCCAACCTTTGATTTGTTCTTCTGAATAAATACCGGGCGTAAAAGAATAGCCTTTACCCACATCAGAAACTTGTGTGCCTTCAGTAATGATTAAACCAGCACTTGCACGTTGACCGTAATAAAGTGCATTAAGCTCGGTCGGCACATCATTAGGTTGTGCTGCTCTTGATCTGGTCATCGGTGCCATAACAATACGATTGCTTAGTTCAACATCACCCACAGCCACTGGATTAAATAATTTGTGATTCATTTTTTAGCCCTTAAAATATGCATAAGATTATTTATGTAGTGATCACTATATAATCGTGCTAAAATACAGTCAACATGTTTTTGTAGTGATTGATACAAAATGGAGAGCAAAATGAATAAAACCGCAGGTCGTGGCCGCCCTCGTAATTTCGATCGAGATGCTGCATTAGACAAAGCGATGAATCTATTTTGGCGAAATGGTTATGAAGCGACGTCGATTAATGACCTGACAAAAGCAATGGAAATCAACCCGCCAAGTCTTTACGCTTCTTTTGGAAACAAAGAAAAATTGTTTATTGAAGCTGTTGATTATTATGTTAAAAATTTTGGTAATTATCGAATTGAGGCACTTCAAGAGTCTTTAACAGCTCAAGAAGGCATTAAAAATTTGTTAATCAGAACAATTGACCAATTTTATAGCAAGCCAGATAAAACAGGCTGTTTAGTTGTCTCTGCTGCATTATCAGGTTCATCTGAAAGTAAAAATGTACAAGACATCTTGAGTAATGAACGCAGAAAAACCGTTGCTCTTATTAGAGCGAGACTTGAACAAGGTCAAAAAGATGGTGATGTGGCTGAAAGCTTAAACTTAGATGTTTTAGCAGATTATTTTGGCATGATTCTATTTGGTATTACGGTTCAAGCAAAAGATAATGTGCCTATTGAAAATCTATACGACAGTGTAGAAATGGCTTTAAAAACCTTAAACAATTAATTTTAATGATTTTATAGTTGAAATCATTTGGTTTGATTTCAACTTAAATCACTAAGATAAAATTGCTTTAAATAACCAATAAGATTTGTGGGTTAGTGAAAAAAAACGCTCACCTTGATGGTTTTTATTGTTTCTAACTTTTCATTTCCACACTTTTAGCTAAGCCAAAGCATTTAGAAAGTAATTAAATAACCTCTCTTTTTGATCGACCTGTTCTGAGCTTAAAAGCTGAATAATTGCGCCTTCAATCATATATAGCAATATTTTGGCGTCATTAAAGGCTGCATCGTTTTTTAGTAATCTAAGCTGACTATATATTTCATTGCTAAGCCATGTTCTGTATCTGACCGCAGTTTGGTAAGCGTTTGGATAGCTGTTTTTAGTTTCAAAAATGGCCTTAAATAATAAGTAGTAAGGCCCTTCTAAGTCGGTATGTAATACATAAAGTTTTTTGAGTTTATCGATTGTGCTTGTGTCATGGTCGTACTCCACTATTGCAACCACTTGGTCTTGGAGCCGTTCTTTTTGCACAATTAAACAGATATCAATGAAGCGTTCTTTAGAGTGAAAATAATTATAAAACGTCATTTTATTCACTTCGGTTTCTTTCACAATTTTGTCGACGCCGACCATATGAAAGCCACCGTAGTGAAATAAGTCGATCCCTTTTTTTACAACCTCAAAAGCACGTGTTGGGAGAATTAAATTTGGCATAGTTTTACCGTTATAAAATAAATTGTTGTTGTATATAAATGAGATATAAAAGCCTTTTACTTTTTTAAAGCTGAAAAAAAGGCATAGCAAAGCCATAAAGACTGTGCTTGGCACATCTCAAGTTTTATTGTTGCTGCAAGTTTTTAGTCGTGACGATTTAAAGCCTGATTTGCCGCATGGCGATCAAACTTGTTAAAAACTAAGTTGTGTTGTTATAACTTTTGGCAAAGGTTGCCAAGAAATAATGGATGTGCAAAGCCAACTCCTTTTTATTTGGAGTTCTGCCAGACATTTATAGAATTATGGTGGCAGAACGAGAAAGGGTTCGCAGACTAGTATTATCTCAAACTAGCACACCCGTAGGTGTCCCTCTCCCGTCCTACCGCTACGGGAAAGGAACGAGTGGCTACCACATATGAGTATTCCTCAGAAGGAATGGCTCTGATGCGGGAGATAATATTCGGTCTGCGACGACCGACTGGCAATGTAGGCCAGCAGGCAAAGAATAGTGCTCAACCCTTTTGCAGTCAAGCACACAAAATGACATTTGTTTTAAATTAGATCATTAAAAAGTAAGGATAAATAATGGGTGAGTTATTGTTAAATGGGGGTTTATAAAGGGAAGATAATTGGCTTGGAAGATTGCATACAAGATGTAGTATGTTAATTTTTAGGAAAACTTAAAATCAGTTTTTTAATTATTAAAATAATGAATGAGTTTTACATGTATAATTGCACACTTAAACAAAATTCGGGTTAAATAAGCTAGTAGGTGTAACATATTTTAGATCTTCATAATTAATCGGATGAATAATGGTTTTTGATTTAGTAAAAGTAAAAGAGCAGCTAAAAAATGCAAGAGCTACATCTTCTGAAAGACAACTTCTACAATTACTAAAAGAAAATAGTTTTCTTTTCTCTGAGTTATTTTCAAGACATTGGGGAATACAACCAATTTTTTCAGAAGTTAGTTTTGGTAATAATTTTAGATGTGATTTTTGTTGGTTAAATGATAATTCAGATGGTCCTGAGTGGGTTTTAGTCGAAATTGAAAAACCTAATGTAAAGCTCTTTAATCAAAAAAATGAACCTAGTGCTGAGTTAAATCATGGAATTGAACAAGTAAAAAGTTGGCAAAGATATTTTAATATTCACCCTGCTGAGAAAAGCAGGATCTTTGGAGCGGTAAGCAAATTTAGATATATTTTAGTAATTGGTGAAAAAAATGATTGGGAACAGAAAGAGGCTAGCCTGTGGAGAGCTTTTGAAAATCAGAATAGTATCGAAATTCGATCTATGGATATTTTTGATAGAGCTATCGAAAATTATGAAAAAAAACCCAATCATTATTGGAGCTTTGAAGAAAATTCGTATGTATTAAACTCTACAAAACTTCAAAGCTATTGGGAAAAATATTCCTACATAATGAAATGGAGAACAATGCTATAGCTGACATTATTAAGCTAAATAAAGATTTTTTAACATGGAATATTTTCAGCCTGATAGTTGAAACCAAGGTTTCTTTGGCGCAGTCCCAGTATATGCAGGACTAACCTTAATTGGTCCCTGACCTTTTTCGCATTGTTGAACACCCCACTCACTCGGGCGAAAACGTGCATTAGCTCCATCAGGCTCAGGTTTACCAAATTCTTTTTGAATATCGTAATCAATGAGTGGAATTTCTAGTAGTACGATGTCTCCACGAGAACAAGCGATAGTAGGACGTTTCGTATCGTAAACCCATTCACCATAGCCATCGGCCTCATTAGGATCAAAGCGCATAACTGGACCTATTTGCTGATCCCACGCCAATTCCATTCGAGGAGGCTCTATTGCTGTTACCCACATTCCTGCGACTTGTACAGGATGAGGGAAACGTACAGCCTGTAATCCACGTAAGCTAAAAGGTACTTGTGGCTCACCGTTGTCAAAAGCATCGTAACGACTAATTAAACTCCCTTTAGGAATCAACAGTTCGCCATATTGTGCATCTTGAGATAAAACGAAATGGCTACGACTTTCCTTGTAATGCTGCTTAAGAGCAATCTCATACTTTACCGATTCAGTCATATAAAATAAATAACCTGCCCACAGATCACATATGAATGCCACTAGCGTAATGAATAATGTTTTTTGAGAGAAAAACCTCACAGGCTTTTGAGCCTTATTTCGCCAAAAGAATAGTGCTTTCACTAATAAACCTAGCGTTAGTACAACACCAATCAATGGCGCAATAAACAACAGAAAAATTGCAAAAACCGAGAATGTCTGTACAGGTATCATAATTATTAAATCTTTAGCTTCATTTTTTCAAAGGTGGGTCGCCAAGAAAATTGTATATACGAGTATTAAAAAACAAGCCTTATAATTCCAGGCACTATTTTATAGTTTTAGCATTTTCACATACTAAATTAAGCATAGCTAAATCATTGTCACCCGTGGCTTTCATTACTTCACTCTTTTTATCGCTCTTGTACTTAAGTTCACCATTATTTTTATCACCAATCATAAAGTCTAAAATCTGTATCGTCTTGTGTGAACAGTCAAAAGCCATATGAAATTGTGCAATATTATCTTTATCAAAATCACCTGTATAAAACTTTGTTTCGGGTACGCCAACTAGTTTTCTGGTAGCAGTAATTTTAAATTTACTTTTACTTGGTAAATAAAATTCGATTGAATCTAGTTCAAAAGCATAAGCGATATCTTCTTGTTGATAATAAACTTCTTCTGCTTGAATACTATTGGAAAAAGCTGCACAGATAGGAAAAATTAGGCTAAAAATTGTTTTTTTCATTTACTAAAACTCATACATAATTTTTTGTTGCCTGATTTTATATAAATGAATGGCCTATGAATATAAAAACATTTGTTATTAGGTGATATATACAGTTAATATACCCTTTAAATAAAAGTATCCCCCTTCTAAAAGAGGTTTATATGTTGGAGATAGTAATCATCTGATAATCACTCTCAATTTTTATTATTGAGTTGATTATCAATGTCGCAATTTTTCTGTGGTCATATTTCTGATCACCTCTATTTGCACGTTTGATTATTATCAAGGCTCCAACATGAATCTTTCAAAGTTCGAACAGCGAACTCTTCATGTCCTTGCCAAAGGCGGACATATTAAATACCAACGTAATGCATCAGGCACAGTCTATTTCGTTGAATGCTATACACGAGAAGGTTTCGTGCTATCTGATTGTTCCTTAGATGTATTTAAAAAGCTAAAAGCAAAACGTTTAATCAAGTCTAAAAATAGCCAACCTTATCAAATTACATTGTTAGGACTCCAGACTGTCCGCCCTCAACTAGACAATCGTTGATATAAGTTGCTATTTATTAAGAGAAAGAAAAATATGAATATTACAATTCGAGATGAACAACCCGAAGATATTAAAAATATCGAAGCGTTGACAAAAGCCGCGTTCTTAAATGAAGAGCATTCTAGCCATACCGAACAATTTATTGTGAATAGCCTTCGGAAACATAAGCAACTCACGATCTCTTTAGTTGCTATAGAAGATGGCTTAATTGTAGGTCATGTGGCTATTTCACCAGTTACAATCACGTCAGGTGAAACTGGTTGGTAAGGCCTAGGCCCTATTTCTGTATGCCCAAATAAACAAGGAATTGGCATTGGTTCTCTTTTAATGAATGCAGCTCTTCAAAAGTTAAAAGAATTAGGCGGAAAAGGCTGCGTTCTATTAGGTGATCCAAATTATTACAGTCGATTTGGTTTTAAATCATACCCTGATTTAAATTTACCTAATGTACCAAATGAATACTTTCAAGCTATAAGCTTCACTAATGATATTCCCTCAGGAGAAGTTACTTATCATGAAGCATTTATGGCAACTGAATAAATAAGTTCGCTTACAACACATAATAAAAAAGCCTCTGTTTATAGAGGCTTTTTATTAATTTAAAACATTGAAAATTATATAATTATTAAACCTATTAAATTCTACAAATAAAATTGAGAGTAGTTCCCTTTTTAGTACAACACGCAAGATGACATCTGTTTTAGATTAGATCATGAAAAAGTAAGGATAAATAATCAGATAGTTACTGGTAAAAGTGGGTTATGAATGGAGCAAGTAAACAGAAAATTAGGGCTGTCCGTTATATGTAAGATTGAAATATATGGCAAATAATTGATTTCCATTTGGAATCAATTTTAAAATTTATTACACAAATACTAATAATTATCAAATCTTGATCATATAGACACGTTAAAATTTATAAAATAATTTTGAGATAAGGTTTTTGATGAAAACTCAGAAAATTGGTGTAGATCTTGGAGGCACTAAGTTATTGATATTATGTGATGAAATTGAAGAAATATTTAGTACAGGAATTTCATTCACTCCAGAACAATTAATATCACATCTAAAATCTTTTATTTTAAAACATGGAATTAAACTCGAAAGCATAAGCCTAGCAGTGCCGGGTCTAGTCAACGAATCTGGACACATTGTTAATTGTGATGTCCTTCCAGCATTCATAGGCTGGCAAGGAAATGACGCATTAAAATCATTATGTAGTAAAACAATGATCTTAAATGATGTAAAAGCCGCTATGTATGCAGAACTCAATGATTTTTCATCTCATGCTGCAAGCGGCATTATTATGATTGGTACAGGTATTGGGGCTGCATTCATAACAAATGGAAAACCCTTACTGGGAGCTAGTGGTTGGGCTGGTGAACTCGGTTACTTACCAGTACAAAGTAATGAAGGAATTAAGCGTCTAGATGAACTTGCCAGTGGAGCTGCAATTACCAAACTATGCGAACTAAGCCCATCTAATTTAGCATTAATGGCTAACAATGGAGATCAATCTACTTTAGCTGTTATAAAAGACGCTGGACAAGCTTTAGGTCTTGGAATAGCCACAGTCATTAATCTTTTAAATCCTTCACAACTAGTAATAGGAGGAGGAACAATAGAGTTACCCGGTTATTTAGAGGCGGCTTTAGAAGCTGCTAAAGAAAACTGCCTTCCCGAGCTTTGGCAAAATTGCGATATATCAAAAGTAAAGGCGGGGAAAAAAGTAGCTGCTTTAGGTGCTATACGTGCAATTGAACAATAAAACAATATAAGTATTTTTCTGATTCAGCATGCTGAAAGTTCAGCCAATATTAATGGAAAAAACCCTTTCGCATGCTTTGATTGCTTTAAGTGAACATGAATGGCTATAAAACTTGGCTAAGGGCATATTGGGAATAGCTTAGGTTTTTACTTATTGAGCTGAAAAATTTGATATAAGCTTTAGTATTTTAGAGAAAATTTAAATATTTAAACCCAAGATTGATTCTCTAAAAGGGTCAAAAAGAATTTTTTCTTTACACTCAATAGCTTTTTCTAAAAAGCTTATTATTTTAGAAATTTCATCTTTAAAATCCGTATAAATTTCGAAGAGTTTTTTAAATTCGTTAATTAATTGATTAAGCTGTTTATCACTGTATAAATCATAATCTACATATGAAAGATCTGAAATAAGTGGAAGTGACTCCTCATCAAAAATTGAAACTAAAATATCTGCAAATTCTTTTTGTATTTGATAAGCGAATATAGACTCGCCTTTTTCCATAGAGTTAACTTTCCAAATATGAACTAAATACATTCCTAAAATTCTTCCTATACCTTTTAAGTTTGATATTTTACAATGTACTTAGCACATGAACATTATATAAGTGTCTAAAATTAACCATAGCTTAGCTACAAAAAAGCCCCTGTTCTACAGAGGCTTTTTTCAATTCAACAATTTATTATTTATGAACCCAAGGCACAGCCGGTGAACCAATCCAAGCAGATTTAGCCGGAATATTTTCACCTTTCATAACCAATGTTAATGGACCTAACACGGCATGGTTGCTCACGTTTGCGTTATACAAAATAATACTACGTGTATTTACCACAACATCGTTACCAATATTCACTTGTCCGATTTTCATAATACGGTCTTCAAACAAGTGCGTTTGTGGGCCAGAGAAGCTATTAAACTCAGCACGATCACCGATGCTTACACAGTCAAACTCTGTAATATCGGCTGTATCCATATATACGTCTTTACCAATGCGAACACCTAAAATACGCAAGAAGAATGGCAACATTGGCGTTCCTCTCAAGTAGTTTAAGAAGTTAGGAATCGCAACTGACTCATATAAGCTTGTGATCCCTTCACTCAACCATACAAACATGGTCCACATTGGAGCTGAACGTGGTTGATAACGACCAATCAAAATCCACTTTAACAATGCAACAATAACGAAGCAGCCGACACCATAGAGCAAACCAGCAAGCGTTAAAGCCAACAAACCAGTTGGAATGTTGTATTTGTTAATAACATCAATAATCTCAAGCACAATCATATAACCCACACCAATCGCAAGAGCGGCAGGTAATACAACACGAAGGCCTTCAATAAAACCACGCATTAAACGGCGCTTGATACTTGGCAAGAATGTTAAATGATCTGGATATTTCTCAGCAGCTTCACGTGCAGGTAACAACAATGGTGGAGAACCAAACCAAGTTTGACCATCATACATTTCACGGTTATCTGGTGATTTAGATTGCACGCCAATTAAGACGTTGTCTGGTAACACGGTACCATCAGCAATATAAGCACTGTTTCCGACAAAACTACGGTTACCAATTTTGGTCGATTTTAATGTCATCCAACCGCCTTTGATTTCTTCATCACCTAGCATTACAGCATCGGCAATAAAGCTTTCTTCACCCAAAGTCAGCATTTCTGGAATAACACCGTTTGCAGTTGAAATTTCGGTATTTTTACCTACTTTTGCACCGAGCATACGGAACCATGTTGGCGCATAAATGGTCGCAAACAAGCCATGTAAAGTTTGTAAGCTTGTCTCTAAAATTTGAGACGCAAACCATTTACGATAATACGTGCCGCCATGTACTGCATAGGTTCCAGTTTCAAGACGAGGCAATGCAATTTTACGAATGACTGAAGAAATAACAGCAGTAATCATCATCATCATTGCACTAGCTGGAATCGCTAAAATGAAATAGTAAAGTGCGATTTGCAAATGGTCGTTCGTACTAATATTAAAGACGTTTGCATCTAACCAGTCGACCAAAAGAAAGCTTGGGAAAATTGGAATAAAGAACAGACAGGCAATAATTAATGCGCTAATTCCATAATATGCATATTCAGCAATTTTACGAATAAACGATAATTTTGGACGCTCTGGCAATTTAGCGTGTTCGTCCACATGCCCAATTTTCTTCGCAGGTGTACCATCCCAAATTTCTCCAGCTGGTACCACTGTGTCATATTCAATTGAGGTTAAGGCATTTACGTGAGCTTGTTTTTCTAACACTGTATTTTCTTCTAACACAGCATAAGAACCCACATAACTATCTTCTTTTAAGTGAATTGAGCCTAATACCAAGTGACCATGTTCGACTTTGGCATTTTCCAAGTTTACTTGAGAACCAATGCTCACCCCATCTTCAACAGTAAGTAAAGATGGCATACGAATGTGTACTGAACTAATCGTTACGTCATGGCCGATTTTCGCACCAAGCGCTTTCAAATATAAGTTAAGTAAAGTCGAGCCTGATAAAAGATAGACTGGTGAAATATTGCTAATACGGTCTGCTAACCACCAACGGAAATAAGTTAATCCCCATAATGGATATTGCCCTGCACCAACGCCTGTCATTAATAATCGTTTTACCGTAATTGAAACCACAAAACTGGCAATAATTACGCTGATATAAACCAATAAAGACATCGCGATTGCATTTGGAATACTATCTCGTGTTCCACCGGTAAAATAATGATAGGTAAAGAATGGCGCTAACCATTGCAAGATATTAATCGAGATTAAAACTGGAATAGTAATAAACTGAGCAATACCACATAACCATTTATAAGTTTGGTTACGAGGGTTATCTTGTCCAATCTGGCTATCAAACACAGTCGGCGTTGGTTGCTCTAGCATGAGTGCAGCAATGGCTCCAACACGTCTCGCTTGATATAAGTTTTGAATAGTTAAGTGGCTATATTCCGGATGTTCACGTAGGTTCGAAATTAAAACCGCCGCTAGAAGTGAATGCCCACCTAGGTCATCAAAGAAATCTGAGTCGAGTTTAATCGGCATGTTTGGAAACAAGCGATTTAAAATACCAAATAAAACTTCTTCGGCCGGGTTCTGTGGTTGGTCAGATTCACTACGGTCAATCACACTCGTAAGTGGTCGTGCTTTTAAAGCCTTACGGTCAATTTTTCCTGACAATAAACGCGGAACTTCTTCAATAATCTCAAAACGGTTTGGCACCATATAAGGTGGTAATCGCTGGCTGAGATTATGGCGAATCTCTTTAATTTCGACTGCTTTCTTTGCATCAATTTCTGGTGCAATAAACGCAATGAGCTGGTCAATACCGTCTTCAGGACGAAGAATAACTGCCGCAGTACCAATACCTTCAATATCACAAAGCGCAGCTTCGATCTCACCGAGTTCAACACGGAAACCACGAATTTTTACCTGATCGTCGGCACGTCCCAAGCAATGTACTTGTCCAAATTCATCAATTTTAGCCAAGTCACCAGTACGATAGAGCGATTGTTCATCTGGACCTTCTGCCCAAGGGTTTTGAATAAATTTATCAGCCGTTAAATCAGGTCTGCCTAAATATCCTTCTGCCACACTTGGCCCGAAAATACAGAGCTCACCTGTTTCACCTTGGGGTAGTAATTCTCTTTCAGCGTTTATGACCAACATGCCATAGTTTGGTAAAGGCTTACCAATGGTAACAAGTTTGCCACGCTCCAATGCCTCAAGACTTGCCGTAACCGTAGTCTCAGTTGGACCATACGTATTAAACATTTTGTGATGAGGCAATGCCCAACGGTCAACCAGTGAATCCGGGCACATTTCCCCACCTAAGTTAATAATTCTTAAGTTAGGTACATCTTCTGGGAATAAAGCAAGTAAAGTCGGTACAGCATGTAATACGGTAATGTTTTCTTGCTTTAATGTTTGGCATAAACGTTCAGGGTCACTCACAAGTGACTTAGGTGCAATCCACAATGTTGCACCAACCAAGTAAGAAAGCCAGATCTCTTCAAACGACATGTCAAAAGCAACAGAAAAGCCTTGATAGACTTTATCTTGCTCTTCAATACCCAAAACATTATTTTCACTACGTAAAAAGTGGCAAATATTTCTTTGGGTAATCACGATCCCTTTCGGCTTACCTGTTGAACCGGATGTATAAATAATATACGCAGGTTGTTCGGGGGTCGTTTTAGCTAAAGGAATATTTTCACTGAGCGGCTTTTGCAATTCAGTATTGGTCCACTTTGTTTGTGGTACTTCATCTAAATGTGCATACCATTCATCTGTAGTAATCATTCCTACAGCTTCGGCATCTTCAAGACAAACTGCTATACGGTCAGCCGGTGTATCCATATCGAATGGAAGCCATGCTGCACCACTTAAACAAATTGCCAACTGAGCTTTTAAAAGCTCAATACCACGAGGCAACCATAACCCAACAATATGACCTGGTTTTACCCCTCTTATCGTCAAATGCTGAGCCATGATTAAAGCTTGCTGATATAACTCACCATAACTCAACGTTTTATCTGCTTCAATTAAAGCCGTCTTATCAGGAAGAGTTTGTGCAGTATGGACAAAAATATCGGCCAAGACTTCATGCTGCAAAAATTCCGGATGATACTTTCCACGAATAATATTATTCGTGTTTGTTACAAACTGGTTCATTTTTATACTCTCTTTAATTTTCTGATTTGGCTCAAATGAAGTCATGTTTGTTTTTGTGACCCATTAAAGAAATCAAGATATGTCATAAATTAAATAATTGAACTTAAATCAAGATTAAAGTTTTAGTTTTAAAGTCTATTTAATAATATATAAATTCCGATTGTTTAGGCTCATTTTTTTCTAAAAAAATTAAGCTCTTAGCTACAATATTTTAATTTCACCACACTCATCAGGATGAAAAACGTACAAAAACAGCCAAGTAAAAACCTATAATTCACAAGATTTATATAACTCTAATTTTAATAAAACTAATAAATGCTATCCGATATACAAATTCTCCATATTTTAAACTTAATTGATTCATTGTGAACATTTAAAAAGTCCTAAAAATGGAAAATTCTATTTAAATTTTTAGAGGGTATTTAATTATTAACAATATATTAAAGTCATTATGAGTCATTTCTATTTATCTTATATTCTTATCTGTATTTTTCTAAAAACTTTTGCAATCGCTTAACTCAAGCTTACATATGTTTAATATCGTTTAGTTATGAAGAAGTTCTCCCTGTTTTGCGCTGCAAGTATTGTTTGTTTATATAGAATCTCAAACATATGAAGAAAGAGGGCTGCTGTTACGTTTAAGCAGGTCGAAGTCCCTTCATTTATAATATATTGAAAATAGACTTAAGAACTTAAATAGTAGGGATCATATGAGTCAACACATAATAAACCCAGAAGACATTCCCCTAGCATTTCAAGCCGCTTGGAATAATCATGATATGAAGGCCTTTGCAGCACTTTTTCATCAAGATGCGACTTTTGTTAATCGTTTCGGTCATTACGTTAAAGGCATTGATGAAATTATTGCTCTTCACCAGCCTATTCATGACACCATCTATAGCGATTCAACACTAGAGAATGAACTCATAGACGTCACCTCTTTAACTAATGATATCTGTATTTCACATTTTTGGAGTCGTCTAACCGCAGGCTTAGCTCATCCTCAGGGTCCCCATCAAATTGATACCCTTCTTCTCACCGTCCTTGTTAAGGAAAATAACTCTTGGTGTATTCAGGCGCTAGAAAATGTGACTTTAACGAACCCACGCACAGGAGAGATCATACTTAGAAATTTATGAAACAGAGCAATATAATTTTTTAAGTAATTTATAGACATAAAAAAAGCCCTTGTCATTAACAAGGGCTTTTAAGAATTTTGGCGGAAGCGGTGAGATTCGAACTCACGGAGGACTCACACCCTCGTCGGTTTTCAAGACCGGTGCATTAAACCGCTCTGCCACGCTTCCAACGAGCGCTATAATATAAACAAAAATGCAAGTTGGCAAATCTTTTATTTAATTTTTAATTCAAACGCTCAAAATAAAAACAAATCTATTTAAATTTCATCATTTTTAGGCTTTTCATAACGAATTGCATTGATATACCAAAGCTTTTTACCTAAAGGAGTGTGCACTTCAACCTCATCATCGACTTGTTTACTCAAGAGTGCACGTGCCATTGGCGACTCAATCGAGATATGTTGAGGATGATGATCATAAATTTCATCAATCCCTACGATACGTAAAGTTTTTTGTTCACCTTCTTCATTTTCAATTTCGACCCAAGCGCCAAAGTAAACTTTGCCTTCTTGCTCGGGAGCATAATCGACAATTTTTAACTCTTCTAAACGTTTTCCTAAATAGCGTACCCGTCGATCAATTTTTCTAAGCAGCTGCTTATTGTACTGATAATCGGCATTTTCACTGCGGTCGCCAAGGCTTGCCGCCCAATTCACTTTCTTTGTGATTTCTGGTCGTTCTTCATGCCAAAGTTGTTTTAATTCAGCAACTAATTTGTCATGTCCTGACCGAGTGATTAAGTTAGATTTCATGATAAAAAACCACTGATGAACAACATACTGCTTACAAGATGTAGCATTTTATACCCTATTTACTCATATCAGAAGTGTATAAATTTTCTTCCTTAATAAATTCATGTTGTTATGTTGATATATCGAATATTTAATTGTTCAAAATTTGACAATCTTTTTTTTGAAGATTATGATGCGCGCATCTTAAATGTTGAGTATTTTTTAACCCAACCAAAAACTTTGTAGATTTTCTACATAGTTTATTTTTTTCATTTCATGTCATTTTGAATGACGTCATGACTGCCCACCCCTTATTGAATTTATCAACTTTTAAAAGTTATGGCAGCTTTTTGTCTGGCTTTTAGGGCATAAATTATCTGTAGCGGAGACAACATGCACAGTAATTCAAGTTCTGGGTCGAGGCTTAGCCTTAACTCTTTATTTTCTTCTCTCCCATTGAAAGTTCTTGCGCTCAGCACTATGTTTTTTCCCTTTCATAGTATCAATGCAGGAAAAACCCTACAGTACAATACTGTAGTTAACACCAACACATTAACCGTAGTTGCTGTAGAAAGCCCAACTACTGTTTTTAAAGAAGATCAATTTTTACATGGCTTCGGTTATGACTTGGCTCGTAACTATGCACAAAGCTTAAATGTAAAGTTGGACTTCAAAATCGTGGCAGATAACGCCACCGCACTCAAGTGGGTCCAGCAAGGTAAAGCAAATCTTGCCATGACGACCGCGAGCTTAAGCTCAATCGAGAACAAAGGTTTAATGTCTTTTTCTGCAAGTTGTGGTGACATCGTAAATTTGCAAAAAAATGGATTAAATCCCGATTTAAGCTGGGTGTTTAAACAAGCAGATGATCCTCTTACACAAACAGCCAGTGGTTTTGTTTGTCAAAGCAAGCAAAATGGTCTGACTCAACAACTGGCTTCATTTTATAACCGTAACGTTGTAAAACCTGAGTCTTGGTCGACGATTCAACGTGATATAAGTACACGTCTACCTATTTACAAAGCCAGCTTTAAACAAAGCGCGGCCAAGTATGATTTAGATTGGCATTTGCTTGCAGCAATGAGCTATCAAGAATCGTATCTTAAGCCAGAGTCTGTTTCACCAACAGGCGTACGCGGGTTAATGATGTTAACCAACAGTACAGCTCGGGCAATGGGTGTAAGTAACCGTAGCGATCCAGCGCAAAGCATTCAGGGCGGTGCGAAATATTATGATCTCATGCTAAGTGAGTATGGTGATATTCCCTACCCAGATCGTAACTGGTATGCCCTTGTGGCCTACAATATGGGTCCGGGAGCAGTCAACCAGATCCAGAAGCGCTTACAAACCCAAGGAAAAGACCCAAACCAATGGGTTAATCTCTATGACTATTTACAACGCAATCAAATGCGAAATGGTCGATACAAACAAGCGGTACAGTATGTGACTCGTATCCGTGCTTATCTTGAGCATATTAAAACGGCTCAAACACGAATCAATATCTAGTTTTATTGTTTTAAAAGTTGATAAATTCATTGTTTGTATCAATAAAAAGCTTACCTCTTGGGGTAAGCTTTTTATATGAATTCTTTTAGAATTAAGCTGTTTGTTCTAATACTTTCTTGAACAAATCTTTTTGTTCTTGGCTTGGTTTAGCTGTTTGTAAAGCCATTAACTGAGACATGTCGCCTTGAACTTTAATTTTACCAGTCATGAATGCTTGCATAGCTGCAGCCATATCAAACTCTAGGAATACTTTACGTAAAGTTTCAGCATCCATGTTTAAAGTTGTTTTGGCATTTGAAGACAAACCTTTTTGGATTTTACCCCCATCTAACGCTAATTCGGTATTTCCAGAAGCATCTGTAACTACTAAATTAATTGCCAAATTCGCAAGAGCTGGTGGCAAATTAAGATCACCTGCTTCAGCAGTTAATTTTTCGACAGTCGCAAACCAATCATCAGTTAAAAATGCAGGCATGATTCTTCCTCAAATTTATTTGTTCAATTTCTCTAGTTAGTTGCCTATCCAGACAACATCATATGAAGCACTTCTGCTTGTGCGTTGTTATAGCATGTAATTTTAAGGTTGGGCTATGACTTTTTGTACGGAACATTCATTTTTTAGTATTTTGATACATTAAAGGCACTTGTTTATAAAGTGCCTTTAATTGACTTACTTAATTGTTTTATTCAGCAGCAAAACTTAAGTTCACGACATCTAAACGTTTTTTAAGTTCTTCAGGGTCTTTAAAGTCGATCTCGCGCTGAGAATCTAGCGCTTCGAAATCAAACAAATCACGGTCTGCTAACTGAGACGGAGACACGTTTTGTAACGCACCAAAAATACTGTGTAAACGTTTCGGATATTGTTTATCCCACTCACGCAACATTTCATTAAGCATGGCACGTTGTAAGTTCTCTTGTGAACCACAAAGGTTACACGGGATAATTGGGAACTTACGTAATTCTGCATATTTGATAATGTCTTTTTCTTCAACATAAGCTAAAGGACGAATCAAAATATTTTTCTTATCCGAAGACAAAAGCTTAGGTGGCATTGCTTTTAAGCTACCGCCATGGAATAAGTTCAAGAAGAAAGTTGCAATAATATCATCACGGTGATGGCCTAACGCAACTTTAGTGGCACCAATTTCTTGAGCAAAGCCATAAAGCGAACCACGGCGTAAACGTGAACACACTGCACAGTATGTTTTACCTTCAGGTGTTAAACGTTTAGTAATGGTATAAGTGTCTTTTTCCAAAATGTAATATGGAATGTTATTTTCTTCCATATAGCGTGGTAACACATCTTCTGGAAAGCCCGGCTGTTTTTGGTCAAGGTTAACCGCAACAATATCAAAGTTGATTGGTGCAATACGTTTGAACTGCAACAAAATGTCGAGCAAGGTATAACTGTCTTTACCACCAGACACACACACCATGACCTTGTCACCATCTTCAATCATGTTGAAGTCACGGATGGCATGTCCAACTTGACGGCGAAGCTTCTTAAGCAAACGATAATAGGCCGAGCTTGTTGGAAGTTCAGGCTTAAAATTAAATCCTTCGTTGGACTCAACTGGCGCGTACATAGACGAGATATACCCATAAATAAAAATACCGCGCAATTTTATATGATTCGGACGGGAATCGCATCAAAAGAATAGTTTCAATTCTTGAAGTCGTCATAATGCTCAGGCATGATGCAAAAGCAGTGCTCCATTTTGACCGATGAGTTCATTTTTTGCGCAAAATGCTTACTTTTTGGACTTTTCCACAGTTTTCCACAAAACCTGTGGATAAAATTGTGGATTTCTTAATACTTGACAAACTGTTTTCACCTTCTGTTAAGGGTTTTATTTAAATTGATCATTTTTTAACCAATGATTTTTGTCTTTAATTTTCAAATAGTTAGACAAGTCAATAGAATCATTTTAAAAATTTTTTTTAATTTTTTTTGATGATCATTCGAACAAAACAGCTTGATTTTTTAAAAGAGCAAAAATAAAAAAAATTACACAAAACTTCTTTCTGTAATATTTTTTGATAAACTCTTTGACTAGTTACGAATACCTTAAAATTGTGAATAACATAAAATGAAAAATTCGGTTCAATATCTTTTTTCGTGTTTACTGGGGATGACCACTTTTTCGGTAGGTATAACACCGACTTTAGCGGGTCAAATGTACATTTACCAAGACAAAAATGGCAGCACTTTACTCACTAACCGTAAAAGCTATGATCATTCACTCAAGAAAGTAAAGGTGACTTACTACCCCGATAGTAATATTCATAGTTATACAAACTGGGGCGCTTCAGAAGCTTCTGTTCTACCAAGCTATAGCAAAAATAAAAATGCTTTTGACCATATTATTAAACAAGCAGCACAACAGCATGGTGTATCCGAAGGTCTAATTAAGGCAGTCATGCATACCGAATCTGGTTTTAATGTGAATGCTCATTCTCCTGTGGGTGCGCAAGGTTTAATGCAACTCATGCCAGCTACTGCTCGCCGTTTTAACGTATCTAATGCTTATGATCCTCAGCAAAATATCTTTGCTGGTGCTAAATATCTAAGTTGGTTGCTCAAACGATTTAACGGCAATACGCAAATGGCTCTTGCGGCTTATAATGCAGGTGAAGGGAACGTGGATAAATACGGCGGCATTCCGCCATTCCGTGAAACCCAAGATTATGTACGACGAGTCACAAGTCGATATCAAAACTTATATTCTTCTGGTGTAAGCCTTTCATCTTTTAGTAATTCAAATATTTCTACCCAGACTGTAAATCAGCCAGAGTTGACCCAAACCACCACAACTCAACAAGTATCGGCTAAACCTGTTAAATATTCTTCTGCACGCCAAATCGTGACATTGTCTGATGGCACCTATACCGATGCACCAACAGGGACTTATGTCACCAATAATGCAACGGCAATTGCCCATATCAGAATTGAGTAAAATTAAAAACCGCATACTTTGCAGCTCATGCTTTAATAAGGCCCATCGTCTAAAAATTGTAATGATCTATTACCCCGACCCTAGTATTTAGACGGGCCTTATAAATAACTTGTTTAATTTGAATACATTCGTATACCGGAAAGAATGTATCGATTCCTTATTTTTTCCTTGAATTTTTCCCCCAAGCGCCGCATATTAGCTGAGTGATTTATAATTTATAAATCAGATAATATTTTATTTATAAGAGGATTTTCTCAATGATGCGGATTGGTTTGTTTTTGCTTACCAACCTCGCGGTACTGGTTGTAGCTGGCATTATTTTGTCACTCTTCGGTGTCGGTAGTTACCATGGCGCGGGTGGCTTAAATCTAGGCAACCTTTTAGTCATCTGTTTTGTGTTTGGTATGGTGGGCTCTTTAGTCTCTCTATTTATGTCCAAATGGATGGCTAAGAAAACTACTGGTACAGAACTGATTGACCCAAATGCTCCTCGTAACCAAGCTGAAAGCTGGTTATTGCAAACAGTCGCTGAACTTTCTCAACGTGCTGGTATTAATATGCCAGAAGTTGGTATCTTCCCTTCATATCAGTCTAATGCTTTCGCAACAGGCTGGAATAAAAATGATGCGTTAGTTGCCGTTTCAAGCGGTCTACTTGAGCGTATGAACAAAGATGAGCTACGTGCCGTGCTTGCGCACGAGATTGGTCACGTTGCAAATGGTGACATGGTCACCTTGGCACTCATCCAAGGTGTTGTAAACGCCTTTGTTATGTTCTTTGCTCGTGTAGTAGGTGATTTTATCGACCGTAATGTTTTTGGTCGTCAAGACAATGAAGCACCTGGTATGGGTTACTTCCTCATTACGATGGTTTTAGATATCGTGTTCGGTATTCTAGCTTCTGCTATTGTAATGTGGTTCTCTCGTTACCGTGAATACCGTGCAGATGAAGCCGGTGCCCGTTTAGCTGGTAAACAAGCAATGATTTCTGCTTTATTACGTTTGCAAGCTGAAACAGAGTTACCAGACCAAATGCCAAAAGAAATGAAAGCGTTCGCGATTGCGGAAGGTAAAGAACAAGGTTTCAGCTTAGCTGCTTTGTTCCAAACTCACCCAACGATTGAACAGCGTGTCGCAGCTCTACATCAGTTAGATTGCCCATAACACAGTAAATAAAAAAGCCTCCAGTTGGAGGCTTTTTTATTAGGCTGAATGATGGGCCAGTCCCCAAAGAAAACTAATCCCCCACCACATTGCTAAACCAATCAGAACAAGCATCAATACCCCTAATAAATCCGGTATATGTAGCCATAGCCAACTCACAACAGGATTACGCCAGAAGGCTGAGTGTTGCTGTTTCTTTTCAAGCTTTTCATGTAAATACGGATGAATAACATGTATATCACTTTGAATCGCATATTCTTCACGAATATGGGTATGAACCACATCTAATGCTTTTCTACTAGGACGTATAAAAATATCGAAAATAGTTCCTGCAACTGGTACACACCCCACCACAGCATCGACTACAGCCAATTTTATGACGGGAGTAAGCTTGTGCTGTGGCACACCAATTTGCTTGGCTTTATATATGGCGTAGCAAGTCAGGACAAAACCCGCAACATCACCAGCAATTGGAATAGTACTTAAAGCAGCATCGGCACCAATACCCTGCTTTGTAAAAGGAATACGGACGGCGCTATCCATCATGGTTGCAAACTTGGCAAGGTCCCGTTCCAGTGCGATGACCTGCTGCTGTGTTAGTTTTTTTTCTTGAGGCATCTAAATCAAATATATGAAGAGAAGTTAAACTTAATATACTTGATTTAATGCCTGTTTTTAAATTGTTTGCTTTTAACTTGAAGCTTTCGATTTAAACAATGAACGTAATAACACATACATAACTGGAATAAAGAATAGAACCAGTACAGTACCAAACATTACGCCACCTAAAATACTAATACCAATTTCTTGGCGGCTCACCGCACCAGCGCCTTGTGCAAATACAAGTGGAATCACACCTGCACCAAAGGCTAAAGAAGTCATTAAAATCGGTCTTAAACGCAAGCTTGCGCCTTCTAAAGCGGCCTGAATAGCATTCTTTCCTTTCTCTTGGGCTAATGCAGCAAACTCAACAATTAAAATTGCGTTTTTACAAGACAATCCAATCGTGGTTAGAAGTGCAATTTGGAAATACACGTCATTTGGTAAACCAAAGATATAAGAGAAAATAACACTTCCTCCTACACCTAGCGGAATAGAAGTCATCACGGCAGCAGGAATACTTAAGCTCTCATACAAAGCAGCTAAACATAAGAAAATAAAACCTGCCGAAATCAGATATAACCATACCGCCTGATTGGTCGACTTCTGTTCTTCAAAAGACAGACCAGTCCAAGCCAAGCCAATATCTTTTTGCTGGTTGACGAGTTGTTCAACATCTTTCATAGCCTGACCAGAACTGCTACCACCGGCAACATCAGCCTGTAACTGTAAAGCACTATATCCCATATAGCGTTTTACAATTTCTGGTGCCCCACCCCAGCTAAAGTTAGCAAACGAACTAAAAGGCACCATTTCATTTTGATTATTACGCACAGACCAATTATATAAATCTTCAGGTTTAGATCTGAACTCGGCATCGCCTTGAATCATGACACGTTTAATACGTCCACGATCAATAAAGTCGTTTACGTAAGTTCCGCCCCATGCACTCGACAAAGTGTTATTAATTGCAGAGAGTTCCAAACCATTTGCCAAAGCCTGTTTCTGGTCAATTTTGATATTCAGATTTGCTTTACTATTGGTAGACTGCTTATCAAAGTTTTCAAACGTTGAATAGTTTTTACTTTGAGCCTGTAACTGACGGAACATACCATCTAAGAAGTTTTGCCCTTGTCCATTTAAATCTTGAATCCAGAAATCCAAGCCATCAGTCTGCCCCAAACCATTTACCGAAGGAGGTAAGGTCACGTTAATTTGAGCATTACTAAAATTTCTGAAATATTTCATTGCACGCTTTTGTATAGCGTCAGCCGAGTCCTCTTTCGCCGTACGTACATCCCAAGGTTTTAAAGCAATAAAGCCTTGCGCTAAATTTTGTCCTGTCCCGGCATTATTTCGACCGTAACGAATTAAAACCAGATCAACATTTTTATCTTCTTTAGTGAGAAAGTATTGGCGCACTTGTTCACCAATTTTCTGACTTTCAGAAATTGGAGCACTGTCTACCAGCTTAATTTGCACACTTAAAATACCTTGGTCTTCTTTAGGAATAAAGCCGCTTTTTAAACCACTGTAGAAGAGCATAAAAACTGCAATCAGCGCCACAAAAATCACAATAACCGATTTACTGTAATGAATACTCGTCTGAACAAGCTTGATATATTTATTTTTAAGTTGATCAATTTTTTGGTTAAACCACACTGCCCAGCGCATAGGTTCAGGATTAGGTTTTAAAATTAATGCGCACAATGCAGGCGTTAAAATGAGTGCAACCGTAAGCGATAATGCCATAGCGGCAACTAAAGTAATGGAAAACTGACGGTAAATCACGCCAATTGAACCACCTAAAAAAGACATTGGAATAAAAACAGCAGTTAAAACCAATGTAATGCCGACTAATGCACCGCTAATTTCACCCATTGACTCAATTGCAGCTTCTTTTGGAGTTAAGTGCTGTTCATGCATGAGCCGCTCAACGTTTTCAACTACGACAATCGCATCATCAACCAACAAACCAATAGCGAGTACCAGTGCAAATAACGTTAATGTGTTAATACTAAAACCAAGCACATATAAGACTGCAAAAGTTCCCAAAATCACAACCGGAACGGTAATACTCGGAATGAGTGTTGCACGCCAGCTTTGCAAAAACAGGAACATCACCAAAATTACCAAAATAATGGCTTCTACAAGCGTCTTTACAACTTCCTTAATCGACTCTTGAACAAACGGCGTATTATCTCGTGGATAAACGATTTTATAGCCTGCTGGTAATTTAGCGGCGAGCTGATCTAAGGTTTGATGGATGAGCTTAGAAGTTTGAATAGCATTTGCGCCCGAGGACAGAGATATACTTACACCCGCAGCAGGATAACCATTAATCGTGTTGAAAGACTGATAGTTTTCTGCACCGAGCTCAACTCTTGCAATATCTTTTAAATAAACATAACTCGCCGTTTTATCTGACTTTACGACAATATTTTTAAAATCATCAACAGTCTTTAGTCGAGAACCTGCTGTCACTTTTGTATTTAGATATTGACCATCAATGACTGGTAAATCACCGATTGCACCTGCAGCAACTTGGGTATTTTGAGCAGTGATTGCATTAGCCACATCACTGGGCATTAAATTATATTGCTTTAACTTGTCTGGATTTAACCAGATACGCATCGCATATTGCGAACCGAATACATCCGTTTCACCCACCCCTTCAATACGGTTTAAGTTATCGACAACATGTGTAGTTAAATAGTCCGACAGCTCAATATTTCCGGTTTTACCAGTCGAGTCGTATAAACCAATTACCATAAAGGTATCGCCTAGTGACTTACTGACTGTCACCCCTTGACGTTGTACTTCATCGGGTAAACGGCGTATGACGCCACTAATACTATTTTGGACTTGGACCTGAGCAGTATCGGGGTTGGTTCCATTATCGAAACTAATGGTAATTCGGCTACGTCCTGATGAATCACTTGATGAGCTAAAATAGAGTAAGTGATCAATCCCTTGTATTTGTTGTTCTAAAATTTGGGTAACACTTTGCTCAACCGTTTGTGCATCTGCCCCGCTATAACTTGCCGACACTGTAATTTTCGGAGGTGCAATATCGGGATACCGTTCTACGGGCAAGTGCATCACCGAAAAAATACCAAAAGCCATGACAATGATCGCCAATACATTGGCAAAAATGGGGCGCTGAATAAAAAATTTAGATAGCATGGCTGCTCGGTATGATGTCGTTAATTAACAGGAGTAAATGCCGCTTTGAGACTTTGTGATCATCAACGAGCGGTGTAAAAAAGACAAGTGGAATTAAAACAATAAATGTAATTAAGACAAAAACAAAGCGTGATTCACTATTTCCAACAAAGCAATAAAGAACCAGTTAAATAGTGTCACTTAAAATTCATGAATTCTTCATGATCATGTCAAACTAAATCCTAATACTTGAGTCGTTTCAACTAAAACAATATGAGTAGAATTATGTTTAGAAAAGCACTTTTATGCTTAAGTTTAATTAGCTTGGTCGGTTGCAATGACGATGATAAAACCGAAACAACCCCAACTACACCAGAATATCAACTTCCTAAAATTTTAGTGATTGGACACCGCGGCGCTAGCGCTTTACGTCCTGAACATACTTTGGCTTCATATCAAAAAGCGATTGATGATGGTGCTGACTTTATTGAACCTGATCTGGTTTCAACAAAAGACGGTGTATTGGTTACTCGTCATGAAAACGAAATTGGTGGTACTACCAATATCAGTACTCTTGCCCAATTTGCAGACCGTAAAACCACAAAAAATATTGATGGTGTCAATTTAACGGGTTGGTTTACGGAAGACCTCACTTTAAATGAATTGCAACAAGTTAAAGCACGTGAACGTATTCCTGAGTTCCGACCAGCAAATACGGCTTATAACGATCTGTATTCAATTCCAACACTTGAACAAGTCATTGAACTTGCCGAAGCAAATTATAAAAAAACCGGAAAGATTATTGGCTTATATATTGAAACCAAACATCCAACTTATTTTAAAAACAAGAATTTGGCCATGGAAGACACACTTCTTAAAACTCTTGCCAAATATCAATATACACGTGATATTGCCCCTATCTATTTGCAATCGTTCGAAGTCAGCAATTTAAAGTATTTAAAAGATCAACTTGATCTACATAAAACACTTAAACATGCACAAATCATTCAGTTATATGATGCAAAAACTTCTCGACCAGCAGACTTTGTTGAATCTGGTGTGTCTAAAACATATGGTGATTTAGCTACAGCGCAAAGCTTAAAAGATGTTGCTAAATATGCAAATGGTGTAGGCCCAAGCAAAAACTATATTCTCAATTTCAATAATGATGGTTCAGTACAAACTACTTCATTTATTAGCGATGCACATGCCGCTGGCTTAAAAGTACACCCATATACTTTCCGTCCAGAAAATAACTTTTTACCTCAGCCTTTAAAATGTAACGATAAACCTGCCGAGCGTTGCCCGACAGGTGCTCTAAAAGAGTTTGAAGCATATTTCAAAGCAGGTGTAGATGGTATCTTTACAGATGACCCAGCACTCGGCCGTGAAGCAGTCAATAATTTTGAGAAAGCAACTAAATAGTTAAAGACTTAATAAAAAAACAGGGCATTCAATGCCCTGTTTTTTTACTTATCAACACTGTTATTAAAATATAGAGGAATCCATTGGTATTGCTCTGCATTTACTTTATACACATGGCCAATTCCTGGGAATGGCAAATGTGGAGCAGCTACCCATTGCTGTTTATTTGAGATTTCAGCAAACATTTTCAAACGAGTGTTAATTGCCTGCTCAGAATTTACATCAAAATCTACGCCGGTTTTTGGAGCATCAAACTGCAAAGAATGTGAGTGGACAATGTCTCCCACAAAGACAATTTGTTGATTTTTACTCTTTAAACGGAAACTGTGGTGACCCGGTGTATGCCCTTGTGTATTGATTACTTCAAAACCTTGAATGACATCGCCATCTTTAAAGGTCTTGAAAGCTTTTTTCGCTTGATACGGTGCAAGCGCAGCTTTTATATTTTTAACCGTGCCTAAATAGTTTTCTTTTTTATCTGCGGGTACAGTTTTTTCAGAAGCTGGATTTAACCAATAGTCAGCTTCACGTTCATGTGCATAAATAGTTGCATTAGGAAATACAGCTTTTCCATTTTGAGCAATACCACAAACATGGTCTGGATGTAGATGGGTTAACAAAACCGTTTTCACGTTAGCAAGTTGATAGCCTGCCAATTCAAGATTTTTAGCAATTGAACCCAACTGTGGGCCAAAACAACTTGAAGCACCACTATCAACAAGAGTTAAACTTTTACCGTCATCTACCAAGAATGCATTTACCGAAGTTTGAACCCCTTTCTCATTAACAGCGGCGTATTTTGTTAAAATTTTAGTCTTCTCAGCCTGACTCAAATTTTTGAACAACTTAGGGTCTAAATAGATGGTACCGTCAAGTAATGAGGTAATGCGGTAATTACCAAATTGATGCTTATAATATCCCGGTACTTGTTGAGCTGAGGCAGGCTCTGCATAGCTTACATGTAACCCACCCATGACAAGTCCTAATGCTACAAATAATTTTTTCATCTCTTCTTCTCTATCAAGTTATAAAGTCAAAATCTTTAAAAAAGATTTAATATTTTTTTTAAGGGCCGCGATATATAATGCATGAAAAGTGTTAAAAATATAAGTGAATGAATAGTTATTCTCCCTACAAAGGCAAAAGCGGACTAAAGCGCATCTTGAATGCGACAGGTTATTCAATTTCAGGATTTAAAGCAGCTTATAAAAATGAAGCCGCTTTCCGACAAATTGTTTTAATTAATGTTGTGCTTATCCCTACTAGCTTTTTTCTAGATGTAACTCGCGGTGAACATGCACTTATGGTGGTTGTGTGTTTATTTGCAATTATTGTAGAACTATTCAATTCTGCGATTGAAGCGGTAGTTGACCGTGTATCACTTGAAAAACACCAACTCTCTAAAAATGCTAAAGATATGGGAAGTGCTGCTCAATTTGTCGCGCTTTCAATTATTGCAGTGACATGGCTTATCATTTTATTAGGTTAAAAAAAACCATGCTTATAAGAGGATAAGCATGGTGTAACAAAAAAGAGGAACTACAGCTACTGTTCCTGACTATAAGTTTAAGAATATCAACTTAACTTTTTCTTAATTTATATAAGAAATAAAAAAATCCCTGCATTTGCAGGGATTTTTTATTTAGACGTTGATGTTTATTACATCATGCCGCCCATTCCACCCATACCGCCCATGTCTGGAGCAGCTGGTTTGTCTTCAGGAATGTCAGTGATCATACATTCTGTAGTCAACATTAAGCCAGCAACAGAAGCAGCGTGCTCAAGTGCAGAACGAGTTACTTTAGCTGGGTCAAGGATACCCATTTCTAACATATCGCCATATTCACCAGTTGCAGCGTTATAACCGAAGTTACCTTCACCTTTCTTAACTGCATTGATTACTACAGATGGCTCATCACCAGCGTTCGCAACGATTTGACGAAGTGGAGCTTCGATCGCACGACGTAAAATGTTGATACCTGCAGTTTGATCTTCGTTAGCACCTTTTAAGCCTTCAAGCGCATTTACTGCACGTACAAGCGCAACACCACCACCTGCAACAACACCTTCTTCAACTGCTGCACGAGTTGCGTGAAGAGCGTCGTCAACGCGGTCTTTCTTCTCTTTCATTTCAACTTCAGTTGCTGCACCGATTTTAATTACAGCAACACCGCCTGCCAATTTAGCAACGCGTTCTTGTAATTTTTCACGGTCATACTCTGAAGTAGATTCTTCGATTTGAGCACGGATTTGTTGAACACGCTCAGCGATAGCAGCAGCATCACCAGCACCATCAACAATAACTGTATTTTCTTTAGAAACAGTGATTTTGTGCGCTGTACCTAAATCTTGAAGAGTCGCTTGTTCTAAAGACATACCAACTTCTTCAGAAATAACAGTTGCGCCAGTCAAGATCGCGATGTCTTGAAGCATTGCTTTACGGCGGTCACCGAAACCAGGAGCTTTAACAGCACATACTTTGATAATACCGCGCATGTTGTTTACAACAAGAGTTGCAAGCGCTTCACCTTCAACATCTTCAGCGATGATAAGAAGTGGTTTACCAGTTTTAGCAACTGCTTCTAAAACAGAAATCAATTCACGAATGTTGCTGATTTTTTTATCAACAAGAAGGATGAACGGATTTTCAAGTTCAGCAGTCAAAGTATCTTGCTTGTTAGCAAAGTATGGAGAGATATAACCACGGTCAAACTGCATACCTTCTACAACATCTAATGCGTCTTCAAAGCCAGAGCCTTCTTCTACAGTGATTACGCCTTCTTTACCTACTTTTTCCATCGCTTGAGCGATAAGTTTACCAACAGTAGTATCAGAGTTAGCAGAGATAGAACCAACTTGTTCAATTGCTTTGAAATCATCAGCTGGCTTAGCAATAGAACGGATATTTTCAACTACAGTTTTTACTGCAATATCGATACCGCGTTTTAAATCCATTGGGTTCATACCAGCAGTTACTGATTTGATACCTTCGTTTAAAATTGCTTGAGCAAGTACAGTTGCAGTTGTCGTACCGTCACCTGCGATGTCGTTAGTCTTGCTTGAAACTTCACGTACAAGTTGAGCACCCATGTTTTCAAACTTGTCTTTTAATGAAATTTCTTTAGCAACAGTTACACCATCTTTAGTGATGTGCGGCGCACCGAAAGAACGGTCGATTACAACGTTACGGCCTTTAGGACCTAAAGTCACTTTAACCGCATCTGCAAGTACGTTTACCCCTGCAATCATTTTTGAGCGAGCTGAATCACCAAATTTTACGTCTTTAGCTGACATATTAAACTCCGAATCTTTTTAAATACTGAATCTGATAATGAATTGAGTTATGGATCGATTAGCCTTCTAATACAGCTAAGATGTCTGACTCTTTCATGATTAAGAGTTCTTCACCGTTTACTTTAACTGTTGTACCTGCATAAGTACCAAATAACACCTTGTCACCAACTTTAACATCCAAAGCACGTACGCCGTTATCAGTGATTTGACCATTACCTACTGCAATTACTTCACCTTGAGATGGCTTTTCAGCAGCAGAACCTGGCAATAAAATACCGCCAGCAGTTTTGGTTTCTTCTTCTACGCGACGAATCACAACGCGATCATGTAATGGACGAATGTTGCTCATAATTAACTCCATCAGACTTAGTCTTTTTGATTAATCGTTATTGCTTTAATCCAGAGCAATAACAAAATATTTAGATGTCACTTTTGTGGGGATGAAAAAAATGGCTTCAAGGGGAAATAAGAAAAATTTTTCTGTTTTTTGAATATTTTTTAAACAATCAAATATTTAATCTCATCTAAACCAAATCAATCTGTAGTGAATTCAGCCTGCTGTTCATTAAACCAATAATGCTGAATCTTTCCTGTATTTGAAACCGTATTAAAGCTATTTGGGTTATGATGATATAAACGAGTAGAAGTTGCTGTACCCGCATGAATATCATAAATAGGATGATCTATTTCCAGATGGTAAATTTGAGTTAAATCATATATAGCCGTTTTATGGAGATGACCATGCAACATTCCGAATAATCCAGTTGTACTCCACTTCTCTAAGGCGATTTTTCCTAAAACCGGACAATCCTTTATTCCATGCTTATTATCGGGTGGTGTATAAAAAGGTTGATGGAAAACTACTAGCTTTAATTTATCTTTAGGCCCTTTTTGTAAACGCTCATAAGTATCTTGAATTTGTTCAATCGAAATATGACCACGCGTATGGTAACGACGGCGTATGCTATTTACACCAACAATATAAAAATGTTCAGTTTCTAAAGTTGGCTCCAGTTCACCAAAAAAATATCGATAACGAGTAAATGGAGAAAAAAAACGATTCCAGACATGATACAAAGGAATGTCGTGGTTGCCTGGCACCACTAAATAAGGAATATTGAGACTATCTAAATATTGCCGACATTTAAAAAATTGTTCGTATTTGGCACGTTGAGTAATATCGCCACTTACAACAATTACTTCAGGCTGTTGCTGAATACAGAAGTGCCTAATTGCCTCTAAACACTCTTGTTTTTCCGTTCCAAAGTGTAAATCAGACAGATGTAATAACATTCGGCACCATTATATTTAAAGCATTTTTTTCTACAGTGAAATTTAAAGGTGGTTTCATCTCTATGATTTCACCATCTAAAGCAACTGTAAGTTTCGATTTTTTTGCACATTCGACTACAACATGATCTGCACAAAAACTATATACATCTTGGGCATCTTCAACTTTACCTTGAATCCACTGCCAAAGCATATTGAGTAAACTCAGCTTATCACTTTTTGTAATTACAACTCCAGCAACTCGTCCCTGTGCTGCACATTCTGCAATTCTAAGTTTCATATCACATAGTTGTAATTGATTATTCCCGAAGAAAATAAGAGGTGCTTTAACGGGATATTTTTTACCATCTACTGTTATAGATAGCTTCATTGACTTATTTTCTCTTAACAAAACATCTAAAGCTGATGTATAGGCATGTAAAGGAAGCCTTCCTAAATATTTATTGTAGAGTTCGCGCTTTTTGATAAAGAGTGGATATAGACCTAAACTAGCATTATTTAAATAAATATGATCATTGATTGCTGCTATATGTACTGACCGAGGAATGCCTGTAGCAATCACTTCTGCTGCTTCTAAAAGATCTAGCGGA
This sequence comes from Acinetobacter sp. 766875, assembly GCF_000582055.1. Classification (NCBI taxonomy): domain Bacteria; kingdom Pseudomonadati; phylum Pseudomonadota; class Gammaproteobacteria; order Moraxellales; family Moraxellaceae; genus Acinetobacter; species Acinetobacter sp. 766875. The sequence goes on along the minus strand of NZ_JEXX01000001.1, from coordinate 37,696 downwards.
ATATCTAAAACTTTAGCGACATAGTTAAAAGTACCTAAAGGCAAGATTCCCATTGGAATAGAAGTATTCTTAAGTTTAGATGCAACAGCATTTAATGTGCCATCCCCACCAGCTGCAACAACCACCCCTATATTTTCGTTTTGTGAATGCCGATGAATAACATTATTCATCAGATCATCGAACAATGTATTTTCATTTAATTCAAATACTTGTATTTCAAAACTATGTTCAGTAAATACAGTCATCAGTTGCTCATAAACATCTTCATGTTTTGAAGCGTGAAATCCTGATTTTTCGTTATAGATGATCGAAAGAGGTTTCAAAGGCCGCATTTTATTATCGTAAAGTGGGATGTTTATTCTATTTTGTATATAAAATCACCTATTAAAAGTCTCTTTATGTAAATTTTGAATGATCTTCATTTGTTTAATCAATAATAATTCTCAAGAAAAATTTAAGAGTTAATTTATTGATTTTTAATAAAATAACTTAAGTAAATAACACACATACAACATAAAAATATAAAAGCAAAAACCTTATAAAAAACTATAAACAAATGATTTTTATTAAAAAATGATCGGAATTCCAAATATCTAATTGTTAGTCTTTAGTCTTATTTTTTTTATGATTTTATGCTTTAATACAGCCACTTTTTTATTTGATCTTTCATTGTACCCCAATGAATAGACTTGTACGTTGTACATATTTTGAATAGGCCTCACCATGACCACAGTGAACGCACCAGAATTCGTTCGTCATCCTAAGCTTATAGCATGGGTTGAAGAAATTGCAAACTTAACCAAACCAGCAAAAATCGAATGGTGTGACGGAAGCGAAGAAGAGTATCAACGTCTAATCGACTTGATGATCGCTAACGGCACCATGCAGAAATTAAACCAAGAAAAACATCCTGGTTCTTATCTTGCAAATTCTGACCCATCTGACGTTGCGCGTGTTGAAGATCGTACTTACATCTGCTCTCAAAATAAAGAAGATGCTGGTGCGACAAACAACTGGGAAGATCCAGCTGTTATGCGTGAAAAATTAAATGGTTTATTTGAAGGTTCAATGGAAGGCCGTACGATGTACGTTGTTCCTTTCTCTATGGGTCCTTTAGGTAGCCATATTGCTCATATCGGTATCGAGTTAACTGACTCTCCTTACGTTGCTGTTAGCATGCGCAAAATGGCTCGTATGGGGAAAGCAGTTTATGACGTATTAGGTACAGACGGCGAATTTGTTCCTTGTGTACACACAGTAGGTGCTCCACTTGCTGAAGGTCAAAAAGACGTTGCTTGGCCTTGTAACCCAGAGAAATATATCGTTCATTATCCAGAAACTCGTGAAATCTGGTCTTTCGGTTCTGGTTACGGCGGTAACGCATTACTTGGTAAAAAATGTTTAGCTCTTCGTATCGCTTCTGTCATGGGACGCGAACAAGGTTGGTTAGCTGAACACATGCTTATTCTTGGTGTAACTAACCCTCAAGGTGAAAAACACTACATCGCTGCTGCATTCCCATCTGCTTGTGGTAAAACAAACTTTGCGATGTTAATTCCACCAGCAGGTTATGAAGGTTGGAAAATCGAAACTGTAGGTGACGATATTGCTTGGATCAAACCAGGTGAAGACGGTCGCTTATATGCGATTAACCCTGAAGCTGGTTTCTTCGGTGTAGCTCCTGGTACAAATACCAAGACTAACCCGAACTGTATGGCAACACTTCATAAAGATGTTATCTATACAAACGTAGCAGTAACTGAAGATGGTCAAGTATGGTGGGAAGGTCTTTCTAAAGAAGTTCCATCAAACTTAACGAACTGGAAAGGTCAACCTCACGTAAACGGCGAAAAAGCAGCACATCCAAATGCTCGTTTCACTGTTGCAGCTGGTCAATGTCCATCTATCGACGCTGATTGGGAAAACCCAGCAGGTGTTCCAATTTCTGCGTTCATCTTCGGTGGTCGTCGTGCAGATACAGTTCCTTTAGTTTCTGAAGCTTTTGACTGGGTTGACGGTGTATATAAAGCGGCAACTATGGGTTCTGAAACTACTGCTGCTGCTGTTGGTCAACAAGGTATCGTTCGTCGTGACCCATTCGCAATGCTTCCATTTGCTGGCTACAACATGGCTGACTACTTTGACCACTGGTTAAGCCTTGGTGCAAAAGTAAGCGAGAAAGCTGAAGCTTCTGGCAACAAATTACCGAAAATCTTCAACGTAAACTGGTTCCGTCGTGATGCTGAAGGCAACTTCGTATGGCCTGGTTTCGGTCAAAACATGCGTGTTCTTGAGTGGATCATTGACCGCTGTGAAGGCCGTGCAAACGCTGTTGAAACACCAATCGGTTTTGTTCCAACATATGAAGACTTGAACTGGAAAGGTACTGAGTTCAGTAAAGAACAATTTGACCTTATCACTACTCAAGATAAAGACCAGTGGGTTACTGAAATTGAAAGCCACACTGAGTTATTCAATAAACTTGGCGAGCGCTTACCAAAAGCATTAAAAGAACGTCAAGCAGCATTACTTGAAGCTGTAAAAACTGGCTTCTAATTGCTAAATATAAAAAAGGCCGCTTCATGCGGCCTTTTTTATTATGCGGCATCATCTTTTAATCGACGTTCAGACAAGTAAGCTTCTAACACTTTCACCTGTTTCTCATTAAACGCCAAACCTAATTTAGATCTTCGCCAGAGTATGTCTTCTGCAGTATTTGCCCACTCATATTCACATAAATATTTAACTTCACATTCAAATAAATCATGACCAAAATTTTGCCCCAATTGTTCTATACTATTTTGTTCATGAAGCATGTTCCAAACTCTTGTGCCATATGCATGTGCCCAACGTTTGGCAAGGGATTCTGAAACTCCATTTACACTTAATTGAATCTGGTTGATTAAATCAACTAATGTAGTCCAGTTCTCAGCACCCGGTAATGGTTCATTGGCAGTCCACTCCTCTGCCATTTCACTAAAGAACGGAGACAGATGTTCTAAAGCGGCCTCAGCCAGTTTCCGATAAGTCGTAATCTTTCCACCAAATACCGATAACAATGGTGCCGTTTTATCTTCCGTCTGTAGTGCCAAAGTATAGTCGCGGGTAATTGCCGAAGGGTTATCAGACTCATCATCACATAAAGCACGTACACCTGAGTACTGACTTACAATATCTGCTCGCGTTAACTGCTTTTTAAAATGTGAATTTGTCACTGTCAAAAGGTAATCTATTTCTACATCAGTAATCTCTACCTTTTGTGGATCACCTGTGTATTCCTGATCTGTTGTACCAATGAGGGTATATTTTTCTAAATAAGGAATTGCAAAAACGATCCGTCGGTCTTCGTTTTGCATAATAAAAGCCTTATGACAGTCATATAGCTTTGGCACAACAATATGGCTTCCTTGGATCAATCGGACTTGATAAGGAGATCTTAAATTTAGATTTTCACTAATAATTTCTTCAACCCAAGGACCAGCTGCATTTACTAAAGCTCTTGCACGTATCTGATAAACCTCAGCTCCACTTTGTAGTTCCAAGTGCCAAAGTTCTTGTTCTTTATACGCCTTCACACATCGTGTTCGTGTCACGACTTTGGCACCCTGCTCTTTAGCTTGTAGCGCATTTAACACCACAAGACGTGCGTCATCTACAGTACAGTCAGAATATTCAAAGCCACGTGTTATCGCTGGTTTTAAGGGACTATCTTCTTTGAAATAGATCAGATTTGAACCTAATAATTTTTCTCGTTTTCCCAAATGATCATAAAAAAATAGACCCGCTCGAATTAACCATGCAGGACGCAAATGCGGTCGATGAGGCATAATAAAACGCATAGGTGCAATAATATGTGGCGCTTTAGCCAACAACACTTCACGCTCTGCTAATGCTTCTCTGACTAACCTGAATTCTTTATGTTCTAAATAGCGTAGACCACCATGAATTAATTTACTGCTAGCAGATGAGGTGTGACTGGCTAAATCATCTTTTTCACACAAAAATACCGATAATCCACGGCCTACTGCATCATTAGCAATACCGACGCCATTAATACCGCCACCAATTACAGCAATATCATATACTTTTGAATAATCATTAGTTTGTACTGTCATTTCTCATATTCTTTTTATTGTTGATCTTATAAAAATTAAAACATCAAATTGATGAAACAACAATCAAAAAAGTAGAATAATCAATTTTGAATAAATAAACATTGAGCCGCTAATTGATTACTCTACTTTTAATTTAACTCATTAAAGAACAAATCAATCCTCAGCCCAACTTTGACTGCGTTTCACTGCTTTCAACCAACCTTTATAAATAAACTCAGATTGTTCAGCAGACATTTTGGGTTCAAAAACTTTTTCTATGGCAGATTTATTTCTTAACTCGTGAAGATCTTGCCAGAAACCCGTTGCTAAACCTGCAAGGAAAGCAGCGCCCAAAGCGGTAGTTTCTTTCATTATTGGACGTTCTACAGGGGTTGCTAAAATATCAGACTGAAATTGCATCAAGAAGTTATTTTCCGTTACGCCACCATCAACACGGAGCGTACGAAGTTCTTCTGCTGCATCTTGCTGCATAGCATCTAAAACATCTCGAGTTTGAAAAGCAATGGACTCTAAAGTTGCACGAATAATATGTTCAATACTAGCCCCACGCGTCAGACCAAAAATTGCTCCGCGTGCTGTCGGGTCCCAATACGGTGCCCCTAATCCGGTAAAAGCTGGAACAACGTATACACCGTTACTGTCTTTTACTCGTGTTGCATAATGCTCAGAATCTTTAGCGTTCTTAATAACCTTTAATTCATCGCGTAACCACTGTACACAAGAGCCACCATTAAACACGGCACCTTCTAAAGCATAATTCACTTCTCCGTTTGCACCGCATGCAATAGTAGTCAGTAATCCATGCTCTGAACGAACAATCTTTTTACCTGTGTTCATGAGTAGAAAGCAGCCTGTACCATAGGTATTTTTAGCCTGCCCTGACTCAACACACATTTGACCAAAAAGTGCAGCCTGTTGATCGCCAGCGATTCCCGAAATAGGAATACCTACTTCTTGGCCACTAATAGTATGTGTATACCCATAGACCTCAGATGAACTACGCACCTCAGGTAGCATTGCTCTAGGAATATCTAAAGCTTGTAAAAGTTTTTCATCCCATTCAAGCTTTTCGATATCAAACAGCATAGTCCGTGAAGCATTGGTAAAATCAGTGACATGGACAGCACCATTAGTTAATTTCCAAATGAGCCAGGTATCCACCGTACCAAATAATAACTCTCCCCGCGCAGCACGCTCACGGCTGCCTTCCACGTGATCTAAAATCCATTTAATTTTTGTGGCCGAAAAATATGGATCAATCACTAAACCAGTGGTCTTACGGATATATTCTTGCCAACCAGCTTTATGCAATTGATTACATATTTCAGTCGTCTGTCGACTTTGCCAAACAATAGCATTATAAATAGGCTTACCTGTTTTCTTATCCCAGACAATGGTGGTTTCTCGCTGGTTTGTAATCCCAATTGCCGCAACTTGCTCACTCTTGATGCCTGCTTGAGCCAAAGCCTCTACCCACACAGCGCTTTGAGTTGCCCAAATTTCCATTGGATCATGTTCAACCCAGCCCGGCTGAGGGTAAATCTGAGTAAACTCTCTTTGAGCAATACTGACAACATTTGCATCATGATCTAAAACAATTGCTCTTGAGCTTGTTGTGCCCTGATCAAAAGCAACAATATATTTCTTTGGGCAATTTGACATCTGAATGTCCCTTTCATTATCCACACACATCTAGTCCACAATGCAAAGACATTATGCCTAACTGTATTTATTTAAAATTTTCTTTGGAATATATCATTATTTTTAAGGGATATAGGTTTTCTTCGCCCAAACATTACTCATTCTTTATCGGTTTTTACTACTTGGGAAAAAATAATATTCTAAAAATCCGAGTAAGCTTATAAAAATGAACTGATCGGCTAATTTGAAATCACATAAATATTCAATTTATTCCTTTGCTTAAATAATAAACATTGTTTTACAGACATAAAAAAAATAAAGTGAAATACTCCTCTAGATAATATGTAAAAACGGAATAAATCTTCTCTTCTATAGCATTCAACCCAAGCGAAACATGGAGCGACTCATGGTTGATCAACCTTCTACCGCAACACCTCCACATTCTAATTTAGATACAAAAACTCGTCTAAAATCAATTTTGGGCGGTTCTGCTGGCAACCTTGTCGAATGGTACGACTGGTATGTATATGCCGCATTTACGCTCTATTTTGCTCATGCTTTTTTCCCAAAAGGGAGCCAAACTGCTCAACTTCTTCAAGCAGCTGCAATTTTTGCAGTAGGCTTCCTCATGCGTCCGATTGGCGCATGGATAATGGGGATTTATTCAGACCGTAAAGGACGTAAAGCTGGCCTTACGCTTTCTGTCACCTTAATGTGTGTTGGCTCTCTACTCATTGCGGTTACCCCTTCCTACGAAAGTATTGGCGTATTTGCACCATTACTTTTGGTTATTGCACGTTTAATTCAAGGCTTAAGTGTAGGTGGTGAATACGGTGCAAGTGCGACATATTTAAGTGAGATGGCTGAAAAGAACCGTCGTGGTTTTTTCTCAAGCTTCCAATATGTCACCTTAATTGCAGGACAACTTACAGCTTTATGTGTACTACTCATCTTGCAAATGGTACTCACCGAACAGCAATTGCATGACTGGGGATGGCGTATTCCCTTTTTCATTGGTGCACTTTTAGCAATTGTGGTATTCCGTATTCGCCGTGGGCTATTAGAAACACAATCTTTTAAAAATGCTCAAACAGAGACGGATCAGCCAAAATCAGGAATGTTTGCTTTATTTAAGCATTATCCTAAAGAAGCCTTTACAGTATTGTTCTTAACTGCTGGTGGTACACTCGCTTTTTATACTTACACCACCTATCTACAAAAATATTTAGTCAATACATCTGGTTTTACCAAACCTGAAGCGACTCAAATTACTACTCTAGCCTTATTTATTTTTATGTGTTTACAGCCATTGGCGGGTGCATTATCAGATCGAATTGGGCGTAAACCACTGATGATTTTCTTCGGGGTGACAGGTGTTTTATTCACCTACATCCTATTTGATGCTCTCGCAAACACGCATAATTACTGGACTGCATTCTGGTTATGCTTTGGGGGCCTGATCATGGTGACTGGCTACACTTCAATTAATGCTGTCGTGAAAGCTGAACTTTTCCCAGCACATATTCGTGCTTTGGGCGTAGCTCTCCCTTATGCAATTGCAAACACTTTATTTGGAGGAACAGCCGAATTCTTCGCATTAAGTTTTAAAGAAGCTGGTCATGAATCTTGGTATTTCATTTATGTCAGTATTATGATTTTCATTTCATTACTGATCTATATATTTATGAAAGACACCAAACATCATTCAAAAATCAAAGAACACTAATATTTTTATTAGAGCTAATATCATGAGCCGATGTTAGCTCTAAACTAGTGAATAACCACAAACAACGCTTCTATTTTATGAGATACTGCGTATAAGAAAATAAGGACGATACTGATGAATAAAAGTATTTTATGTTTGGCATTAAGTAGTATGTTTATTTTAACTGCTTGTCAGACTACGCCTCGACAATATAATGGTTCAACTGGCTATCAGATTGAAAACCAAACTAAAACTTCAGCGACTCTAGCTTATACTTTAGCTGGCCGTAGTAACCAGCAACTTGATGAGCGCAAATTACAACGTGCTTGTCAGAATGTGTTAGGTGCCCAGAAAGTTTATAAATTATCAATTTTAAGCATCAACGAAATTCCTAATCCAGCTAAAGATGAGCATTATGGAATTCAACTCGGTGAAACTCGCGCGTCTTTTGGCTTATCAAATACACCTAGCTTAAATAATGGTGAAGATTATGCGACACGCCAAGCACTTGAAGCACGTCCAAGTACATTGAAAGTTGTTCGTTATACTTGTTCATAACATAAAAAAGACGCTGTTCTTTTACAGCGTCTTATAAAAACTTACGTTTCTAAATTCTTTTGCTTCATCCAAATCTGGCCACGTTGTCGCACTTCTTTCTTCAATTTTTTCATATTTTGGATGACTAAAATTTTTAACACGGCTATCTGCTACCCATACTTCTGGTGCAAATTTTAAAAATTCGTCTAAGAAAAAGCGGTTACATTGGTCATATAACACATCAGCAGCGAGTAAAACATCAACCTGCTCAGCTTTATATAAATCATCCAGATATTCGAGCTCTACATCATTAAGTAAAGCATTTTCACGGCAAGCATTTAGACTAACCTGATCAATATCACAGCAGATTACGCGTTTTGCTCCTGCCATTTTTGCAGCAATTGCCACTACACCAGAACCTGCTCCGAAATCTAACACCACTTTATCTTTAACATGGTGCGGCTCTGCAAGTATCCACTGAGCCATCGCCAAGCCTGATGCCCAACAAAAAATCCAATACGGCGTGTCATTCCAGATACGGCGAATAACTTCGTCATCTAAACGATCAGTTGGAAAAACTGGAGGAATCAACCATAAAGAAATTGGAGTTTCTGGCAACTGTTGTGCCATTAATTCACAATGAGGAATGACTTCATGTAGGGCTTGAAGTAAATGTTCAGGGGCTTTAGACAGTTGAAAGGTGCAGCTCATAAATAAGCTCAACAATTTACAATTACTATTTGATACGCGTTAACGTCATCCGCAATTGTTCGAGGTAGGACTACATTAAACTAAAATGTTTCTGCGACTCATCTATAGCTAACCAGTAGCTGACGAGTTTTGCGGATGACAAATGGTTTTGGTTACTTTTCCCGAAAGAAAAGTAACATACGAGCTCCTAACATTTGCGTTAAACGGTAGGACGCCGCCGTGAATAAATTAAATTAACCTAAAGCTTTTTCAGCAGCTTCTACAGTTTGACGAATCAAAGTTGTAATAGTCATTGGACCAACACCACCTGGTACTGGCGTATAAGCAGAAGCAATTTCTTCAATACCTTGTAATTGAATATCGCCAACACCGCCACCATCACGTGGATGGAAACCAGCGTCTACAACAACTGCACCTTGTTTAATCCAGTCTTTTTGAATAAGTTCAGCTTTACCTACAGCACCAACAATAATGTCAGCTTGTTTCACAAGCTCAGGTAAGTTTTGTGTACGTGAATGACAAATCGTTACTGTTGCATTTGCTTGTAACAACATCATTGCCATTGGTTTACCTAGAATTGCTGAACGGCCAACCACAACCGCGTGTTTACCAGCAATTTCGATGTTGTTTTCTTTAAGAATTGTCATGATACCCGCAGGAGTTGCTGAACCATATGCAGCTTCACCCATTGCCATACGGCCAAAACCAAGGCAAGTTACACCATCTACATCTTTTGCTAATGAGATCGCATCAAAACACGCACGCTCATCAATTTGTGCAGGAACTGGATGTTGTAAAAGAATACCGTGAACATCTGGATTGGCATTAAGCTTTTCGATTTCAGCTAATAATTGTTCTGTTGTGGTTTCTTGTGGTAATTCGATTTTTAATGAATCCATACCTACTCGACGGCAGGCATTTCCTTTCATACGTACATAAGTTGCAGAAGCACCATCATCTCCAACCAAAATAGTCGCTAAAATCGGGGTACGACCTGTTTTTGCTTTCAAAGCTTCAACACGTACCAACAAATTTTCTTCAATTTGCTTTGCTAATGCACGACCGTCTAAAACCAATGCCACAGCACATCTCCAAGGTAGACATGAATTTAATGTGCCAATAATACATGATAATTTCGACAATTTTATTCTAGATGTTGTTTTTATGTGCATCTTCGCTCAAAACAGTATTGTTTTTTTTGTAAAGGTTGCTAATATGTGCATCACCAAATGTAGGCGGGGTGGCAGAGTGGTCATGCAGCGGACTGCAACTCCGTGGACGCCGGTTCGATTCCGACCTCCGCCTCCAAATTTGGTAAAGCCCGGGTGGTGAAATAGGTAGACACAGGGGATTTAAAATCCCCCGCCCTCAAAGCGTGCCGGTTCGAGTCCGGCCCCGGGCACCATCTTCAAGTACTGAATATGGTGTCATAAAGAATCCAGCGTAAGCTGGTTTTTTTATGCCTAAAAAAAAGGGTTACCTCAGCAACCCTCTACTTTTCTATAGTTTCAAGCAGTCTTTTGATCTTGTTTTAACGGCATCAAATTTAGATCCAATACAATATCGTTTTGTCGGCTTGAATCTATCTGATATTCGGTATTTTTAATTGAATCTACAAATCTCCACTCAGAATGAACTTGTGCCTGATCTAGAGTAACCAATAAGTATCCTCGTTGATTTAAATTACAGTAGGCCAATTCATCAATTAATGTAGTAAAAGCAAATTCAAACTGTTGCAGTTGAGCCAGTGGAATACTTAAATATTTTTCTAAACCTGGAGACGATACAGAACTAGTCGCCAATTCAACTCCAATATACTTCCCTTTCTGGCTATATAAATAAGATGCCCATGCGTTATGAGTATCCCCCGCTAACACAATGATCTTTTTATTAAACTCTGCCAATTTATCATATACAAACTCTCGCTCAGCATAGTAACCATCCCAAGCATCGAGATTATATGGCGCAACCGTCATAATTCTTGCTTTTTCTTGGGCTGTTAATGTCGGATCATTTTGTTGTAAACGAAGTTTTAAAGCGACCAACTCGGTAATTTGTGCATTCATTTTAGCAAGCGCATCAGGCGAAGTTCCTCCTGAAGTAATTTGCCCTAAAGACGCCAACAACTCAGCTGGAATCCACATTTTACTCATTAAAACTTGCTGCCCTACTACATTCCATGTTGCTGTAGATTGCTTTAATTTATCAACCAACCAATCTCTTTGTGTATACCCCATCAAAGTACGCACCGGATTAGTTAAATCTCCCTGAAACTTTGCAATATCCAAACCTGTAGTCGTCATGTAGTCTGCATATGCAAGCTGCTTATCACGCGCAATAATACGCGTATCTAGCATGGTTAATTGGACAAGTGAACCAAAGTTAAACTGACGATAAATATTTAAATGGTCAGAACTAGAGACTGGACGAATTGGCATCCATTCAAAATAAGCCTGTAGAGCAGCTAATTTACGGTCCGAAAAAGCCCCTTCATTACTTTGATGATTTTCTGCCCCCTCACGCCAAGCATCATTGGCCAACTCATGGTCATCCCAAATCACAATAAAAGGATGGCGCTGATGAGCTGCTTGCAAATCTTTATCTTGACGATAAAGCGCATAACGTTTGCGATAATCATCTAATTTAATAATTTCTTTATTATTATCGGCAGGTAAATTACGGCCTAGCTTTACTGCATCTTCCGCCGCATAGCCATCTGCCCCATATTCATAAATATAGTCACCCAAGTGAATAATGACATCAACATTCTGTTTTGCCATTTCACGATAAACATAAAAGTAACCCGCAGGATAGTTAGAACAAGAACATACTGCAAAGCTCACTTTATTCGTAGAAGTTGGTAATGTTTTCGTCTGTCCTACTGGTGAGACTTTACTACCAAATTTAAAACGGTAGTAGTACACAGTATCTGCTTGTAACCCAGCTGCATCAACTTTCACTGTAAAGTCATCAGTCTTCGTTGTTTCAACCATTCCTGTCTTTAAATTTTGTTTAAACTGATTATCGGTTGAAATTTCCCATACAACTTTTAAACGCACTCCTAAATCCACTGGAGTTACTCGTGTCCACAAAATGACTTTATCCTGCAAAGGATCTCCACTTGCAACCCCATGAAGAAAATCTGCTTGTACTTGCGGATTTTCATCATCTGAGCCATCGTTGCAACCCGTAAAAGCAACAGGTATAGATAAAGCCCCAAAACCGAATAGACTTTTTTGAATTAATTCTCGGCGTGAAATTTTCTCTGACATAAAATTCTCTAAGTTTTAAGCAATGAGTGCTTTAAACTTAAGTACATAACATGAACAGCTGATCTCAGTTTGATGAACAAATCATGACAAAAATTGGTTAATTTATATAAATACCGATAAGAACTGATTGAAAATAAAGCAAACTCTCCGATTTTCTCTTGCCAATCGCGCACTTGTCCTCTATTATTGCGCACATGCCCGGGTGGTGAAATAGGTAGACACAGGGGATTTAAAATCCCCCGCCCTCAAAGCATGCCGGTTCGAGTCCGGCCCCGGGCACCATTTTCAAATATTGAATTTGGTGCTACAAAGAATCCAGCGTAAGCTGGTTTTTTTATGCCTAATGAAAATGATCCCATGATAAGAATATTAATATTTATATCCTCTCTACTCTTTATACCTTCTACAAATGCTGGAGATATTTTTAACGGCACTATCCTATTTAAAAATAAATATTGGCATTTTATACGCTGCTCTATCACTCAAGATGACTATTTAATTGAAGCTTCTCAAGATGTGATTACTCAATTAAAAGCATTACAGCAGAAAGAGAAAAAATATTGGGTAAGCTTATTAGCAGATGTCAAAGTACAGCAGAATGGAAATTTAATATTGGAAGTTGAGAAAATAGATGAAGTTCATTTAGGGTCTTCATGTCATTTATTAGATGCACTTGAAAGCTTTGAAAATCGAGAGTAATTACCACTCTCGATTCATAACCAGCTCTTCCATTTCAAGATCTAAAAATCCTGCATCTTGCACCACCATCATCATTGCCTCCGCAATATAATCAGCAGCACTATCATCAAGCGATGAATCTAGATCTTCAAACTGCGGTTTCATTTCATTAATTTCACTTACAGTCTGATGAGCATATCGATAAACATCTTGATCAGCTAAAGCAGGTTTTTGAACTTTTTTAGCAAATTGTTCAATAAGCTGCTTAAGTTCAGCGACCAAAATATCTGGATAATATTCATCATCAAACATCGGGAGAAGTAGGTCTTCGAACATACAAAAGATTACACAACAGCAAAAACTTGCCGCTTATAACATATTTTCACAAAAATCACGAGATTTTTACCCGACTCACTCATCCACTTTATTTAAGACACCCATACCCTAGTCTATTTATACAAGGGAATTTCAAGCTTGTTGCATAGCTTGCCAAACCGAGATAGCGTCATGCATTGCTTTTACATCATGTGCTCTGACAATGGATGCTCCTTGTTGAATACTAAGCAAATGCCCAGTAACACTTCCGACAGCACGTTGATCAGCGGCAGCACCTTTTAAAGCTTCTCCGATAAACCGTTTACGAGAAAGACCAGATAAAATTGGATAGCCCAATTCATTAAGTTTCCAAAATTCTTTTAATAGTTTTAAATTTTGCTGAGCATTTTTTGCAAAACCAAATCCAGGGTCAACAATAATGTTGTGCTTTTTTACCCCAACAGCCAAAGCCTCATCAATACGTTGTTGCAATTCTTGCATTACATCTAATGTTACATCAGCGTATTGATCCAACTGATTCATTGTAGTTGGCTCACCACGCATATGCATGATCACCACAGGGATATCTAGCTCTACAGCAGTTTTTAAAGCATTGGGACGTGTTAAGGCGCGAACATCATTCCAGATATGTGCGCCTGCTGCTTTTGCTGCGCGAATAACTTCCGGCTGGCTCGTGTCGATCGATAAAATAATATTATGATGAGATAAAGCTTCCACAACAGGTACCACACGTCGCACTTCTTCTTCTACTGCAACTTCTGAAGCACCAGGTCTTGTAGATTCTCCTCCAATATCAATAATAGTCGCACCTTGCTCAATCATACTCAGTGCATGATCAACCGCTTGGTCTAATTGGTTATGTTTACCACCATCACTGAAAGAATCAGGGGTAACATTTAAGATACCCATGACATGAGGCTGAGATAAATCTAATTGAAGCTGTCCACACTGTAAAATCTGCTTAGGTAAAGAAATTAACTGCATAAAAAGCTCCGGTTCAAAATCAACGGCTATTTTAACAAGTATGCTTTACATGCTGTCGAATTCTTTCAGCTTTATCGAAATTTAAGACAAATAAAAAAGCCACATGATTGTGGCTTTTTTATTAATCAACTTAATTCATTGCTGGTAATGGCGGTGGAGTAGATGGACCATCTTTTGGTGGTTCAAACGCAGATACCGGATTTTCAGCAATATAAACTTTAGGTGGTTGAGGCTCACGACCTTCCATGATGTCACGGATTTGATCACGATCAATGGTTTCCCATTCCATCAAAGCTTTAACCATTGCATGTGCGATATCTTTATTATTTTCCAAGATATCACGAGCAACTTTATACTGTTCATCTAAAATACGGCGTACTTCCTGATCAACTTGCTGTTGAGTAGCTTCAGAAATTGTACGGCTACCTACGTTACCGAAGAATCCATTTTGGTTTTCATCTTCGTAAACCATAACACCCATTTTGTCAGACATACCGTACTTCGTTACCATCGCACGAGCCATTTTTGTAGCACGTTCGAAGTCATTTGAAGCACCAGTCGATTGTTGCTGAATGAAAACTTCTTCAGCAATACGTCCACCAAACAAAATTGCAATTTCATTCAACATTTTGTCTTTATAGTGGCTAATCTGATCTTGTTCAGGTAACTGCCAAGTTACACCTAAAGCCCAACCACGCGGCATAATTGTTACCTTATGCACAGGGTCAGTACCCGGTAAAATCTCAGCAACAATTGCATGTCCAGCTTCATGGTAAGCAGTTGCACGACGCTCTTCTTCACGTAAAACCATTGATTTACGTTCAGGACCCATATAGATCTTGTCTTTTGCATCTTCAAAATCATGCATATCGACAGTGTTCTTATTACGGCGAGCAGCAAACAAAGCAGCTTCATTTACAAGGTTTGCCAGCTGAGCACCAGAGAAACCAGGGGTACCACGAGATAAAACTTTAACATCTACACCAGTAACTGAAGGCAATTTTTTCAAATGCACATTCAGTATTTGTTCACGACCACGGATGTCAGGTAAACCAACCATAACTTGACGGTCGAAACGTCCTGGACGTAATAATGCTTTATCCAATACGTCAACACGGTTAGTCGCAGCAATAACGATTACGCCTTCATTACCTTCAAAACCATCCATCTCTACGAGCATTTGGTTCAAGGTTTGCTCACGCTCATCATGTCCACCACCTGTACCCGAACCACGGTGACGGCCTACTGCATCAATCTCATCGATAAAAATGATACATGGTGCATGACGTTTTGCTTGTTCAAACATGTCACGGACACGGGACGCACCCACACCCACAAACATTTCAACAAAGTCAGAACCAGAAATGCTAAAGAATGGAACTTTTGCTTCACCAGCAATTGCTTTGGCTAATAACGTTTTACCAGTACCTGGAGGACCAACCATAAGTACACCACGTGGAATCGTAGCGCCCAAGCGTTTGAATTTTGCAGGATCTTTTAAGAAATCTACAATTTCCACAACTTCTTGTTTCGCTTCATCACAACCAGCAACGTCAGCAAAAGTCACTTTGATTTGGTCTTCTGAAAGCATTTTCGCTTTCGATTTACCAAAACTCATCGGACCATTTTTACCGCCTGCACCACCACCCATGTTACGCATAAAGAACATGAATAACAGAATGATTAACAGTACAGGGAAACTAGCAATGAGAAGTTGCATCAAAATGCCTTGACGTTGTGGTGCTGTGCCCTCTACAACAACATTTTGCTTGTTTAAGCTTGGCATAAGTTCAGTGTCTTCAACTTGCGGACGAACAGTTTCAAACTGAGATCCGTTAGTTTTTTCACCACTAATATTTAAACCGTCAATCGTGACTTGCTTAATTTGGCCAGCATTCACCGCTGCAACAAAATCTGAATATTTCATTGCAGTAGGCTTATTGCGGTCACTGATATTACTGAAAATTAAAATCAGAACACCCAGTATTATTAGCCACAATACGGCATTCTTGAAGTAATCGCTCAAAGCTTTATTCCCATATCGATCTAATTTGATCATGCCCAATCTTGGCCGATCGTCTTAAAAACAGCAATTGTCTTGCTTGCGGATAACCTAAAAGATACAAAATGCACAATTTTTAGGAGCTTGGCAAGTAAACTTTATTGCAATGCTTTCTTACGCCCTTGTCCAACCAAAAAAACTTCTTTAGATCGTGCCCGAGAAGCTGCTGGTTTTGCTGTTTTTAACACATCAAAACTATCAACGACTTGTTTACGAAACTCATCAAATCCTGCGCCTTGGAACACTTTAACAACAAACTGTCCATTTGGACCCAAGACTTTCTGAGCAAAGTCTAAAGCAAGTTCACACAAGTAAATCTGTCGAGGTTGATCAACAGCCCTATTACCTGATGTATTGGGGGCCATATCAGAAATTACAATGTCTACTTGTCTTCCGTTTAAAATATTTAACAATTTTTCAAATACAGCTTCTTCTCTGAAGTCGCCTTGTAAGAAAGTGACATCCGGCAAAGCATCCATAGGTAAAATATCGGAAGCAATAACTAAACCCTTGCTACCAACAAGTTTCCCAGCAATTTGCGACCAACTCCCAGGAGCTGCTCCCAAATCAACCACTGTCATGCCTGGCTTGATCAACTTATATTTTTCTTGAATTTCAAGAAGTTTATAGGCTGCTCGTGCACGATATCCTTCCTTTTGTGCTTTTTTTACAAAAGGATCGTCTAGATGTTCCCTCATCCACGCACGACTACTTTTAGACAATTTTTGGTTTGTGATGCGTGTTGCCATAACTCACTAAATATCAAAAAAACTTCTGATTGCTCATTGTACGTGAAAATTACTCTCATTACAGTACGGATGTAACGTAATCTCAATAACTTTTACAGTTTTTTTCCAATAATGTTGATCGATTATTTATACAGTTTTTCGTACATTTGATTTTAAGTTTTTTGCTATACTAAGTCGTTTTTAAAATCAGGTATTTTTAATGGCCGCTTTATCTATTCATGAACGTAAACGTTTACGTCAAATTGGTCACGTGCTTAATCCGGTTGTCATGATTGGTGGACAAGGCTTAACAGATGCTGTAATCGAAGAAACGCTTCGTGCTTTAAATGATCATGAACTCATCAAAGTAAAAATTGCTGGTGAAGACCGTGAAGCTCGTGCAGCTGTAATTGATGCAATTGTAGAAGCAACTGGCGCTGAAGCTGTGCAGAAAATCGGTAAAATCGTTTTACTCTACAAAAAAGCAGCTAAGCAAAACCAACACTTATCTAACCTCGTTCGTCACGCTCACTTAGCAAACTAACTTATTGACTACTTATGGCAAGTTACGAACTTTCAGCTTTTGATCGTTTTCATGCTGTTTCTGTTGTTGGCGCAATTGAACAGCAAGCCCCGCATACATTAAATGTGGGTTTTTGGATTCGTGATCCAAACCAACTTATTATCTGGCCCCAAGAAGTCGCGGCTCATCCTCGTCAAGATTTTTTGTGGGAAGAGACTTGTTTTGAAATTTTTATCGGCGTGCATGATGAAGATTTCTACCGGGAAATTAACCTTTCCCCTTCTCAAGCATGGCAGACCTACCAGTTTGAAGAATATCGATATCCGGAAAGCATGCCTCCCCTCGTTGCTTACGATATCGAACTAAATCATCTCAAGCGTACCCATTATGGTTTAAATGTAAGTCTTGATTTAGGTCAGTTTATGCAACAGCACCGTTTGAAATGGGCAAACCTTTATTTAGGTTTAACTGCTGTTTTAAAAACAAAAGATGGTATGCAGTACTATGCAATGCAGCATAGTGGCAAGAATGCTGATTTTCACAATAAACGTGATTGGCTGCATCAGTTTTAAAAAAATAAAAAAGCGAGAAATTAATTCTCGCTTTTTTATTGAATTTTAATCTTCAATTCTTAGTGATCTCTTGCTTTGTTCCAAGCCTCAACCGCATTATTTTTTGTGCGCTTTAAACTCTCACTTAAAGAATCTTTATGTTTTAAAGAAATTTGACTAATGTCACCCTTAAGTTCTTTAGTCACTTTCGTTAAATCTTCAATTAATGCATTAATTTCAGCTTTTAATGTATTTTTCAGTTCATTTAGTCCTTCTTGAGAAGTATTGAACTGAGCTTTAATCACATCAAGACGTTGTAAAATATCTTGTTTAATCTGAGCAAACTGGTTTTGAATATTCTGATTCAATTCTTGAGTTTCAGCCTCAATTTTTTCTTCAGTCTCGGTAATTACAGCTTTAACTTGTTCTTGAGTTTCTGCAATAGCTTCTTTAACTTGCGAAGTTGCTTCATGAGCGACTTCTTTCACCTGTTCTGTTTTTTCAGCTACAACTTCTTTTACCTGTGTTGCTTTTGTACTCACTGCTTTTTTAGCTCGAGTTGTTGTTTTCGCTACAGCTTCTTTTGCTTCAGTTACTTCGGCTTTAACCGTCTCTGCTACAGACGAAGCATTCTCAGCTATATCTTTTGAAACTTGATTATTGCTCATGCTATTTCCTCATATTGTTTATTTTTTAGCTAGCATTACAATAAGTGGAATTGGCTTATTTCAGCCACCAGATTGTTAGACAATTTGCTAAAAGTATCAATTTCAGACAAGCGGATGAGTTTTTTTGCAAAAAGCAAGCAAGGAATTATATTTTTTAATCGAAAATAAATAGACTTTTTAGGGTTCCATGCGTATAATGCGCTGTTAAGTTACAAGCGGGCAGACCGATAGGGAGGGGCATGTTTTTTTAGAACATTGCCTATCTTTTTTAGGTCTACTCGCTTTTTTACAGCCGAAATTCAGGAGCTTTGGTTTGAGCCCCCCCGCCATTTTAGCCCTCGCAGATGGAACGATCTTTAAAGGAACGTCAATCGGCGCAACGGGAAGTACGACTGGAGAAGTCGTTTTTAACACAGCCATGACAGGCTATCAAGAAATTTTGACTGACCCAAGTTATGCACAACAAATTGTGACATTAACTTACCCTCATATTGGTAACACTGGTTGCAACGAAGAAGACGTTGAATCTGGTCGTATCCATAAAGTATGGGCGAATGGTTTAATTATTCGTGACCTTCCACTATTACACAGCAACTTCCGTTCTGAGCAATCATTAAGTGAATATCTGCAAGCACACAATGTTGTCGCAATTGCTGATATTGACACACGTAAACTTACTCGTATTTTACGTGATAAAGGTGCACAAAATGGTTGCATCCTTGCCGGCGAAAATATTACTGAAGAAGAAGCGATTGCTAAAGCTCGCGCTTTTGGTGGTTTAAATGGTTTAGACCTTGCAAAAGAGTGCTGTGATCCAACAGGCTTTGAATGGTCTGAAGGTTCGTGGGTATTAGGTAAAGGCTTTACTCAACCTGAGTTAAAATACCACGTGGTTGCATACGATTATGGTGTCAAAACCAACATCTTGCGTATGCTTGCAGACCGCGGTTGCAAACTCACTGTTGTTCCTGCTGAAACTCCGGCTGAAAAAGTATTAGCACTTAATCCAGATGGCGTATTCCTTTCAAACGGCCCTGGCGACCCAGCTGCTTGTGATTACGCTATCGAAGCTGTAAAAACTATTGTTGAAACCACAACATTACCTGTATTTGGTATCTGTTTAGGACACCAAATCTTGGCACTCGCTTCTGGTGCAAAAACTGTAAAAATGAATCATGGTCACCACGGTGCGAATCATCCTGTACAAAATCTTGAAGATGGTACAGTGATGATCACCTCTCAAAACCATGGTTTTGCTGTAGATGCAGAGACATTACCGGCTAACTTAAAAGCAACGCATAAATCATTGTTCGATGGCACCTTACAAGGTATCCATCGTACTGACAAACCAGCTTTCAGCTTCCAAGGTCATCCTGAAGCAAGCCCTGGTCCACATGATTGTGCCCCATTGTTCGATCACTTCATCGAACTTATCGAAGCATCTAAACAGTAATTAAGGAGCGAATAATGCCTAAACGTACGGATATTAAAAGCATCTTAATTATTGGTGCTGGTCCAATTGTTATCGGTCAGGCTTGTGAGTTTGACTACTCTGGTGCTCAAGCATGTAAAGCGCTTCGTGAAGAAGGTTACCGTGTTATTTTGGTTAACTCTAACCCAGCGACCATTATGACTGACCCTTCAATGGCTGATGCAACTTACATTGAGCCAATTACTTGGCAAACTGTTGCTCAAATCATTGAAAAAGAACGTCCAGATGCGGTCCTTCCAACTATGGGCGGACAAACTGCACTGAACTGTGCGCTTGCACTTGATGAAAATGGCGTATTAGCGAAATACAACGTAGAACTTATTGGTGCAACGAAAGAAGCGATTGAAAAAGCCGAAGACCGTAAACTCTTCGACATCGCTATGCGCAAAATCGGTTTAGAGTGTCCAAAAGCTGCTATTGCTGAAACCATGGAAGAAGCATTGGAAATCCAATCTCGCTTTGGTTTCCCAGTAATTATCCGTCCATCATTTACAATGGGTGGTTCAGGCGGTGGTATTGCATATAACCGTGAAGAATTCCTTGAAATTTGTGAACGCGGTTTCGACCTCTCTCCTACTCACCAGTTATTGATTGATGAATCTTTAATTGGCTGGAAAGAATACGAAATGGAAGTTGTTCGTGACAAAAACGACAACTGTATTATCGTATGTGCGATCGAAAACTTTGACCCAATGGGTGTTCACACAGGTGACTCAATCACTGTAGCACCAGCTCAAACATTAACTGACAAAGAATACCAATTGATGCGTAATGCTTCAGTTGCGGTTCTTCGTGAAATTGGTGTTGAGACAGGTGGTTCTAACGTTCAGTTCGGTATTAACCCGAAAGACGGCCGTATGGTTGTGATCGAGATGAACCCTCGTGTATCTCGTTCGTCTGCTCTTGCTTCTAAAGCAACTGGTTTCCCGATTGCAAAAATTGCTGCGAAACTAGCTGTTGGTTATACCCTTGATGAATTGAAAAATGACATCACTGGCGGCGTAACTCCAGCAAGCTTTGAACCATCAATCGACTATGTTGTAACGAAGATTCCTCGTTTTAACTTCGAGAAATTCCCACAAGCAGAACCTGTATTAACCACTCAGATGAAATCTGTTGGTGAAGTCATGGCAATCGGTCGTAACTTCCAAGAATCTGTACAAAAAGCATTACGTGGTCTTGAAGTTGGTGTAAGCGGTTTTGATGAAAAAATCGAAGCTGGTGCAACAAACGTAAAAGAAACCATTTTAAAAGAGCTTAAAGTTCCGGGTCCTGAGCGTATTTGGTACGTAGCAGATGCATTCCGTCATGGCTTTTCTTTAGATGACGTATTTGAAGCAACTAAGATTGACCGTTGGTTCTTGATCCAAATTCAAGATATCGTTAAGACAGAAGCTCAAGTAAAAACTTTAGGTTTTGGTGATCTAACTGCTGAAAATATCCGTTCGTTCAAACGTAAAGGTTTATCTGACCTTCGTATTGCGAACCTTATGGGTATTTCTCAAAAGCAATTCCGTAAGCAACGTTGGAACTTGGGTGTTTATCCAGTTTACAAACGTGTTGATACATGTGCTGCAGAGTTTGAATCTGGTACAGCATATATGTATTCAACTTACGATGAAGAGTGCGAAGCAAATCCATCAAACCGTGACAAGATCATGGTAATTGGTGGTGGTCCAAACCGTATTGGTCAAGGTATCGAATTTGACTACTGCTGTGTACACGCTGCTTTAGCAATGCGTGAAGACGGTTATGAAACAATCATGGTGAACTGTAACCCTGAAACTGTTTCTACCGACTATGACACATCTGACCGTTTATACTTCGAACCTGTAACACTTGAAGATGTTCTTGAAATCGTACGTACTGAGAAGCCAAAAGGCGTAATTGTACAATACGGTGGCCAGACTCCACTTAAATTAGCACGTGCTTTAGAAGAAGCTGGTACTCCTATTATCGGTACTTCTCCAGATGCCATTGACCGCGCGGAAGACCGTGAACGTTTCCAACAAATGATTCAACGTTTACAGCTTCGCCAACCAAACAACAGCATCGTAAAATCTGCTGAAGAAGGTATCTCTGAAGCTGCGAAAGTTGGTTATCCGTTAGTTGTTCGTCCATCTTATGTATTAGGTGGCCGTGCAATGGAAATCGTATATAACGAAGATGAACTTAAACGATATCTTCGTGAAGCAGTACAGGCTTCTAATGAAGCGCCTGTTCTTCTTGATCACTTCCTTGATGATGCAACTGAAGTTGACGTTGACTGCGTATCTGACGGTAAAGATGTCGTAATCGGCGGTATCATGCAGCACATCGAACAAGCTGGTATTCACTCTGGTGACTCTGCATGTTCTATCCCTCCTTACTCTCTTTCTAAAGAAGTACAGGATGAAATGCGTCGTCAAACCGTTGCTATGGCGAAAGAACTTGGTGTAGTTGGTTTGATGAACGTTCAGTTCGCAGTTAAAGGCGACGATATTTACGTTCTTGAAGTAAACCCACGTGCATCACGTACTGTTCCGTTCGTATCGAAATGTATTGGTGAATCTCTAGCAAAAGTAGCTGCTCGTTGTATGGCGGGGCAATCACTTGAATCTCAAGGCTTTACTGAAGAAATCATTCCAACTCACTTTGCTGTGAAGGAAGCTGTTTTCCCATTTGCTAAGTTCCAAGGCGTAGACCCAATGCTTGGGCCTGAGATGAAATCTACAGGTGAAGTAATGGGCGTTGGTAAGACATTTGGCGAAGCGTTCTATAAAGCCGTTTTAGGTTCGAATGATCGTTTACCTGGTCTACCAACTGAAGGCGAAGAAAAAATTGCTTTCTTATCTGTTCGTGAATCTGATAAGAAATATATTGCTGATATCGCTAAAAAGTTCGTAGCTTATGGCTTCAAACTGGTAGCAACAGGTGGAACGTATAAAGTACTTAAAGAAGCAGGTTTGGAATGTGAATCTGTAAATAAAGTAACTGAAGGACGTCCACATATTGTTGACCGCTTGAAAAATGGTGAAATACACCTTATTGTCAACACTACTGAAGGCAAACAAGCTCAATATGATTCTGCAATGATTCGTCGTGCTGCCCTCCAAGGCAAAGTTTATTACACAACGACTATCAATGGTGCAGAAGCAGTTTGCCAAGCCTTTGCTGTGAAATTGCCAATGGATGTATACCGCTTGCAAGATTTAACTGTAGGTTAATTTTTTTCCGATAAGTCCCGCCACCTTATCGGTGGCGGGATTTTTTCATTTTTTTAACTGTGTTTTCTCAACTTAAGAGGGACCGAAATGCAACGTTATCCAATGACCCCTGAAGGTAAAATCGCCTTAGAGAAAGAATTACAACATCTGAAATCTGTTGAACGTCCACGTATTACTCAAGCGATTGCTGAAGCACGTGAACATGGGGACTTAAAAGAAAACGCAGAATATCATGCTGCTCGTGAACAGCAAGGTTTCTGTGAAGGCCGTATCCAAGATATCGAAGGGAAATTGGGTGCTGCACAAGTCATCGATGTTAAAGACTTAGAACAAAACGGTCGTGTTGTATTCGGTGTTACGGTAACGATTGAAAACCTTGATACTGAAGAACGTAAGACTTATAAGATTGTTGGTGATGATGAGGCTGATTTTAAAATCAATAAAATTTCAGTAAATTCACCAATTGCACGTGGCCTTTTGGGTAAAAATGAAGGTGATGAAGTAAAAATTACCACTCCTCAAGGCGAAGTTGAATACGAAGTTGTAAGTGTAGAATATCTTTAATTTTTAATTAGATATACTTAGGCTATAAGACCCCTCAATTGAGGGGTTTTTACATTTAAGACAAATAGTAAAAAATTCACTATGCGTCTTTTAAAAAACCTGATGCAAAGATTTGAAAAGCATTTAATGCTTCAGGAAGTACCTGTTCAGGATATTCACTAGAAGCCACCCATAAGGCTGCATTCATGGCAGCACCATTTAAAAGCACTGCTGCTGCTTCTGGATCTACAATTTTAATTCGTTCCTCTATCAAAAGCTGTTCAACGCACTCACGAGTAGACTGCAAACATCTATTTTGACTTGGCCAATGCGCCGGATCACCCAACACTGCAGGGCCATCACGTAGCACAATACGCTGAAATTCAGGCTTCAAAGCATTTTGAATATAAGTCTGCCCTTCAACTAGTAATCCTTCCCAAAGATCATCAAACTGCTCTCGATGCTGCTGAGCATATTCGGCCATCTGTGAATCAATTTGTTCTACAACTGCTGCAAATAAACCACGCTTATCGCCAAAATGATGATAAAGCGCCCCACGAGTCAATCCTGCCTCGGCCGTGAGTTTATCCATTGAAGTATCGGTATAGCCATATTCCGCAAATGCATGACGTGCTACTTCAATTAGTTTTTTGCGGGTTTCCGCCATTTTTCTTTCACGAACAGACATATATTTCACCAGCTAATCATCACAAAAAATATTAATTGACATACGCCTCGTATGTCAATTAAGTTTACATACGAAGCGTATGTGAAAATTAACCGACATTTATTGATTAGAAATTAAATACTGAAGGAGAACAAACCTGATGAGAACTGCAATATTTCCCCAAAATCGTCATGCCTTATATGAACAGCATGGCTATTCAGCCGCAATTCAATCGAAAGATTTACTCTTTGTTTCAGGGCAGGTTGGTAGCCTGGAAGATGGCTCGCCTGTACCTGATTTTGAAAAACAGGTAACACAAGCTTTTAAAAACTTAGAAGAGACATTAAAAGCAGCAGGTTGCACTTTCGATGATATTATTGATGTCACTACCTTTCATACGGATCCCGAACGGCAGTTTGAAAGTATTATGAAGGTTAAAAATCAAATCTTTACACAAAAGCATTATCCCAACTGGACAGCTGTTGGCGTAACTTGGTTAGCGGGTTTTGATTTTGAAATTAAAGTCATTGCACGTATTCCTCATAAGTAATGAAGACAAATTAGTACGTGCTTTAGTATTCGATTCACTAGCTGAACTGAGATTATTGGTTCAGCTTGAATCGCAATTCGGTATAATGACTTATTCCCTTTTTTATATCTTCCTTATGGCTGAAAAGTTAATTAGCTCCCCTGTCCGCCATTGGTGCGAATTTGAATTTATTTCCAAAACTGTAAAAAATCCGAATATCCATATTAAAGGTAATTATTCTTACTACTCAGCCTACTGGGATCAAGGTTTTGAACGCTGTGTCGTACGCTATTTACACGACAAACCATCTACTCCCGATAAACCAATCGATCAGCTTTATATTGGTAATTTTGTATGTTTTGGCGCTGAGTGTGTGATTATGATGGGTGGTAATCAGCTTCATAGACCAGACTGGATTTCGACTTTCCCTTTTGATACCCGCAGTTTTTTAGCAGCTGGCGACACCATCATTGCAGATGGTTGTTGGATTGGAAGCCGTGCCATGATTATGCAAGGTGTAAAAATCGGTGAAGGTGCTGTTATTGCAACTGGAGCCGTCGTAACAAAAGACGTCCCACCCTATGCAATTGTAGGTGGAGTTCCGGCAAAAGTTATTAAATACCGTTTTCCTCAAGAACAAATCGACAAACTACTTGCTTTAAAACTTTATGATTTAGATGAAAAACAAGTTTTAAAAATGCGTGAATATTTGCAAACTGATGATATTGACGCTTTAACAATCCATATTGAAAATTTAAGAGATAAGTAAAATATATTCTCAAGTTTTTCTTGTTTAAAAAATCACAAATGATTACGTGGCCGAATTTAAATCGTAAGAAAAGAAGTATAAAGTATTGAATAAATAAGCATCATTACAATAAGGAACATTCTCATGTTATACCAACATATTCTTGTACCAATTGACGGTTCTGAAACATCTATGGTCGCTATGAAAGAAGCGATCAAACTTGGCAAAGCATTAAATAGTAAAATTACTATCATACAGGTCATGGCACTTGATCCAATTATTGCAGATCTTTATGTAAAGACTGGTCAAACCAATGAACTAATTGAGCGGACTAGAACATACTTACTTGATATTTTAGAACAAGCCAAACAACAGTTTTTACAAGAAGGTCTTAGCGTAGAAACCAAATTACTTGAAGGTTTCGTTGTGCATGAAGAAATTATTCAAGCTGCACAAGAGCTTAATGCTGACTTAATTATAATGGGCTCTCATGGCCGTACAGGCGTACGAAAACTTGTATTAGGAAGTGTTGCACAAAAAGTTTTAGGTGAAAGCCATATTCCTGTTTTAATTGTTCGCTAAAAAATGCCTGTCTGGCTCAATTCGGCCAGATAGGCACCTATTTTTTAAAAGGAATAACGTCTTCTCTTGATTGCTCAACCGTTATTGTTTTTTTACTTTTAAAAGCATCCCAAGAATAATTTTTATAATTTAACTGCCATAAATAGTAAGATTGACCGATATCTTTAAACCTAATATTTAATGTCATCCATGTTTCATCATGGCAATGCTGTGACTTCTTATACTCTCGTTCTGAAAAACATGCCCGAATCATTTTACTCGAAGAAAAATTAATATCTTTTAAGGCAACTTGATACTGCCCTTTAGACTTAAGCTCAATAAAATCAGCGTTTTCCTCAAAGCGTCCTCCTCCAGAATAACCAGTAAACCATGTGTTTAGCACTGCTATTGCATGCTCATTTTTATTGAGTGGATATAGTGCTGGAAAGATTTTGAGTCCATTAGGGCCTAAATCATCAGAATGTGGCTCTTTATTACTATGTTCATAATTTTTAAAATTCCACTGATTCAACACCGTATATTGATTATTTTGCTTTTTAACTTCAGCAATTTGTGGAGTTTCATCTATTAAATAATAAGTCTGATCTTGTGTGTTTTTGACTTTCCATAGCTTAGCTTCATCGCTACATTTATGACTTAACTGCTGACAAATCGAATGTATATCTTGTGATGAGACTTTCACATTTATAAAAGGTTGAGCTGAAATAGCCTGCTCTGCAAAACTCGATTGCACTGTTAAACCTAGTAGTAATATGGCTAGACTCTGCCATTTATAATTCTGCATTTGTATTTGTTCTCTATTAATAATTTTAAGGTTGCCATGCGAACTGCTTTAAGTTCACTTTGCCATTCAACAAATAGACTCCTTCAGCTTCAAGCTTTAACTGCTGAACATTTTCACCTTTTTCATTAAACTTACTTAGGCTAATTTTACCTTGTGAGTTAATAACACGGTACCAAGGAACTTGATGATCTGCATCAAGATGCTTAAGAACATAACCTACTAATCTGGCGTGTTTGGGTAACCCTGCCATACGTGCTATTTGTCCGTAAGTTGCTACTTTTCCATATGGAATTAGAGCAATCACTTCTAAAATCTGTCGATGTAGTTCATACTGAGTTGTCAAAGTGGAATCCATAAAAATTGACATCGTTCATATCATATAAAAATTTACTTTAAATCTCTTTAAAAGAATATGCAGAGACATTGCGATGAATATGAAAAAAACCTTACTGATGATTACAGGGACACTTCTGTGTGTTTCTTGTACGACCCGCCCTCCTCTACAAACGCCAGATTTATCAGAGGAACCTGCCAATAATAGACCTGTAGTTCCAATTACTTTCGTTTTTACTACAGACAATCCTTCTGCTGCACGCTTTGATAACCTTACACAAATGCGAAAAGAAGTCCGCATCTTAAATAAATATTATTTAGATGACCAAGGCAATAAAATCTTTAATTTCAAATTAAACCGTTATATTTCTTACCAAGATTTTTCAAAAATGCATTGCGAACTTGGTAATGAAATAAACCAAGCTCGTCCTATTTCTATAGGCTCGATCCCTGCAAGTGTGAATGCATGCTTTCCTAAACGAACAGCACATAAAGAGGTCATAGTCTTTATATACGATGCGTATTCAAAAAACTTAGAATTTGATGATGTTACTAGTCGTACATTCCGTAATAATGGAAAACCCTTTATTTTATTAGACTGGAATCGATTAAATTACAATATTCAAGCGGGTAGTATTCATGAAATGGGCCATGCTTTCGGCTTAAAACATGTATGTGTACCTAATGCAACTAAAACCACCCCCACCAATATTATGGCCAGTGCTGAGTGTAAATTAGGCAGTGGCGGCTTAAGAAATTTGGGGTTTACTCAAACACAGCTTCAAACCATCTTATCAACTTATAAACAATATTCTTAAAATTTAATTTCAACATATCTCCCCAAGTTATCTTGGGATGCCATGTAATTCTCATGGGTCAGTAAAGATGTCATATAAGTACTGGCCTTTGAGAAATCTTCAATATCTACTGGATACGGCTGCCAAAAAGTTTTTAAGTTATCCGTATAAATTGGATAAAGACGAAGTAAGTCATTTGCCAAATCGAGTTTGGCTATACAACCAAATGGCAAAGCATTTTGCTGTTCATATTCTCCATCACTATTAAACACAGCATTACCAATACCAAACACAACAGGCTTTTGATTGATGATCTGGATTGGCTGAATAGTATGAGCGCCATGACCAACTATAAGATCAGCTCCTGCTTGAGTAAGAATAGTCGCGAGTTTAGTTTGGTCTTTTGTAATAGGCTTAAAGTCGATACCCCAATGACAAATAACAATAATTTTGCGCTCTGGATGATTCTGCTTATAACGCATTATTTGTTCAAGTAAAACACCATTTAAACAAGCTACTCCACTTCTTGCCCCTAGTGCATAGAAATCATAGTCTAGATAAGCACTGACTCTATGCCAATAACCATTAAAAATCGCATAGTGCTTAGCTTCAAAAGCTATTTCAAAGTAATTGTGAGCATCTTTTTGGTTCAGTCCAGCGCCAATATAAGCAATACTCGCCTGATCCAACTGTTGTAATGTATGGGCTACTCCTTCATCACCATAATCCTTCAGATGATTGTTCGCCAACATCAAATAATTCAAATGAATGCTCTTAAACTCTTCTAATGTTTTTTTAGCGTCGGCTTTTAGAATGAATGGCTTTTTATCTTTTAACGGCGATTGGTTTTCTAAAGAAAAGACTGCTTCAAAGTTAGCTATGTTTATGTCATTTTTACCTAAAAATAGCTGTATTTTTTCAAATGAATAGTGATATCCATACTGCTGTAAAGCATCTGTTTGTCCTCTAGACTTACGCTTTTCAGTATACATTTCACCGAAATAGGTATCTCCCAGAATATTGATAATGCCTGTTTGAGAAGAACATTTTTTTGCCTCGACATACTTTTCTTGAAAAAAATGGTAGTACGGAACCAAATGCTCAAGACGGTGAATAACATCTAAAAAAGAGAAAATTCCAATGCTCTGATTCTGTTCAGAATAAGTGATATAAATCTGTCTAAAGGTATGTGAGAGATATAAAACCGAGGTGAGTACTGGATGAGCAAGCAAAGGTGTAATCGGTTGATATACTTTATTTTTAAAAAAAAGTGTTTTGATAAAGAAAAGGTTCTTTAGCTCGGCTGGATAGCTATAAATATTTTTTGCCAACAAAAATAGATTTTTTAATTGATTAGGCGCTTTTAAAGTTAATTTGTAGTTTTCCGCTCTCTTAGACAAGATCAATTGAGCTTGCTCAACGGAATCAAACAGTATATTGCTTAAGGCATCTTTAACATCATTTGCCTGAGTAAAAATTACGAATTGTAAAATCTGGGCAAATGTATAAGATTCATTTTTTTCCAAGCCCAAATATTGTTCACCAATTTTCTTATTTTTTTGTTCAGAAACCCGATAGACTTTATCAGCTTGAACTTTTTTTTGATGGAATTGTTCTAATGCATAATCAATCAATAATAAAGTAGAAATGTCTCCATCAATTTCAAATGTCCAAATTGCCTCTTCAAATTGAGCATGATCAAGAGAGGCTAGCAGCTTAATTTCAAATAGAGGATCAGTCATATCTCCTCTCCTTCGAAATCTTTTACGTAAGCAATGTAGCCAGACAAGTTATGTTCCTGATCATCAATTCTTACTCTAAAACGATCATGTCGTACATAAAAAGCATTTAATATTTTATCTGGACGCGCCATGTACATCGCTATTTCCGGATAGAAAAAACCTGTGGTTTGAAACTCAGCCCGAAATGTAATCAGTTTTTTTAATTCGTGCATATAAGCTTGTTCAAAAAGTTTTTGATGGCCTTGCTCTTTTAAACGATTTACCATTTTATAAGCAGCCATTAGCATTTCTAACAAAGTTGCATACGTTGTTTTTCTATTTCGAATAAAAATAAAATGTTTTAAATAATTATTTAAACCAAAAATAAAATATTTTTCTTCAGGACATATTTTTGTAAGCTCATTGGTACAGTAACTTAACCAATGATCATGATATTTTTCATATCTTTTATAAATAAAATTTTCAAACATTAATTTAACAGCGTCTAATAATCTTTTATCCTGATTTATTTGATACAACCTGAGTAAAGCTAATGCTGCTTCTCCATCATAATAAATGATTCTAAACTTTTCTTTTAAATCATAGTCTGGATAATTTAATACATGAGTAGTTAATCCATCTGAATCAACTAATTTTAAAATACCATTTGCAAGTTTCTCTGCATATTTTAAATAATCTGTTTTTTGAGTAATTTCCTGATATTTCGTTAACATTAAAATAGCTGCTGCGTTTGCACCTAATTTAATTTCAAACTCCCCTTCTTTACCATCAATCATAAAAGCAGTTGTAGAGTCTTTTTCTTTATAGAAAGTAGTAAGAGCGTATTGAATTGCTGCAATAATTTTAGGCCAGTACTCAGGTTTATCTTGTAATTCGAAAGTTTCTAATAGTGCATAAAGCGAAGTACAGTGACGTACCGTATTATAGTTCCGTATATCACGATCATAAGCAGGAAAATAGCCATAAATGAATTTGCCATTTTCTTGAATCTGGCTGTGCAAAAACGCTGCATTTTTCTCAATGAGCTCTCTAAAATGCAGCTTCTTATTGGTCGCAATACCTCTAATACCATTTGCATCATAACGGCTTGCTAAATTAATAAACTGTCCATTTTCATAAAAAGTTGCATAGGTATCGAAAGTCCAAATGTCTTGCAGCTCTTGTAGTCTAATTTGTGGTTTAGGAGCGTTATATTTTTGCTTAATTGCATAGTTGAGATTGGTTTCATCAAAAAAGTTAGGTTTGTCATAACTCAAACCTCGAATAATTGCTTTGCCATATATCTCTTGCTCAAGAAAAATTACCGAACATGCTTCATCAAATGCAATTCCTCTGCGGTAATGATTATTATGAAATTGATGATGAACAAGTTGTTCTATTTGACTCCAACTTTGTTTTTCTAGGTTGTAGGCAACATCAATTTTTATATAGTCTGGAAGTTGATCTGGAGAAAACTGTCTATTAATAAAATCGAATAACTGTATAGTTGCTTGTGAAAAAGCTGTTTTTTCGGTATGCCAGACACTACATCTTTGATCTTTAGGACCAAATGATATAAACAAAATTGTTTTTTCCGGAAAGTCTGAAACATGCTGAACGAAATGTTCCAACCAAAGCTTAAGTTGTCTTTTAAAGTCTAGAAATACCGACACTCGAATTAAGTCCCTATTCGTTATTTGTTGTTCTATAAAATTTTCAATACATCATAGCATGAACTCTTTAAAAGCTCAGTTAACGTATTGTTTAAACATAAAAAAGAGAACCCTAGGGTTCTCTTTTTTATTTGGTTAATTATCTATTAATAGATAATTTGACCGTTGTTAAGAAGATCATTAAGCGTTAATGATGTTCTAGCTTGATCCAAATGAATCGTCAACAATTGCGTACTTGAATAAGTTAAACCTAAGCCATCACGGTCTACACTAATGGTGGCGTTTTGTGTGGCAGCGTCATAGCTTACAGATACATACTGACCAATGGTTAAACTGTTTGGATGAGTAAGTAACAAGTTACTAATATCGATCTTATCAGCTTGACTATCAGTTGCTGTATTACCTACATGGAAATCAGTCCATCTATCTACACCACCAGCAGTTGTGTTACCACCTGTTGGGCTATTCACACTAGCAGCAGTCAACGTGTTGTAAATCAAGGTATCCGAGCCATTTCCAAGCGTAAATGTATCATTTGCTCCTGTACTTACAGCTAGGCTATTCAACTCTTGACTTAAGTTGATCGTTAATGTGCTAGTTGACTCTGCACCAGTCACCGATACGAGTTTGTAGTTAATCGTATCAATCGTAGCATTTGCCGCAGTATCAAGAGCTTTATAGTAGTACGAACCATCATGGTAGAGATACAACGTACCTTCGCCAGTATTGATCGCCTGACCAGCAGCAATTTGGTAATTTCCTGGTGTAACTTCAACATATAGTTGAGAAGCAGCCGAAGTATCTGCAACTCCACCAGTTGTATCGCCTAACAAGATATTGCCGTGAATCCAATCAGACTGACCATCAGGTGTATAAGTATCTAGATGGGTTGTTTTGGTCGTTACAACTGAATCAAGTGACATATTACCAATTGGAAGTAAGCTAGATAAGCTAAATACCACTCGATAAGTACCAGCAGATAAATGAGATACATCAGCTGAGTATGCTGGTGCACCTAAAATACCTGCCAAAGCGGTCGCAGAACCTGAGTAAACTGTATCAACCCACGCTCCCCCAACAAATTGTTGGATCTTATATCCAGTCGTTGGTAAAACAGACAGGCTTAAAGATGCTAAATAGTTCAACTGAACATGTACATCAGTAACAGTATTAGCTGCAACAACAAATTGGTTCGATGTCACTGTACTACTTAAAACTGGAGGTAATGTACTAAGCGATACGTTACCACTTGGTACATCAACAACTGCATCAGTCACTTGTTTCATACTAACAGTTGCATGATTAGTATCAGCATTTGCTACAGGTAACGGTATTACCGCATCTGCACCAGGGTTAACATTATTCCAAGTGATATTCACATCTGGAGAACCAATTTGGATATGCAATGTTGCTGTGTCTGTTCTACCAGTTACAGGGTCTGTCACTGTATAGGTAAAGCTATCAACTTTTCCTATATTTTGTGTGTTCGCTGTAGCTTGATAACTATAAGTACCATCAGCATTAATCGTTAAGGAACCATAAGCACCCACAATAACTGTTGATGAACCTACATTTACAGCCTGCGTATTACCAGTTTCAGAAGTGACAGAAGTCACAACTGTCGTAGTCGTAATATAGTCTGGCGTATAGTTTGGTCCATATACAGCCGAGTTGTCGTCTGAAAGAACATTGCCTGTAACCGGAGTTACAACCAAGTTAGGTACTTGCGTAATATCACCATTATTCAAAGTAATACTTGCTGTAACGCTACCTAGAGCTGTTAGAAGCGTATTGCTTTCCATAAATAGCTCATAGCTACCAGAACCTAAATTATCAACTTTGAATTTCACTTCAGAGCCAAAGATACCTAATAGATCAAGCACTCCAGTATTCGCGCTATCTGCAATTACTGTACGAGTACCGTCTGGATTTACTCGTGTTAATACCACATGTAAACCATCAACAACTGTAGCTACTGAACCAAAGTTAACCGAGATGATAGCTTCAGACACATGTCCTTCAGCTACATTAAAGGTTGCTGTACCTTGTTTAGAGCCAATAACGACTCCGCCAACTCCTAACAACCAGTTATAACTAATCGCGTTACTAAGAACTTGTTGTGTAGTTGGGTAAACCATGTCAATTGCTGCTGAAGCAACGTTATCCATTGCATCAACTGGAACATGACCTGTAATTACTGCAGGCTGAGATGGATCTGCTGCATTCCAAGTCATAGCAACCTTGTTACTATCCAAGTGGACATACAAGACAGCTTGAGATGTATTACCTGTTGCTGGGTCTAGTAACGTATACGAGAACTGATCAACTTTACCAAGGTTTAGACCATCTGCATTTGGTGTATAGGTATAATTACCATGTTGATCAATCACTAACGTACCGTAAGTACCAGTGATTGTAGTTGTACCCGTTGCGTTAACGGCATTTCCATTCACTGCTGAGATCACTGCATTATTACTTGCAGCATCTACTGCACCATTAATACCAGCATCTTTGATGACGTTACCAGAGATCGGATCAACTGAATATCCAGATACAACATATGGGTTATACACATCCATTGTACCTGTCAATGTACCACCAATACCCACACCTAGTAGACCACTGTAGCCCATAAATGCACGATATTGTCCTGGATCTAGCCCTTCAATGACTGCTGTTGGAGTACCTCCTATTAGAGATAGACTAACTAAAGTCACTTGTGGGTTATTTCCGCCAATAGATACCCATTGTCCTGTTGCAGCATCATATTTTTGAACAACAATCGAATAATCATTCAATACACCAGCGTTGAGTAAACCACTGAATGTAAATGTCGCAGTACCTTGACGGTCAGCATCCACATTGAATGCAACTGTTGGTTTACCAAGGAGCTGTAAATCTAGACCTGCTAACGATACTGCAGCTACATAACTTGCACTACCAAGTGCTACGTCATTCGCAACAAGTAAAGATTCCGGATTAATTTCAGCAACTGCCAAGTTATCTGCAGCTTTGACAGAACTTAACTGAATGTTAAGAGCTGCTTGAGCTACATCACCAGTTACAGAATCTTTTAACGTATATACAAAGTGATCAACCTGTCCAACTCCAGAAGCATTTTGATTTGGAGTGTAAGTGTATGAACCATCAAGGTTAATCACCAATGTACCGTATGTACCATTAATGATTGTGCCATTAGCAAGAACAGGTTGGTTATTAACTTCACTCACAACTGTATTTGGAGTTACGACATCAGCTTGACCGTTTGAGTTAACATCTACGATCACATTACCATCTGCAGCTTCTGTATAGAAACCACCGATTTGGGTTGTATCATAAATGTCCATAGTACCTGTTAAAGTACCTAGTAAACCAATACCTGCCAGACCGTTATAAGTCATAAAGGCACGATATTGTCCTTGCTCAAGCCCATCGATAACAACACCTGGTGTAGAACCTAATAAAGTCAGGTGAAGAATATCTGCTTGACCACCGCCATATATAGAAGTCCATTGACCAGTAGCTGTATCAAATTTTTGTACAACTAATGAGTAATCAGATAGAGCATTAACCCCTATTAAAGCACTGTAGGTAAATGTCGCATTACCTTCTTGGTTGGCAGCTACATTAAAGTTAACCGCTTCAGAACCAAGCTGTAAGTTAAGTCCAGCAAGTGATACAAGCGCCAAGTAAGTTTTACTACCAAGAGCCGCATCATTTGCGATTTGTAATGGCTGTGGAGCAAGAACAGCTGTATCAAAGTTGTCATATGCAATGATAGAAGAACTTGCAATTGTATAACTTTGTGTAGCTTGCAAATTACTACTGTTGCCAGCAGCATCCGTAAAGGTTGCTTTTGCATCAACTGTCAAATCAGTATCAGCTACAAGCTGGCTACCAGGTACACCTATTGTCCATGTTCCATTCGCCGGATCTACTACAGCCGTGTAATCCGTGCCATTAACGTTAACAACAACCGAGGTAACAGTTGCATCAGCAGGAATAGTCACTGTTCCAGTAATATTTACTGTTCCTGCAGTCTCAACCGGACTAAGGATGTTATCACCTGTAATCGGATTAATCGCAATTGCAGCAGCATTAATGTCTGGTGGCGTAGTATCCACAGTTACTGTGACATCAGTAGCATTATCGATATTGCCTTGCGCATCTACTGCTTGGGCATGGATAGTCACTGGGCCATCTGCAGTTACTGCGATCGCAGCAGTGATATAACCATTGCTTAAGTCAGTTGCATTGACTGTATAGTTAGTGCCATTAACATTTACAACAGTACCCACCGCTGCATCTGGACCTAATCCTACACGGGCATTAAAGCTACCGTCTGTACCAAGTTCTGATGCATTGATGATGCCGTCAATGTTTAAATCATCCGGTACTGTAATCGCAGTGATTAAATCAGCTGGTGTGGTATCTACAGTTACAGTGACATCTGTTGGACTACTGATGTTGCCTTGCGCATCCACTGCTTGGGCATGGATAGTGATCGGGCCATCTGCTGTTACAGGAATCGCTGCTGTGATATAGCCATTGCCAAGGTCAGTTGCATTCACTGTGTAGTCAGTGCCATTAACATTCACAACAGTACCTACCGCTGCATCTGGACCCAATGCTACACGGGCATTAAAGCTGCCGTCTGTGCCAAGTTCTGATGCATTGATGATACTGTCAGCATTTAAGTCATCCGGTACTGTAATCGGACCAAGCAGGTTCGCTGGAACAGTATCGACATTCACGATTACATCTGTTGGACTGCTGATATGACCTTGTGAATCCACTGCTTGTGCATGGATGGTGATTGGACCATCTGCAGTTACAGGAATTGCTGCGGTGATATAGCCATTCGTCAAGTCAGTTGCATTGACAGTGTAGTCAGTGCCGTTAACGTTTACGACTGTGCCGACCACTGCATCTGGACCCAACGCTACACGGGCATTAAAGCTGCCATCTGTGCCAAGTTCTGCTGCATTGATGATACCATCAGCATTTAAGTCATCCGGTACTGTAATCGGACCAAGCAAGTTCGCTGCTGCAGTATCTACAGTCACGACCGCGCTACCTGTGCCCACATTACCTGCAGGGTCGGTTGCTGTCACAGTCACAGTATGCGGACCGTCAGCCAACACTGGAAGTGTATTGTCTGCAAGTGTCCAGGTACCGTTGCCATTGTTCACCGCAGTATAGTCCACACCATTTACAGTCACGACAACAGTCGCTGCTGGATCGTTCACTGTACCTGTTAATTCAGGCGTACTGTCATTTGTGGTTACATCACTTAAAGCAACTGTCGGCGCTGTCGTATCTAAAGTTACAGTGACATCTGTTGGGCTGCTGATGTTGCCCTGCGCATCCACTGCTTGTGCATGAATGATAATTGGGCCATCTGCTGTTACAGGAATCGCTGCTGTGATATAGCCATTGCCAAGGTCAGTTGCACTCACTGTATAGTCAGTGCCATTAACATTCACAACAGTACCCACCGCTGCATCTGGACCCAATGCTACACGGGCATTGAAGCTACCGTCTGTGCCAAGTTCTGATGCATTGATGATACCGTCAGCATTTAAGTCATCCGGTACTGTAATCGAACCAAGCAAGTTCGCTGCTGTAGTATCTACAGTTACAGTGACATCTGTCGGGCTGCTGATATGACCTTGTGAATCCACTGCTTGGGCATGAATGGTAATTGGGCCATCTGCTGTTACAGGAATCGCTGCTGTGATATAGCCATTGCTTAAGTCAGTTGCACTCACTGTGTAGTCAGTGCCGTTAACATTCACAACAGTACCTACCGCTGCATCTGGACCCAATGCTACACGGGCATTAAAGCTGCCGTCTGTGCCAAGTTCTGATGCATTGATGATACCGTCAGCATTTAAGTCATCCGGTACTGTAATCGGACCAAGCAGGTTCGCTGCTGCAGTATCTACAGTCACGACTGCACTGGTTGTACTTACATTACCTGCCGGGTCGGTTGCTGTCACAGTCACAGTATGTGGACCGTCAGCCAACACTGGAAGTGTATTGTCTGCAAGGGTCCAACTACCGTTGCCATTATTCACCGCAGTATAGTTCACACCATTTACAGTCAC